>DAFJ01000090.1 GCA_002497905.1 Euryarchaeota archaeon UBA251
CTTCCCCCATCATGAGCGCATGCTGGGGTGCACTAAGCATCCGTCCGACATACCGCCCGTATATGAAGACAACGGAACAGTATGACGGAAAATATGTGTGGAATTAGGCCCCGCCAAGGGTAGAAATTCGCAGATTTTCATTCAGAATTGAATCATCCGGTCGAACAGCAACCGCAGCCTCAATCAGATTTGATGCCTCAAGACCGCGGCCAAGAGCCTGAAGACTTACGGCATGATTGTTCAGAAGATTGATGTCGGTCTCCTTGGCCAGTGAAGATGCTGCATCGAAAATAGGAAGTGCTGTCTCATGGCGTTCGGCGGCACCGAGAGCAGTTGCGAGATTCATCAGGATTGATGCATCTTCCCGATTAGCCATGGCGGCTTGTCGGAGAGTCAGAATTGCAGCGTGGAATAACGGCCTTTCCGCCGGGTCTCCTCCGGGAGATGAAGCATAGTCAGCCAGAGCATTTTGCAGTAGGCAAAGGCCGTGATTGTTGATTGCTGCAGCATCTCCGGGCCTCTCTCCACAGAGTTCCATAAATTTCGAAGCGGCAGTATCCCAATCATCCCGCTGCATTGCATGGAAGCCTTCGACCATCACTTCCCGCTGGCCTGCTTCGAATGGAGGGTTGAGGACTAATGCCCTTGCTGGCATCTGAACTAAACGTACTGATGCTGAACTCGGATCGAACGAACTTGCCGCTTCCGCCGGATCTACCAATTCATCGAAGTCTACAGATACCTCAGTAAAGTTCGAATCATCAGAATAATCGTGATACACCACATCCTTGTCAGAATCAGGTTGTAGCGTCACTTCAACCGGAGTTGAAACTAGAAGATCTGATGCCTCATCTTCCACTATAGAGCTTGAAGAGGAGGTAGACAATTGAGGCTCTTCCTCGATGGAAACGGGAGCGGGTAAAACCTCCTGAACAACTTTAGTAGGTTCATCATTAAGTTCGGGTACTGGGACATGCTCCTCATCGACAATTGATTCAGCGACCGGTACATCGACTGGATCGGCATCTTCGAGCAATGGTGCAGAATCGTCTCCTTCATCTTCTGGAGCACTAACTCGGAGGCTTGATTGAGCCCCAGTACCAAATGGGAGTTCGATACTCTCAGAGGAACGGGATGTACCGATAGTGAAAGGAAGACTGGAGCCCGGGGCACTCTCCTGAGCCGGCCCGCTAACTCCCTCAACTTCGGTCAGAATCTCTGCAAGGCCAGAAGCACCAGGGAGAGGACCAGAGGGTACACCATCGTCATTCATCGGCTCAATCTCCGACCCGAAGATACTCTTACACCCCGGGCAACGATTGCCCCCTCCGAACAGAAGGCCACAGACTCGGCACTCCTGCATGTACTCATCCACCCCTACCGAGGGATTTCATGCTGACGGCCCGTCGTTCATTCCTCTTCGATTATACTGAGGTCAGTTGGACCCGTGAATCGTCCAATCAAAACAAGGCCACCAGTTGCACCGAAAACAAGAGCGAAGGGGATCCAAGGTGCCGTCCACTCAATCACAAACATGACCACTAGATACGCGCTAGCAAGGATGACGCTTACAATCATGATTGGGAAACCTGTCTTGAAAAAGCGCTTGAAAGAGATTGCATGGCCTGCCTGTTCAGCAATGCCCGCCGTTGCAACGTTTGCTGATGCACCGATCAATGTCCCATTACCGCCAAGACATGCTCCAAGAGCTAAGGCCCACGCCAAGGGACCGAGTGGAAGACCTACTGCAGCATCCTCTGCGATGGTAATCATCACAGGTACCATTGTTGCTGTGAATGGAATGTTGTCAATGAAGGCCGAGGCAATCGCAGACACCCAAAGAAGGAGAAGAAGTGCGACCATAAGCCGACTCTCAGCGGGTGCAGATTCGATGAGCGACTTAGTATTCTGAGCTAAAGCCTCAACCATACCCATGGCACTAAGAGAACCAATGAGTATGAACAGACCTGCGAAGAACATCAGTGTGTTCCACTCTACTGAATCAAGTGCCTCTTCGATATGATGAGGAGTAGTTACAAGAAGCATCAGAAGTGCACCTGCAAGAGCAATGACTGCGACACTGGACAATGGATGTTCGAAAGCACTGTGAGCGAAGAACGCCACAAGAACAAGGGCGAGAACTGCGCCGGACTTTCGGAGCATGACTGGATTCTTGATTGCATATGTTTCACGAAGTGAATCGATGTCACGATCTCGGACTAGGTCTAGCCCATCACGCTCAAGGCGATGAAGGAGCCAGAGTGATGGAAGGAATACTAAGCAGACAGCGGGAGCAAGATTGATTACGAAATCTGCGAAGGTGATGAATTGATCAGCAAGGACACTGTCTGCGAGTTTTGACCTTGAGAGTGCTGCACCGATTATGATATTTGGAGGATCCCCGATCTGCGTGGCCGTCCCGCCGATATTCGAAAACATCACCTCTCCCACAAGAAGTGGGATCGGATCTAAGTTCAACACACGTGCGAGTTGGATGGTCACCGGTGCAATGAGTAGCATTGTGGTAACATTGTCAAGGAAAGCTGAGAACACTGCAGTGATAACAGCGAGGATAACCATCAGCCGCCAGATTGACCCCCCACTACGTGCATAAGCCTCGACAGCAGCGTACTGGAATACGCCTGTCTCTGACAAAATTCCAACGATGACCATCATCCCTAGCAAGAGGCCAACTGTTTCCCAATCAATCCAGATGATAATATCGAGGAGGGCTGGCCCTTCACCAGCGAGATGCAAGGCCCCAACTGCAACTGCGGCTCCAAGGAGGGCAGTTAGAGCACGATCGATTACCTCAGTGATAATCAAAGCGTAAACACCGGCGAGAATTAGGAACGAGGCGGGGAGAGCCCATCCAGGCATGTCCGGCACATGATCCACATACCAATGACGACCCGCAAGGCCTCCGCCGCCGCCTGCCTGAGCCAGTGGAAGGAGCATCAGGGCAGCGATACTTGCAAGAAGAATCGAAGCGCGCAACCAAAACGCTTGAGAGTATGTCCGGGTGCGCATATCTGCATGTGTCTCAAACCCGATTCAAATAACCATCCGTCAGAATTAGATGACATAATGAGTTCATGTTCTCTTCCAAAGAACTGCAACATTACCACGGGAGAAAATGCATCGAGCACCGGCCTGTTCCTCCAGATGGGTGAAAATTTCGGAGCGCGCTTCGCCCCCATCCGCGAATCCTCGATTGAGACGAATCTTGACTAACGAACGTGCTGATAACTGTACACGTATTTCCTCTATAATCGACTCAGTAAGCCCATTTCTACCCAATCGGACTGTCGCCTTAAAATCGGGATTACGAGCCAAATCCATGATGTGGCGTGGTATATCTGATTCTTTCATCACTCCTCACCTTCCTTGATTGGAAAACGACGGATTTGACCACATATAGTGCAGGTAGTAATCCTGAATCCGCAACGGATACGGATACGGGCGCCTGCACCAGGCAACATCGGATTATGGCAAGAACGGCAGATCCAATGGCGAATCGAATCTGGTAATCTGGAATTGTGCCTCCTTGCAGTCCGAACAAGGTCCCGTGCTGCAGTGATACGAACTCGATCTGAAAGATCATGATTGAGAAGGATTGTAGACAACTCGTCCACCGCTTTTTGGGCGCGTTCATCACGAATACGCCGATTTCGGCTCCGACGAGACATACAAAACCCTCATTCTGGAAGGATTTTTGAAATCCTTACTCCAACTTCATCGATTGATGCATTGCCATCAATGCGATGGAGAAGCCCCCTCTGCTCATACCATAACGCCAGAGGAGATGTTTGTTCATGGTAGGCAGATAACCTAGCACGGACAGTATCCTCAGAGTCGTCAGCCCTACGCTTGAAATCTGAGCCGCCGCATTCATCACACTGCCCCTCAACCTCACAAGGCCGAAATTGATCATGATACACAGAGCCACATCCTCCGCAAGTAAAACGCCCCGTGATTCGGCCAACGATTGATTCATCCTCAACTTCGATGGCTATTACAAGGGATACTGGAGCTATTTCGGCTAGAGCTTCAGCTTGAGCTACAGTCCGAGGAAAACCATCGAAAAGGAGGCCGTTTTCTGCATCGCGTGCTTTGACGCGCTCCTTAATCAGCCCGATAATGACGTCGTCGGGTACAAGTCCCCCGGACTCCATATGTCCCTTTGCGATTCTCCCAAGTTCTGTTCCTGCGGCGACAGCAGCTCTGAGCATATCGCCTGTAGAAACCTGTGGTTTTCCTGTCGCTTCAACGATACGCCCGGCCTGTGTACCCTTACCTGCGCCAGGTGGTCCAAAGAGGACAATGCTAGATTCCATGAGACACACGATGTGGAGACAAGGGATAAGTCGACCGGCATCAACCATTAGGAGGAAAACCAGGAGGGAGGCCAGGAGGTGGAGTGGCACTGCCATGGCCTGGGGGCATCCCTGAAGGGGGCTTGGCAGGTAATGGGGCAAGGCCACTATTGAGCGCAGCATTGATCTCCGCCTGAGACACACCTCCACTAACTAGAGATTCATTCACTACACCAGTATCCAAAGCTGCACTCATCCGTTGCTGGAAATCGCCTTGATTCAAAGCTGATCCAGCTGGTACCAGTCGCTCATCCTCCGATAATCGGTCAATACCTCTATTCCGGAGGCTGAAGAGGCCAAGCAAAGCAATCCCGAATACAACTAAGAGAACGATTCCGACAGCCCATGTAGGGACACCAATACTCGCAAGGAAGCCCGTGACGCCCCCTGAGTCGGTTCCACTAGCAACAGTGGCTTCAAAACCTCCAGCTTCAACAACTAGGTCATCACCCATTGTGGCAAGGATAACAAATGATTTGACTCCAGGCTCAGCAGAATCAGAAGGAGTGATTCTTACCTCCACATCGACTGATTCACCGGCGGCAAGATTTGTTACTCCAGACGGTTCAAAATCAACGACCCAACCACTAATATCCACTGTTGAGAAGGTCGTGGTGAGTGGTATATTTCCACCATTCATCGCAGTCATGTTGAGTATCGTAACTTCCGAACGAGGGAGATCAGTGAATCGATCATCTGAGAAGGAAACAACTGGCACTGATGCCTCCTCCACTTGGACGCCCAGAGATATAGAACGTGCAAGATTCAGTTCTGCTGAAGATACACCTCCTCGAACAAGTATGTCGACTGCAATAGGAGACATGCCAGCATCAATACCAAGCGGAATGGTAAGGCCAATCTTAGCAACACGTTCCTCGTTCATTGCCAATGTAATAGGGGCAGATGATAGGAATCCAATAGACCATCCATCTGGCAAAGTTGGGAATACCCAATCGAGAACAATGGGGACATTGCCGACATTCTGAACTGAGACATTGAATGATGAAGTATTACCAGGAAGGACTGAAACTATTCCCGATTCTGGACCAAGGAAAGAATATTCACTTCGTTGTTCGACAATGAATCTACTCTGATTCACCAACGGATCAAGCAAACCCGTAGAGGTGCGTACAGTGATCATGTTTGTGTCAAGGTTATCTGCGGTAAACGGCACAATCATTTCAGCGACAAGCGTACTAATCGAACCCGGTTGTAACATCACTGAATGAGGCATTGTAACCTCGACACCGTCTGAAAGGAGGCGTACAGGCCATGTCGTTAATCCTGAACTCACAGTAACCTCGACACTAAACTGGATATTACCCTCATTCTCAATCTCGATAGTGGTATTAACAATGTCTTCGTTCAAAACGGCACGCTGAGCAGAGAGGGCAGATGCACCTACAGGAGTCCCATCTTCTTCGTAGATGTCCACTGTAAATCTCTTACTCTCCAGTACGGAAACCTGAACCGATTCTGTAGACCCTACCATTTCATCTGCACTTGAGACAATAGTACAATCAACCTGTACCTGCATACCAGAAGCCGGCTCACCAAGGTAAGCTTCTGGAATAATAACACGGATTGATAGGGCTACAAACTGCAATCGATTGAGGGGATCGAGCGATAGAGCTGAAGAATTGCCTGAGCCAAGTTCCACCGCCCATCTTTCTGAGTTACTACAGGATACGTCGAAGATGGTAGGACCGTTACCAGAGTTACGCACTGTGATTGTATAACTGACTGTTTCTCCCGGAACGCCTGCTAGGCCCTGATCACCAGCGAGTATAGTATCCAACCCCTCGACACGCAACACCTCTACGGTTAGTCGCACATTGAATGAGACAAGAGGTGACATGCGGTCATATAAGGTGAGATCAACAACGTGAGTCCCAGGCAAGGCATAGATTGAGCCTGAGGGTGCATTCAGATCAGCATCCACATCGGTCAAAATTAGCGTAATGGTGCGGATTGAACCTGTTTGACCGCCTTCAGGTAGGTTCCATGGACCTGATTCATTCAGAACACGGGACCATTCATCTGCGGGTGCATCAAGAACGCCGTCGTCACGCACATATTGCACAGGAGTCACAATCAGTCCGGCTTCAATCATCGCCGTGCCCTCATTCATTATATCCAACTCAAAGGCCACTGAAGACTCGATTCGTGGATCAAGAACACGTGATGAAGCGGCCACAAACTCCTCAGGGGTAGAAGGCAATAATCCAGACTCAAGATGAGGAATAATCCGGACCCCGATTGCAGTGACATTGAGATCGTAAGTCCAGACGTTATTGTCAGTCCCGTTGACCTCATCGTTGAGTTCACCTACGGAACCATCTGGATCCAAAGTTAGACGAAGGGTATGGATACCAGTCGTCTGGAAGGTGTGCTGAGTACTAATGGAATCAGCTGAACCACCTGCAATAGATGCACGTGTAGAGCGGAGAATCTCAGTTGGCGGAACAGTTGAGATATCCTCAATGACGATGTCATATCCTGATGCTTCCCCCGGTGCCTGATTCAACCACGCAGCACGGATCACAACGGCGTCACCCTCTAGGGGAGAATCAGCTGAAGCCCAGAGAGAACCACTGAATACTGCAAGATCTGGAATCATATTCTCCGAACCAATCGCAGTTGCAGTCATGGCGAAATCTTGAGCCCCGCCGCCTGCATGAGATACTCGGACCTGCCACGAACCCGAGAGCCCATTGGATGCAGGGATATGGACGCGTTCAACATTGTTAGCCCGGTCATGTGTTCCACCAGTTGTGCTTACTCCCTGTGAGAATACATTGCCACGATAGGAGGTACCATCTGGGGCGATGACTGTCAAATCTAAATCGTTCACCAATCGTGATGAGGATTGGCTTGCACTTGAAGAACCAGGAGCATCATTCCAAGCGATTGTGACATCAATACCGTGAGATGCATCCCAATCGTAGGTATAGACATAGGAATATCCCGGATCAAGGCTTTGATTCCAATCCATGAAGGTATTCAGAGGCACAATTCCATCCTTTGGATACAGTGTCTGTTCGAGATCAATCTGACCCCATCCTTCGTCCATATTCGGGATATCTGAAGCTCCGATATCCTTGGCGCCATTAATCATCAAGGCCTTCAGTAAGTCGGATCGTGGAGAGGCGATTGAGAATTCTTCAAAGAGGAACTGTCGAACGAGGAGCACATTACCTGCAGCAGCAGGAGTCGCCATGGAAGTACCATCCATCGACTGGTACAGGGGAGTGCTGCCATCAACGTGCCGTGCGGAGGAGCAGGAGGAACCCATTGGGGACTGTGCCTCCTGTGCTCGTGCTGAACAAATCTGGACTCCCGGCGATACAAGATCCGGTTTTATTCGCCCATCTAGGGTAGGACCAATTGAGGAAAATCCGGCCACCTGCCCTGAAGGAGAAGTACCCGGGCGACCACTTGTCGAGGCTCCAATGGTGAGGACATTCTTCGCAGTAGAGGGAGGAGACACGCTGCTAGCACCGTTGGCTCCTTCGTTGCCCGCGGCAAACAGAACTAGGAAGTCACCATACTGATTTGTGAACGAGTCAGCAGAACGTGAATCCGAATTATATTGGCCGCCAAGGTTCTCAGAACCCCAAGAGTTACTCTGCACTCTAGCATTCTGTTGCCATGAGTGTCGGAACATATCGAATAGCGAACCATACCTTGCAAGGGCACCTGTTTGATCATATTCGAGTTGATAGAAATGGAATGTAGCATTTGGCGCCATACCCTTCGTGGAAGAATCGCCAGATCCATCCCCTAGGATGGTTGCGGTCACATGCGTACCATGTCCCGAGTTAGTATCTGCTGCAGAGTTATCAGGACCATACTGATTGTATACGCCACGTATCCGTCCATTGAAGTCACCATGATCTTGATCGATGCCGCTGTCTGATATCCCGATCACTTGGCCTTGCCCGGTAAGACCTGGATTGGTAGAGCTAACAACTGCTGTAATGCCAGTTACTGAACGAGCATACAGGTTTTCCAGCACGATATCGGGAGCCGGCTCAATGAACAATACTAAGCCCGACTTCGCAATTTCAAGTAGCGAAGAAACAGTCAGATCATCAGCCTGACATAGCCATGCATCACAATGAACTCTCTCGAGCGACAATTGCGATAATGTTGTTTCAAGGAATAGTAAGTCATCTCCATCTAGGTCGGGAGCCGGAATGATATTCACAGATTGTACACCCTCTGTCTGTAAGTTAGGAGAAAGACGCCAACCGGGATGTTGACTGCCAAACCATCGGATGTCCTCGTTGGCAGCAATAGCCGAAACCGCCGCGTCGAGACGAGCCGGGTCAGTAGGTAGACGGATTAGGAGTGCGTCATCTGGAAGAACATCCAGAACCTCGTAGCCTTGCATCGAAAGCCATCCCATTAGATCGCTCAAATCTGCGTCTATATCTTGGACAATCAAGAATCCCGTGGAAACAACATCCAGATTATCATGAAGGCCCTCTGGGAGAATGGGAGTGGAAATCATTGGATCGAATGAACCAGTGACAGGATGAAGAATTCCTGTAGCGGCTCGAAGTGACGATTTCTCAAGGATTGGAGAGCCACCAATTGACCAATGAGATGCGGCTTCATCTGATGTCCATTGAGTAATTTCAGGCGCATCAATCTCAGCCATTTCATTGCCTAATGGAATCAACGGAATCAGGAAGAGTGAGACCAGTAAAACGCTCAGTCTACGCTCGACCATGGGTTGCGAGGGCGATGCCCCCCTTTTCATGGTTTTATGAGGATGTGTGGATTCTGCTCAGAGACCATAGTATGCGGAGATTGCGGCATCTGTCTTGGCGACGCTTGCACGCCAGTCGGCTTCAGTGTTCATCATAGCGCGTATACAATCCACATTCTCGGGGATAACATCGCTCTCCTGATGGATTGCTTGGAAGTAATATAGACGATTACCATTGAGTTTGACTCCATCTTCCCAGACAAAAATCTCGTGTAAATCTCCCCACTTGCGCCCGATGTCTCGAGCCATTTCCATGACCTCTGCCGTAGTAGTAATTCTGTCACCTGCGCCACTCATGATAATCACACGAGGGGTGTTGCGCCACATCTCAAGGACTGATTCTGTGGTCAAGCCGTGGCCATCTGGCAAATCTGCGACAATCGCGTGGACGTGCATTATTGTCGTAGGAACTGCAACAGCAAGGGAATTAATCTCTATCTCCGGCTTAACTGTCATGACATCTGGACCATGGTGACTTGGAACTTTCAGTACCGGTGCGATGGCATTGATTGGCCCCTTCTTAGAATCACCCGGATCCGCAGCTCGCCGAATCATTGTGCATTCAACCTTGAGAGAACCACAGTGCTCGTAGAGAGGAACAAGGGTACGGGATAGCCCGGTGGTATTGCAAGATACTACACGGGCGCCATCTACACCAAGGTTGTCTGCATGGTTAGCGCTTGAGGTATATGACTGCCCCGTGAGCGCGTGCTTCTCACCCCCTTGGAAGATGTGCTTGATACCCGCAGCCTTGTACTTGGCAAGGTTATCAGCACCCATTTTTCCAGGCGCACAGTCGATGACAACGTCAGCGATGGCAAGCAAGTCGGAAAGCCCACCTTGACACTCGTATCCTGATTCTGCAAAGGAGGAGATACGATCTGCGTCATCAAATGTGCAGTAGAGTGGGAACCCTTTCTTCTCCGCCAAGCCGCAACCAAATGATGGCCCGGTCTTAGTGACGCCCACAATCTCCATGTCATCCTGCGCATCTACTGCATCAGCTACACGCTTCCCAATCGTTCCAAATCCATTGATGGCCACTTTGATACTCATGTGACTTCCTCAGCCCGTCCCCCGCACAGGCCTTCTATCAACCATTCTCAGGCCAAAACGAGCCGAAGGGGTCAAGGACGGCCTTGACCCCCGGGTTGGCAATGGAGTCCCGTTCAGAGATTACGCAGCGTAGCGTGCGCTTGAAACGAGACCTATCCAAGATGCTTGACCAAGCCATCCAATTGGACCGCGCCGTCAAGATTGGATGGGATAGATCTGGGGACGAGAAACCGAAGAAACAGGAAACAGGCGTAATGACTCATCTCCCTGCGAAACTCAAGCTCCGCTTGCTAGGGAATATGGGAGACCTAGTGGGCAGTGCCAACAATGGCGCTCTCTTTGAGGTGGTTGGCACCGTTGGCCACATGGCATGCGCTTACCATCAGGACGGAAAATGTACAATCACGAAGCAAACTGGTGACCATGTTGGACTTGGAATGACTGGTGGAACCGTGATTTTGCGTTCCGATACAGGAGACGCAGCAGGTGAATCCATGTCTGGTGGGCTGCTAATTGTTCGAGGGAATGCAGGGAAACGCGTTGGGGCTGCTATGAATGATGGTACCATCGTCCTGATGTCTAATGCCGGTGAACAGATTGGAGAAGGGATGACTGGTGGCCGAATCGTAGTCGATGGGAGGATTGAATCTCTAGGCAAAGGGGCTAAATCACGAACAATTGAACCCGAAGAGCTTGTCGAGATTAACGACCTGCTCTCACCTCATAGTTTCAAACTGACAATGGACGCTAAGGTAATCGAAACTGACACTGAAGGTGGAGCTCCAATTTTAGCACCTCAGAAGGGATCATCTGGTCGATTCGAGGGTGTCCGCTTATGCGCACATGGCAACGCCCTCTCTACCTCACACATGGTAACAATTGATTCCACTGTGAAAATGCCGACTACATCCACGGGACTTGACCTTCGGAGCCCATGGATCCCGATTCTTACGAAAGGGCCTTCCAAAGGTGGGAACGGGCTTGATAGCCAGCCTTGCATGACAGATACATCCCCTCGAACAATCGATTTCGTACGTATCAGCGAAGAAAATTACTCGACCTTACGAGAGGAATTATCCGAAGCGGGAGGGGCAGTGATTGACCTAGGTGGATTCCCGAACCTGTCAGAATCGGTGATACATGGTCTCACCGTGGTCGCATCGGGCTTCCTCCCTGCACGTGCACCAGTCCTCTTGATGGATAATGTGGACCATACTGAAAGACTCCTGCGCATGACGGCTGAGCTGGGGCTTGCCGGTGCGATTGTAGATGTAAGGGCACTCGGATCAGCCCCTGCCATAGCAGCACTTCCAACTGTAGGCATAGTGCTCTCAAAGCAGAAGGTCGAGATGTCTGTCCTACTCCGAATTGATTGGACACCAACTGCAGCAGATATCCTCACAGTAGTCGCAGCTGGCATGCACGGCATTCTTGCCGAGCCATTCATCGGAGATGAAGCTCCGCCGACTACTGTAAAGAAAATCGCAACTACTCTGGATTCAGAGATCCAAACCAGAGAACAAGAGATGCGCGGTTGGCTCCAGCAGATGGGAGCAGCAAGTCTGAGTGAACTCAAGCGTCACCACCTGAGGGCTAATTCCTATGAATCCGCAGCGATGTCCGGTCTGAGATTGGAAGGGTACCGACAACCTCTCCCAATGTGGTCGCGGAAATAAGCGAAGAGGTCAAACCGGAGAGTGAACAGCCCGGAATGGAATCACAATGCCGACCGTGACCTACGAACATGCCACAATCAGGGAACTTCTCTCTCGATATGGCGTCATCCACGATCCTGATCTTTGGGAAGCAAAGTTATCCAATATCGGGTGCGTGGTCGAAGGTTCAAACCAAGAAGAGATAGAAATCGAAGTGTTTCCTGACCGTGCAGATCTCCTCTCTGTCGAAACCATGACCCGGGCTGCTCGCTCCTTCCTGCACCAGAGAGTACAGGCCCCTATCCTCGATGTAGAAGATGGTGAGATGACGATGGAGGTGGAACGCGACATCGCTTCCATTCGTCCAGTAATCCTTGCTGCAGCCGTACGCGGCGTTGATACAGGGGCAACTGCTGAGGAAAAAGACGCATTCATCCAGAGCCTCATGGACCATCAAGAGAAACTACACCTCACGTTGGGGCGGCGACGTCGTCTAGCTTCAATCGGCGTCCACGACCTCAACAGCCTTGCGCCACCGTTCAAGGTCCGTGCAGTAAGCCGCGACCATCGTTTCGTGCCTTTGGCCATGGAAGAAGCAATGAGCATTGATGAGATTCTAGAACACCATCCTAAGGGAATGGAATATGCACATCTGCTTGAAGGAATGAATTCGGTCCCTGTAATCGAAGATGCTGTCGGGCGTGTACTATCATTCCCTCCAATCATCAACGGGAGCCATACTACCGTTGTTGAATCCACAACTGATTTCCTGATTGACGTCACAGGCTGGGACCCGAGAGCCTGTGAAGCATCCCTCCTCCTCATCTGTCTCGCCCTACACGAGCGAGGTGGCACCGTAGAGAGTGTGCGAATGACATCTGCGACTGGAGAGATATTCCAGAGCCCCGATGGTAGTGCCCGACGTCATCATCTCCCTGCGAGATTACTTGAGCGAATCCTTGGAGGCCATATCGATTCGTCTCGAATAGCCAGTGCTCTTGAGCGCATGGGTGGCCGACTCGTCGAATCTCGCACCGCAACTGAAGGGCCTCGAAAGTCTGAACGTTGGGCGGATGCAGCAATTGGTGAGCTTATCCATGTAATCGAAATGCCCAGATGGCGCTTCGATCTACTCCATCCTATTGATCTCGTTGAGGAAGTCGCAACTGGAATAGGCTACGAGAGCCTAGGCGAGGCAACTTCGACCCTAGCTCTTGAAGGAAAACCTCTCGCACGCTCATCCCTTGTTCGCCGAATCAACGAAAGCCTGTCATCCCAGGGTATTCAACAAGTCCAAAGCCTAACCCTATCCAACGATGAAGTTCAGTTTGAAAGGATGCGATGGAAGCCAGATAATGCGGTGACGCGTATCGCTAATCCAATTACGAATGACCATACTATTTTGCGCCAAAGCGTCCTCCCTTCCCTACTCTCTCTACTCTCAGCAAATCAACACCATGAACTCCCCCAACGTGTCCAAGAATGTGGGGAAGTAGTCCGTGACCATGCCAATAGATGGCGAGTATCCTGGGCATGTGCAGAAATTGGAACGGGATTCACTGGTGCGAAGGGCATCGCACAGGCTCTAATGAGGGACTTAGGTGCAAGAGACGAGATTAGTTTCCATGCCATCGATGATGGAGATGGACCTTGGATTCCAGGCAGAGGGGCCAAGGTAAAGGTAGGAGATATTTTCGTCGGAGAATTCGGAGAAATCGATCCCACAGTTTCCGAAAAATTTGGACTCAAAGTTCCAATTCAAGCTGGAGAATTCGATGTGGGAGCACTCTCCTCAGCAATCCCTGATCCATTACTCTGAATCAATAGACAACTACGCAAAGATAGGAACGGGTTAAACCGCTCGAACCTAACCCTGCCATATGCACGCCTTGAGAGGAGGATGCATTGCCGTACTCCTCCTCCTCCTATCGACTGCCATCCCTGCATCGGAATCAATGATGACCTCGGAGAGCGTGGAACGGGTGGTATCCCGAGAGGGGGGTGATGCCAATGAAACCAATGCGAGCACACTTCGTTTTGGGAGTCAAGATGGTTCGAACTTCGTAATATCTCCCGGTACATCTGTGACAATACTTGTCAATCTAACCAACGAGGGCAACGACACTGAATTGGTTAATCTCAGTATAGAGTCAGCGTCGGGATGGAACCTAGATTGGACTAGAAACGGAACTCCTGAGATTGGGATTGATGAAAATATGGAGGCTAGCGAACTAATCTGGATTGAATTCAGAGTCCATGTGCCAGAGGTTGTAAACGGCATGCCACTTGCAGGAAGCCGCCACAATATCTCCGTAATGGCCCAACCATATTCCGGCGGACCAATGGAACATTGGAACTTCACGATAGAGGTTGAACCTGTATCTGGTATCGAAATCGTGAGTATTGATGCAGAAGCTACAATTGACCCAGGACACAAACTTCGACTCCCTGTTGAGGTACGAAATCTTGGCAATCGTCCAGTAAGCATCCATCTAGATATTCTGGCTACTGATGCTCAAGGGACCCCGTTAACAGATGCCTCCCCAGCTCACTTCCTCTACTCAGGTGGTTGGGCAGTTGGCGTTTTCGACGAATACAAGATTGCTAATCTTGCACCAAATGAAAGTGGTGTGGCCATTCTTGAATATGCGGCGCCATTTGATGCGGAAGGAGAGATCCACATTCGAGTACTTGCTCAAGGGTTGGATGACCTACTTACTATTCTTGAAGAGAACCAAACTGTTCGAATTCTTAGAGTCAGAGACGCATCACTGACCGAAGAGAATCCAGCAGCTTGCGAACGCATCGACCCTGGACAGACCTGTATCACAAGAATGGATTTGGAGAATCTTGGAAACTTGGAGGACTCGTTCACGATACATGTCACAGAGTCCCCAGCATGGGCCAGTGTGGCAACCTCTTCTGAAGTATACAATGTGAGTGAATCAGGGACTCAAACAGCAATCCCGATTATGATTACTATCGATGAAGGGACTGATGCCCTACAGACAGGAAGCCTGGAAATAGAGGTCAGATCAGGGGGAGTCACACACGCCACCATCACACGGAATATTCAGGTTGCTCCCGTAATTGACTGGGCACTCATCGCAACACAGGATGGAAGAGAGGGGAATAACGTCATTATCTCAATTACAATTCGTAACGACGGGAATGACTTCGATGGAGTCATGGTCGCATTGGATATGGATGTGGATGCTGTTTTCGGCCTCATCCCCCCAGAAGATGCCCTCCATTCCGAAGCGGAGCATATCCGCTACTTCGAATGTAGAGATATTGAAGAAGGAATGAACATGACATTTCAGGCCTATTCTAGCGTCCCTGAAGGATTCACTGGAAATGGAACTGCGACACTAGAGTTGACTGTACAGAGTATTCGTGACCCACAACAGAATTTCTCGACTTCAACAAATATTGACTACACGGCCGTCATTCAGAACCCTATTGAGGAAGAAGAACCTTCTGCAATCGCAGTAGCATTCGAAAAATCACTAATTTTCTTGCTTGAATGGAATGGACTCGTTATGACAGTAATCGTCGTAGCGATTGGTTCCATTCTGCTAAACCAGGCTCTCATTCGCCGACAGAAGGACCTTGAGCGGATGAAGAGGGAAAATACCCCGGAAACCAAATCCATGGAAACCGTTTCAGATTGGAAAAAACGATTCTCTGAGCGGAGCACAGAAGCGCGAGAAAGCGTCATATCACCGGAGGTAGAGTCTGATGCCTTTGTCGAATCCTTCCGTTCAAAATCCAAACGTTCTGTAGAAGCTCCTCGGATGGTGGATCAAGGTGAACTATCGCAGGCTAGCGACATCCTAGATCGGCACGAGGAGGAGGAGAATATCGCCGCAGCGGACAACCTAGTGCTCGAACTCTTAGATGAGGGAGATAGCACCGACACGGTCTTCGACCTAGACCTATGAATCACACACATGATCGTGGGTGCTGATGAAGCCGGACGTGGCCCGGTACTCGGCCCCCTAGTAGTCGCCGCTGTCGCCATACCCGTTGCTGACCTTCAGCGACTAATCGACCTCGGCGTGGATGATTCAAAGGCACTTTCACCTAAGAAACGGGAAGAACTGAGTCAAATAATCCATGAAGAGCCAACTTGGCAGGTTTCTATCATCGAATGCTCCCCAGAAAGAATCGATTTAACCATGGAAACGAAAACTCTCAACGACCTAGAAGTCGACCTCTTTGGTGAAGCAATCAATGGTTTGGATATCGAACGCATCGAAGAACTAATTCTCGACGCCTGCGACACAAATGAAGCTCGCTTCGGACGGAATGTCACTTCAAGAATCTCTAGTGTCAAAGTAGTAGAGTCAGTCATTTCCAAACATGGAGCAGATGCAGATAATCCAGTTGCTGGTGCAGCATCAATCGTAGCCAAGGTACATCGAGACAAAGTCATCGAATCTATCGCTAAAGATCGGGGATTCAATGTTGGTTCAGGCTACCCCTCCGATCCCAACACTCAATCAGTACTGCCTATACTCCTCTCACAGGAACAACCGGATCCAGATCTTAGGTGGGGCTGGAAGACAGTAAAACGACAATGGTCAGACTTGGGCAGGGGACTTCCTCCAAAACGTTCAGACTTCATTGAGGGACGGCGACAATCACGAATCGACCAATGGTCTTCGGCAAGCGTCAAGAGCGAAGCCGACACACCGAGGGATGAAAGCGATGACTTCTGATCTTGATGACCCGGAAGTCGCGAAGGCGATTCGGAAGTTCTCTCTCCAGAATGCACTCGAGTATGATGGAGCCGGCGAGATGAAATCTGTGCTCGGCCGAATGTTCGGTGCGCACCCCAATCTCAAGAAGCATGCACGGGACCTTGTGGGTCTAATCCAGAACGCTGTTGACGATGCGAACAAGTTGGCGAATGAACAAGGTCTCGAACATGTCCGAATTCTACTCGAAGAAGAGGCCCCTGAAGCATTAGAAAAGAGAGTCAAGGAACGGCGTGAAGGTCTCCGCCCTCTCGATGGAGAACCAACAGGGGTGGTGCTCCGATTCGCACCTAATCCGAATGGACCAATGTCCCTAGGACATAGTCGAGGAGTTGTGATTAACAGCGAATTCGCCAGAATGCATGAGGGCGAGGTCATCTTGAGATTCGATGATACCGACACAAAGAGGAAACCACCCTCAATCAAAGCCTACGACACCATCGTAAAAGAGTTCGAATGGATTACTGGCCGCGCACCAGATAGAATCGTTACCGCCTCTGAGAGAATGCCACTCTATCTCGAACATGTCATTGAGGATATAGAAGCAGAGCGAGCCTATGTGTGCACTTGTACTGCTGGCGACTTCAAAGAGCTTAGAGATGGTAAGGCACCTTGTCCCTGTCGGAGCCTGACTGCAACTGAGCATGTAGAACGATGGGAGAAGATGAACAACTCGAAAGGAGGATGGCAAGATGGAGACGCGGTAGTTCGCATCCGTACCGATCTGAACCTACCGAATCCAGCTCTGCGCGATTGGCCTGCGCTAAGAATCCAAACTACCCCACATCCTAAGGTAGGAGATACCTATCGTGTCTGGCCTCTTCTTGACTACCAATCAGCCATCGAAGATCATCTCCAAGGAGTGACACATATAGTTCGAGGAAAGGATCTCATGGATTCCACTCGGAAACAGACACTACTCTATGAGATGAGAGGATGGACCTATCCACATACATTGTACTGGGGGCGAGTTAAGGTCCATGAGTTCGGCAGTTTCTCTACCAGCGAGATGCGAACAGATATCGAAGCAGGCACCTATTCTGGCTGGGACGACCC
The DNA here is from genome assembly GCA_002497905.1 of Euryarchaeota archaeon UBA251. GTDB lineage: Archaea > Thermoplasmatota > Poseidoniia > Poseidoniales > Thalassarchaeaceae > MGIIb-N2. The sequence continues at coordinate 17,684 of DAFJ01000090.1, forward strand.
GCGCCTCCCCACCATCGCTGCATTCCGCTCAAAGGGATACGCACCTGAAGCGATTCGCTCTTTCTGGCTAGAGCAGGGGCTAACACAGAAAGATATCGCGGTGTCGATGAAGACCATCGAATCACATAACGTCAAGGCTATTGAATCCAGCACTCCACGATACTCCTTTGTTCAAGACCCTGTATCGCGAAGATTGGAGATGAATGAAACATGGCCATCAAATTGCTTCAATATACCCTCTCATCCAGAGAATGCTTCGATGGGTAACCGACAATGGCCGGCACCCAAGGATGGGGATTCCATCCTCATGCAAGCAACTGATTTAAGCGCGAGCCTGCGGCTAAAGGAATTCGCGAATGTCACAGTATCCGAAGATGCTGCAATAGTAGAGGACTTCGACCGTTCTGATCGACGCCAAATTATCCATTGGGTTCTCGAACATCACTCCCGTGATGCCGTTCTTCTTACCGTGGAGGGGAATCAGATTAAGCGACTTCTTGGGCGACTTGAAAATGTTGATCTTGAGATAGGTAAAGTCGTACAACTTGAAAGAGTGGGATTCGCCATCGTTACAAAAATTCAAGAAGATGGCACACTAGTATTCACATATCTTCATGATTAGATAATTGCCGGACGGTTGAAGGGTAGGAGGGACTTGGGATGGGTATGCGGCGGGTATCTATGACGATTCTCGCCATAATGTGTCTGATGATGGTTCCCTACAATGGTATCGAAAATAGTTCTGCCGCCAGCGGAACTATGCATCAGGGAGCTGTTGAACACACACTATTTTTCATCGGCGATGCTGATGCAACCACTGGATCATTCACCCCTTCGAAAACACTCTTAACGGACCTACAAGAACTCGAAGCAACATCTGAAGGAGCAGCCTCTAGAACAGAGTTGTACGTTTTCGAACAAACAATCGGAGCAGATGGTACAATCCCGAGTGGCACCTGGACACATCGCATCAACTACGTTGTCGAGGGTGCATCAAATGTTGGAGGAAATTGGTCCACTGAGATCATCATAGGTGGCATCTCATTCCTGAGTGGGGAATTTGCTTTCGGCGGAAGAGGAGGAAGCTATGATTTTCCAGTCGAGATTGATGAGATACAAGTAAACCAAGGTGACACATTGAAACTCATTTTCTACCTTGAAGGTGGAGTGATTTGGAATTCACCTGATGATAACTCTGAGTTGTATCTAACCTGGGGTGGACCTGAGTCGGATGCTGGACTAACTATGAATTCGCCTCTTGTAACAATCGATATGCAAGATGCTAATCCAGATGGCGATGTTGTATATTTTCCGATTAGGCTCCACTCTGATTATGCTGCTGACTTGGCAGATCTCCAGAACATGGAAGCCAGGATTAATGGGATCATTACCGAAGATGTCCCATTCATAAGTACAACTACATCTGGAGTTGAGATTGTATACCCATGGAGCATTCCTGCAGGCAGTTCTAGTGGAACTTACTCAATGAATTTCACACTCAATCCACAAGAGGGTGTTACCATTCAAGCACAACTAGAACACCAGATCGAACTTGGAGAAGGTAGCGGAGATGGAGGCGGATGGAACTTTGGAACTGAGCCTGTAAGAACAGGTGGAAGCACACTCGACCTCGAATTGGAACTTCGACAATCAGGTGATCGGCTAGAACGAAGTAGCACGTTAACCATCGATGGAGCGGTGACAGTATGGATGCGATGGGGCTTGGATAACATCGGGAATGATACTCTGGACTCAACCTCATGGTGGAGGGAGATTAGCGCTGGACAATCAAGCTTAATCGATTCTGAAATCCAAGACGGAGAAATCAGTGATGCTGAAATCAAAGTATTGGAGAACCATCTCATCTCAAGCCCACGGAATCTAGCCGACTTCCTAGACCGAGGATTAGCGTTGGATTCTACTGCAATTCTTGGGGCAACACCGTTCGATATCGAAGGGGCTATCAATGTCGATATCGATCTGAGAGATTCTTACGGAGTGAAATCTAGTTCTCTACAAATTCGCATCCAGACTGCGACCATACTTGATGGTGGAGAAATCACGATGATTGAGAGTTTCGTCCGATCTCAATCGAAGACCTACTGGACAGGAGTAACCCTTGATGCCCATCTTTCAACGAATCCTACGCAAGGAATCGCAGGAGTATATGGAGACGGTATCGATTACAGTTACCTACGATATGGTATATCCGAAAATGTCCATGTTAGCTTCGGAGAAGATGATCGTAACGAAGATTTTCGAGTAACAATTACACCGGCTAACTCAATTACAGATGCACCTCTAGTAGGTCTGATACTCCTCCTTATTGGTATGACACTTACCTTGATGCTTATTTTCAAGATTACGAAGAATCGGATGCGAATTCCTGTAACCATATGGCTCACAGTGATGGGAGCCACGGTCTCAATTTTGTACATCTATGGAGTCCAGATGAACCTTCTTTTCGGTGCCGAAGGTGGTACCTTCATCATGGGGCTCCTTATCGTATTCGCTAGTCCGAAAAAGGGCTCAATTGATATCTCAGATGTCCCCGACCGTGACATTCCCATCATCGATTGCCCCAAGTGCAATCAGGCCAACCCAGTTCCATCTGATACGCGGCCACTTCGACTCAAGTGTGGCGGTTGTGGAAGGACACTCTTAATCGAATGATTAGATGTGCATCCCGTCTCGAACAAGACTGTCAATCAGGCGACTCAGAAATAAACGCTCATTATCAGCAGAATGGAATGATTGCCCAATATCATGAATCTGTGAGGCCATATCCCTTGACCATGATGGAGCGATAATTCTGTGCCACCCAAGCTCCTCAACCCTCGGAGTAGAGGGGAGATCGAGAGGTATCAAGGGTAGAAGAAGATTCGAAAGCGCACGAGCTCTGTCTTCTTGGTCCATCGATGACCATGCAAGGTGTAAACTCTCTAAAGCAAATGCATCAACACCAGGGAGCATTGACACTTCCGGATCAGGAATCTCGGGGAGTGCACGTACATCGATGCATCCGACCTCCTGAAGATAATCCCGTAACCGGGTATATACTGGATCGTAGGCCTGATCAAGTGCATCGTGCATCCAATTCCCTGCAAGGACGAAAGGACGAAGACGTGACGTTCGATCACCATCTGGAGCGATACGTTCTGCCAGAGCAGCTGCGATAGCCACGGGTGAAAGTCGACCATGTCGACCATCGCCTCGATGACCTGCGAGGGCTAATACCGTCGCTGGCCTGATTGTTAATATCAAAGATTGTGAATCCCAAACCGTAGGCCCCTCATCTTGATCCTCAATAAGAATCGTAGTACCATGATGGACTGGATCATGAGGGTGAAAACGACGATTATATGTCAGCCCCCTGTCAACTAAAGCAGCCTCAATCATCGCATGAGAGAATGCTCCACTAAGTGTCAATGGAGCGATTACTGTCAATGAAGATGTAGTATCTGCATCAATATTCGACACTGCTGCTTCGATGGCATCAACTGGCCCTGCGAAGGCTTCCATCTCAAGGAGCGATGTCATAGTTCAGAACCACAGAGTCGATGGTTCAAGACCCCTACGCTGTGAACAAGGGTATCAGTTCACTGCAAGACGGAGTTGTTCGCGCTTGTAAGTCCAATCAGATTCAAGTGACCCTGCACCCTTGTGATAACGAGCAAGACGACGAATCTTGGATTCAACAAGTTGGAGTTGACGGCGATTGTGGAGATCCTTGCGGTTCTCGGATAGATGGTCGAGCATCCGGAGAGCCTTGCGCATGAGATCCATCAAATCCTCCGGGATTGAAGGAGATATATCGTTGCGGGCAAGAACCTGTCCAATACGCTCACCCATGACCATTCGAACACTTGGGACAGCATGCTGGTCGCGTAGAATAATTCCAATCTGAGCGGTTGTGTGGCCCTTCTTAGCAAGATCAACGATTGTCTCCTCAATCTGGGCCTTATCAGTGTTAGACCATGCCGGAGCCGAATCGATATGAGGTCGAGTAGACCCACTCTTGCCTCGGCCAGGTGCGTGCATCCTCGACATTAATGACCCCTCAGCAGCACCGCGACTTGCTTCCCCTCTTTAACCGCTCCGTCCATGAGAAGCATGGGTTCAGCCAAGGCGATGGTGTGAACGGGCAAGGCGACCAGGAGATCCTGCCCATTCCCAATGTGAGGCAGTTGCTCGTGCAGAACCAATCAAATTCCCATCTTGAATAACAAGTAAATCATCACCTACACGGATACCTGCAGGGTATGAAGAGATGATAGTGGAGAAAATATCGCCTCTCCAATCAATATCTGCTTGAAGCTCAATCTCAGGGAGGGTCTTCGTCTCATGAAGAATAGGAAGAGCCGCCTTTGAGAAAGCGAAACGTCCAGCATCAGGATGCCATTGAGCAATCTGTATGCTGTTCTTCTGAAGCCTCCACTTTGGGGGTCTTCCTTCGATACGGACATCGTCGAGCCAGGCATCAGTTCCATACTGAAACCGCGACAACGCCCGATAACATTCGATTCGGTGACGATGCCCCTTAGGTGCCCGAATACCGAGATCAGAGACCAGTTCTTTGATGACAGATTCCAGACGCTCAAGAGACTCGGGATTCCCTGCGGTGCGACCTTCTCGCGAATCGATGATGTCTAGATTCGGGAAGTGGGATGCAAGATTCATTCCCGAATGATCGATAACCTTCTCGTAACCAACTCTCTCAACTAGCCTGGCGAGCATCGAATGAATCATGTCTAATTCATCGAGGTCCCAATCCCCTGTAACTGGGATGTCATAATGTGCTGCTGGCCAAAGGTCCTCAAGTGCACGTGGAACTAGCCCGAGAGGAGATGTAACCATCACCTGATCTACTCCATTAGATTGGATGTGCCGAGCGAACCTTCTGTGACTTTGTGATTCACGGTAGGGTTTCCGTTGACTACAGGGAAGGAGAAGGAGGATACGCGATGAATGACTAGGAGGATTGTAGTCCTCACTCACACGATGCCTCCAATCGTGAACTAAAGGGTCCTGCCGACTAGTGACTGCATTAAATCGGAATTTGCGTGAAGATGGAACAAATCGATTGAGAGGGGCTTCATTGTCTCGAAGTAAAGCATCGAATCTACGAAGATGCTCGACACTGCTTGCGCTATTCAGAGCCTGCATCTCAACTAATTCACGCAAGGTCCCATTTCGAATTGCTGAACGGATCGAATGAGAAACATCGACCCACTCCTGAATCCATCGATCTTCAGATTCGCTGTCATGGAATGGGCGAGGACCCAGCATTGTGAGCAGGTGTCCATGACTAGCTGCGAAGCGGGCCCGAGATGAATCGAATAGATCTACACCCATCCAAGATAAGAGGGCTGCATTATCAGGGCCCCCTAAGCCGGGAGTCCACAAAAGAGCCGCTGGGAATCGTTCTCTTAATGTCCGGATTGCGAGAATTAAATCGGCGCCAGAGGAACTAAGCTGTGGAGCATCGACAAGAACAACGATATCTGGTCGGAGATCGGGATTGGAAAGACGAGAATCATGATGAAGGCTCTGCCAAGATAACAAAAGCCACGCAGAATCTCCGCCGGATCGACCTGAATCCGAGTCGTTCAGAGATGGTGGTAGGTGAAGACCTTCCTCTACCTCCCACTGGATAATCGAGGACTCACCAGATACATCGAAATCAGGGTCCAATGTTTCCATTGAAAGCATAGCAGGTGAACTGGTAGGATCGCGTTTGAAACGAAAAGCACAATGAGGGAGGAATGATTCAGGATCATCCTGAATCATCACCATCGCAGGGGTTTCAGACGAGGGGGAACGACGATCCCCAAGTCCAAGGATTCGAGCATGACGGTTCCTAGCGAGAACAGTCCGTCCGAGTGCCTTCATACCACGCCCATCCTGAAGGCTCGCTTGAATGATTCTCATCCATTCAGGTGTCCTACGGAGTGTTTCTACAGGATTAGGTGACACTCCTGCGCGTGGGTCTAAGTGCCCCTTCTCGGCAGATTGTCTCATGGGCAGGGGATTCGCGACCACAGTTGGCGCGGTAATCCTTCTGATTCTCACTGTTTGCAATCCTCTCACCGTTACAGCAGAATCTGGCAGTGAGGAAATAATCGAGGTGGAATCCAATGGTGACATTGGATGGGTTCAATTAAGCTGCGACTCTCCTAACAGTGGTGCATGCAATACTGCCTCAATCCGAATCATAGATTCCGACGGAGAGGTTCACGAGTTAGAAGCAGATGCAAGTAATTCAGCAGAGATATGGTTAGATGGTGGAGAAGGTACAGTATCCATACATCTTCCTCCGCAGCACAACTCTAGTCACTGGAATGTTCACTACGTGATCCCTACATCCGAGGGACACGAAGTGGAAGATCATCCAGAATCAATGAGTGACCCAGATGTACAAGATGCCAACGAGGGACAGAATACAGGATTACTCGTGGAGAACGATGTTGATGCAATTCATATCCCCTCAGGAAAGGGGGACATCATCGCTCTTAATCTCGAAGCATTTCGTACTAACCTCAGTATCGACGTATATGACAAATCGACTCAGCCGCCCTCCTTGATTGGAAATACCGACGGAGATAACCTAGTAGTTGAATCACCATCTGATGAAGGATTAGATATCAAGGTTCGAGCCGGTGGAGGAACCGAGGATAATCCGTATCGATTTGAAATGAAAATCCATACTGATGAAGAGGAAATAAGCGACTCAATCCCACCTCTGGCTGAATGGCAAGGCAGTATCGGGCCATCCGATACAAATGGAGATATCATCAGTCTGCAAGTGGGAGCATCTAACGAAGTACGGATTGCCATTCATTCATCAGATTACGATATCAACATCGAACGAATCAACGGAGATTCGAGCGAGACACTGAACTCAAGTCATGGGTCGCCCAAATTGATTGTAATCGAGGATGTAGGCCCTGCCACTGTAATCTTGGATATCCGAATCACCTCGGAGAATCCTGCCATCTACTCTGTCAGCCATACGGTCGTGGGACCTAGAGATGGAGACACCCTGGGCGATGCACCAAATCGGATGTTTGAAATCGGCGATAATCAGGCAGCTTGGCCAACCATTGAACATGATGGTGTACAGAGACAGGGACATCTTTCCTCACCTGAAGATGTAGATATCTGGCTGTTGGAAATCGAAGATGAAAATGGATCTAATGTGAAAATTAACCCTATGCTAGAATCTACGAACTGTTGTTTAATTCAGATTCTGAATGTCGATGAAAACGGCATACTTGGAGGATTCACATCCGAACAAAATCTATCGAAAGGCACTCATGCCATCAGAGTGAGTAAGAACCCAAACTCAACAGGTACTTGGAACCCATATTACTCGTTTACAATCACTGAGACACCACTCGACGGGCCTGCAGTATATGTGGATAGATCAGATGAATTCATGACATTCTACATCCTTGCAGGATTCCTATTCCTATTACCTCTGCTTCCGATTGCTTACTGGCAATGGAAAGATCGAGGAACAATTCGGGTCGAGCGCCATGAGCGCCGTAGATTAAGTCGGCTAAGAGAACGGTTGTCAGGTATCGGACTTGATTCCCAAAATGACGATGATATCGATGCTGCATTGAACTCGCTTGGTGATTCCGAATGGGATGCAATTGTGGATGAATGGGGTGAACCACTCCTCCGCTATCGGACCGAAGATATCGAGATCGCAGCATGGAAACCAATTGACGTAGAGGCCACACTCCTTGTAGGTCTACGACCAATCAAGGAATGGATGCATGCTGGTCTTCGCCTCTCAGTTCAATCTGGAGAGCGGATTGAGATTAACAATGTACATCCTAAGAGAATCCATTTCGAAGATGAGATTGCCATTGATCGACTTCCTATCGGAGAACTTCTATTCCTCCGAATCCGCCATGAGGATGGACCAAAGAAGGTAGACATAATCCTCAACGGAACAATCAATGGCGAACAAGTGACTGCGATGCCCCCTAGAGCCGTTGGCATTGAAGAGGAATAATCAGCCACGATCTTTACGACGGTCATCAGCTTCTGAACGAATAGAATCAACTACGCCATCATCAGGGAGATTCAACACATCTGATAGAGATTTGAGGGTTGATAGGTCTGAACGATCAAGATTTTTCGGCACATGTAACTTAATCAAAACAGTAACATCTCCGCGCCCGCGACCTCTAGCACGAGTAATTCCTCGGCCTGAAATATCGATTGTCTCCCCTGGCCGAGTAGATGGCTTGATTACGATTTCAAGGTCCTTACCATCAAGATGAGGAATACGGAATGTTCGACCTTGAACAAGATCACCGAAACCAACTGGAAGAGCCATCAGCAAATCCGCATCTGATCTTTCAAACCATGGATGATTAGTTACTGAGACCTCAATGTAAAGGTGGCCATTCGTACCTATTCCATTAGCGGGAGGCTCTCCTTGACCTTGCATCCTTAGACGCGTCCCCTCAGGGACTCCTGCAGGTACATTGAATCGGATTGTTCGCTCCTTACGAACGCGGCCATCCCCTTTACAGGAACGACATGGATCCTTGATGACCCGTCCAGAACCGGAACAATTTGGACAATCTACAACGGTCTCTTGAAGGAAGGGGCCAATCCTCTGCGTCTGAGTTATTCGCCCCCTGCCTTCACAGGTTGAACAACGAGAAATCGAAGAGGAATCTGCTGAACCACTACCCATGCAAGGCTCACAAGTAACGAGAGATTCGATTGTAGCCTCCTCTTCTGAACCGTTGAACATCGCTTCAAAAGAGATGCGATGTCGAACAAGCAAATCATTACCCTTTGGTTCCCGGCGCCTCTGTCGCCCGCCACCGAAAAATTGGGTGAAAATCGAATCAAGACCATCGCCGAAGATATCCTCGAAGTTGATATTCACTCCTTGGAATCCGCCACTGAATGGATCGCCGCCTGGACGATTATGTCCGAATGTGTCGTACTGACGACGCTGTTCAGAATTGGACAGAATCGCATAAGCCTCCTGAACCTCCTTGAATCTCGCCTCTGCCTCTTCATCATCAGGATTCTTGTCAGGGTGGTACTTTCTCGCAAGAGAACGGAAGGCTTTCTTGAGTTCTTGATCCGTTGCCTTCTTGTCAACACCAAGGACTTCGTAGTAGTCCCTCTTCTCAGACATGAAGCACTCCCCGTGCAACGAGGTGAAGGCCCCCCCTTTCAACCGTTCCCGGACTCAAAGAGCAAAGGCACCACACTTTGGGCAGTAGGGATCATTGTCCACCATTGCCGAACCACACTCGACGCAACGCCTCAACGCGCGTACTGGCTCACTATTTTGAACAGGTTTAGCATCAATCTGTGCATCAAAGTTCGAGGGTGATGGATCATAATCCTGACCACGTATAACTCTCACTTGTGGAGCAGCTGCCGTAGATTCAACAGCAGGGTCAGAACGCGTCTTACGTTCACCCTTAGACATGGATTCTACTTGCTCCATTGCTGCTCTCTCCCTAGCTCGCGCTAACTTAGAGAGAGCTCCCCTAACCAAGCCATCAGATTCCTGTGGAGGAGCAGCCTTCGTGATTCCTTTCACACTCTCTACAGGACCACTCTTTCCAGTGACACGCTCAGTGCTACGAACCACATGCTCTTGTTCAAGAAATAATTCGACATTCTCTACATCCTCTGATGAAGATTCAATCTCTTCCGGCTCACCCTCTCGATTGACACCCGCAATAGACCCTTGAAGGCGCGCGGCAATCTTAGGACGAGAGTCAACCGGCCGACGTTGAGCCTCAACCGTCAATCGATCGTCAGCAGCATCAGCACGAAGCCATACACCCCTATCCTCGGCACGATAGACTTTGTCAAGACGCTGAATACTCTTCGACCGATGCCATTCCATATCCTTCACGACACGAGAACGGCGGAAGAGCAGGTAACCGATTCCGAAAGAAACTCCATAGTAAGCAAACGGCGCCCATGAGGCCTCATTCAGAAGTAGTTCTACAGCCGGGGGGCCTTGATTTGAGATAATGAGAAAGATGAAGGGTGCAGAGAGGAAGAGGACGACTGAAGTCCAGCGATTCTTTTCCTCCATGAGCCTGTGTTGTGACGATGCCGCTTCAATGATTCGCGCTCTTGACTCGTTCATTCGCTGGAGGACGTTGCTTCAACCCGCCTCGGAGAAGGCCCAAACTGAATGAAATATGAAGAATGACCAATCCAAGGGGCACTCCTAGAAGGAGAGAAAGACGGCGAAATCGAATCGCTTCAAAACTGCCGACGAGGAAAGCAATCGACACGTAGGCTACGATTAGAAGAAATGAAATTTGATTTGAACCTTCAACTTCGCTTGAAATGGCAAATCCACATATCACTGCTAAGAGGCCTATCCACGGCAACAATTCTCTTGCACGAAGCCGGGTAACTGAGACACTTGCCTGCCTAGCTCGCCAGTATCCATAGCGATGACCCATCCCCCATAGCGAAGAGAAACTCCTCCGTTTAGCCATATGGAGATACGATGCATCAGACCGCATCACTGGCCAACCAGCCTTTGCAATCCGAAGATTTAGATCTCGATCCTGCCCAACTACCCAACGCTCGTCCCAACCATTGACGTCTTGAATGGCTTCAACACGATGTAGACAGAAAGCAGGAGATTCCGCAATCGAGCGACCTTTGAATCGTGCAAACTGGCCACTACCTCCAAGGGGAGATGAGAGAAGAGCCTCGATACTTGATTCCCCCCATGATCCACCCGTAACCTCTGGAATGATTTTCGTACCCATCGATCCAATTGACCGGCCTATTTCCGCCTCCGCTTCTTGAAGGTCAGCTAGTCTATTCTCCAGATGTTCAGGTGGAACCCAGGCATGTCCAATAATCTCAAACATATGGGACTCATTATCGACCTTCTTGAGAGCAAGGTTCCTTGCATGAGGGACATGAACCCCGGGATTATCGAGTAATTCAACGACTGGCCCCTCACCTGATATGCTCTCTCGCACATGTTGCAAAGCGATCTCACGGGTACCATCGGTCGAGCCTCCATCCAGCACTAAAACACGATGTTGATCACGAGGCAGAGTCTGTGAACGAATGGAACGGAGACAACGGTCTAGGTGTAATTCCTCATTCAGAACGGGGATGACGGTCAACACCGAAGGTTCCGCCATGCCCTGATGCACCACTATCTGGGCGTCAATCTTCCTCAACCTAAACAGAAATGAACACGGTTCTATGGCACAAGAGCCATGACCCGGATTCAACAAGAATGAGTCATGGCCGAACCAACTGTGTGGATTGAGACACGGATTGGGGCTCACGAGGACCCTGCCAAAATTATGGAATGTATCCACATACTCTTCCCAGACTTCCATCCTGACTCGGAAATTGAGATAGGAGATTACCCTCGAAGCCAACCTTGGGTGACAATACAGGGTCCAGCAAATGATTTGTCATCATTCATTCAGAAACTACGAGACCAGAGAATTCTGGATACGGCAATGGATGCAATGAGTATGGATATCACCGAGAAATCCTCAATGTTCAGAATCTCTCGACAGGCAGCCCTAGCAGGGAAGGTTGGATTTGTGCTTGAGGGCGATTCGTCGCTCGGTGGGGATCTTCGTATATTGTTGGAGCATGATGACATTCGATATTGGATTGAAACTGCTACTGACCACCCTGGTCGTCGAAATGTGCCACGTAGAATTGGAGATGAACAAGGCATGGAGATGGACGGGAGTCCAAGGGAATGGGCCGAAGAAAGATTTCAATCGAGAGATTGAATCCGTTTGACTAGTGGGATATCTGCTTCTAACCAATCGAGTTCACCCAAATCTTCCTTCGCAACCCAGCGATGCTCAGTATGACTCCGAAGTGCAGGCGGAGCGCCTCCATCATACTCACATATCCAGAACTCCAATTCCACACTGGCGTGAGGATATACGTGGAATATTCGTTCAAAGAACTGAATAGGCTGGATAGCCCAACCTAATTCTTCATCACATTCTCGGATTAAGGCATCCGATACAGTTTCGCCTAGTTCCAGCTTACCACCAGGGAACTCCCAAAGGCCTTCATGTCGCCCTGAAGCACGGCGACTTGCCATCCATTGATTCCCATTTCTGAACAATGCCCCTGCTACCTCGATGTGAGGAGGTTGTACCACGATTGCTGAGACACGTTGCACCAGATTCAATTGAACTTTGATATCCATCTCTTCAGAAGGAGGAAGATGGAGGAAAGTACAGGGTATCACCTCGTCTGCATCCTTATCCAAAGCATGCAGTGTTCTGTAGAGGGTCTCATTGCAAACATATCCGCCTGCATCATGGCTTAGTTCAAGGATCGTAGACAAACCATCTTGACGTACATACTCTGAATCAACTGAACAGGAGATTAAATCCGGACCATTCACAACGATTTCCCCATTGGACGTACGACCGGAATTATCTGCCTCCATGAATCTATTCCGATTGATCCCTTGCGATTCAATTCGTGGTACTTTGGCATCACGAGCTAATCCAAGATGAATAATTGCTGAAAAGTCATCTAACGACCCATGACTAATCATATCTGCAACAGCACGACTCCCTGCCTCGTCGACACTCAATCGTTGAGCAACCCATTCGATACATATTGTCCGATGCAGAGGTTGACCGCTGCCTGATTCCCGTGGACCAAGGTCAACGATTGATGAGGTTTCACCAAGTAATTCGGCGACTTGCCAACTGATGTTCTCCGACAAGCCCCCAAACGCCTCGAAGCCAGTCAGCAGGACACGACGGGTCTCCATGACTCTTCACCATGGAACGGGGGATGAAGAGATTCCCCAAGAACTGGATGTTAAGGCACAACTGAGGGAGAACTTCACAAAAGGCGCCATTCATGTCACCTCATGGAAGAAGGCGATGTGGGAATTGACATCGTCGAAGAACTCAGAGGTAGAGCACGGACACCGCTGAATGTCCTTCGGATTATCTGGTACGAATTCTCAGGAGGAGTCGGACCTTGGGGCGCTCTACGACCATTAATTGCCATCGGACTTGCATTAGTTCCATTCCTGTTCTTAGGACAACACTTCAACCGCCAACATGCAAAAGCCAGAGATTGGACGCTGCTCCAAGTCCCACTTCTCCTCTCTATTCTCCTGTGGCCCCTACTCTACATCTACTCAATCGTGGACGCATGGTGGCTTGCTAACGAACGGGTCGCTGAAGCAACCACAACGACGACAGTATGAGAATCAAAACTCTTCAGGGAGATCCATTGGAGAGAACAGTTGCCCCACACCGGATGCAAAAGAAAGTTGAGTTCGAGCGAGTTGTTCCCAACGTCGAAGAGCAAGTACTGCATCCATGAACGGTAGTTCAGTTGCATTGATGACAGTACGAATCAGTGTATCGAGGATATCCATACGGTCCTGATCGACAATCTCAAGAATCCGTTCAAGAGACATCCCCCCTCTAGTGTCTATATCCCCAGTAGCCTCAATCGGCCATGGATTGAGTACGTTTTCTGGAAGTATCTCATCAGCCATTGCAGCCTTCTTCTCCAACTCATCTACCATTCGGTTGAGGTACTTTGAGAGAACCAGACTCACCTCAATAACAGGCATGGACATCTGATTTACGAGATGAACCATGTTCTCCTGAAGGAAAAGCATCTTCTCCGTGCTTGGAGAATCCTCAGTTGGTATCCTGTCCTCGGACATTGGTTCGCCTCTCAACGGACTTCGCCCAATGCTTCTGCGGCCTTAGATAGCTCTGCAGTCGTAAGGTAACGGTTGCCGTCAGAATCGAAGAACTCAGCAGCAGCAAGGAATGCGTTACGGTCTGTAATCCCATGTTGTCGCATGACGTGATCAACAACACGCTCGGAGAATCGGGCAGCAGTGTTTCCACCAGTGACCTCTGTGGCCGTGGAACCTTGAGAATAGGCATTCTGGGCCTGCTGAACCCGCCATGCGGCAATCTGTTGAGGCGACCAGCCCTGCGCAGTAAGCTGCTCATCCGTCCACTGGAGTGGAGCGGGTTGACTCGGTGCTTCGACTACCGGAGCAGGAGGTGCAGCAGCAGGAGGTGCAGCGGCAGGAGGGGGAGGAGAAACAGGTTGATTCAGGCCAGGAGGAGGTGGAGGTGCCATAGCAACTCCAGATGGGGGTGGTGGTGGAGAGCGTGACTTCCCTTTGCTTTCCGCTTCGACAAGAGCCGTCTGCTCCTCACCTTGGATACCGCCCTCCGAGTCCTCTTCACCTTCAGAATTCATCTCTTGACGATAGAGCACCAGCATGATTGTGCCGAATATTAAGCCGAAGAGTGCAGCGAGATAGAGTAGGAAGGTCACTTGTGATTCCTCAATTTGCTCCGCGAGCGCAGCCCCATCACGAGCCTGATAAGGCTGGATTTGAAGGGACTCAAGTGTCATCATATCCACATCGATATGGCCATCTCGAGCTACTATACGGAAGCGCTCTACCTCTGGCTCCTGAACCGTTCTCGTAGTCATATCAATCGCCGCATTGTAGGTAGAACCAGCCATGATACGGAGTTCTGTTGAAGCGCCATCAACGTCCGCCCATATACCAGGGGAAATCTCCTGCTGAATCTGGAAAAGAACCATCCCCTCTTCATCGACATCATTCAATCCCTCTATGCTAAGAGTCACATTCTCACCACCAACTGGCGACGGCTCAGACCATCGAATGATTGAGGTTGGAAGATCAATGGATGGACCAATCCGGACAAGCCTCCAAGAATCGAAGGGTTGTAACTCAGAGTTGGCGATATTCTCGTAAGGATTACCTGCACGATCTGCTCCAGTCACCCATACATCGACGATGTAGCCTGGAAGGAGAGGCGTGGCCCCTCCATCAGTGAAATCGATCTTCCCACTCCACATTGCATTGCTCTGAATGATAGTCAAGTCAGACAACGGTGCACTACCACGACTAATCTCACTCGAACCTGCACGGACACGATAATGGAGGACAGTCATAATGGAATCATCGAAACCACTCGAATCTGTCGTGAATAGATTGACGTTGACCTGATTCGCCTGATCGATTCTCACATCACCATTTGGAGAGATGGAATCAATCTCCGGAGGGGTACCATCAACAGAAAGTTGGAGGCGTGGTGTAGTCGAGGTCTCATCAGTTGCAAGCCCGGGAAGGGCCTCTAGGATCATTGAAGCATCGAGGTAACCAGACTGGAGGTTAGGAACAAGGATGTCAAGAGTGAAGTGACCATCATCTCGAGGAACGGCTGACCATGTGTTCTCAAGATCAGCTACGACAATATCACAAGCGCCCCCAGGTGCAGGAATCTGATCCTCACTAAACAAGAGGCGCCCCTCAATACGAACAACTTGGCCTGCTGCAATAAGAGCAGGTTCGCCCCCTTCACTGACAAACACATTGCGGCCTGTCGCTAGATCAACTGCAGTCAGATGGCCGGGCTCCATGTCAAAACGGAGGTCGTTATCGAGGCTCCATTCATCGAATCCAAGACCGCCCCGATCATCGTGACAAGGCACAACTTCACCTTCGTTGCACGGCCAATCTGTGACTTCCACGACTGGAATGAAGGTCTGAGAACCATCAGTATCGAACTCCTCAGGGAACCACCAAGTAAGCTGGAATCTGAGGTCAACGAATAATGTGGATGGGTCATCTGATGTATCGAATGGATCGGGGCCATAAGAGGTATAGAGATTGGATACTGCGAGGCCATCTCCTCCTGATTCGAAATCTATTGTTGTGGCACCATTCGCATCCAAGGTCACATTGCCATAGATTGATTGTCTAGGATCATTGAGATTACCGGCCAAAGCGAGTTGGATTGTCCGAATATCATTCCAACCATTTCCATCCTGAATACGAAGTCGGGCAGTGTACTGAATCCCAGGATGGAGGGGGGTCTCATCGTCATGACCAATGATAGTGCTATTCTCCGATATCAATCGAGGCTCAAACTCCTCGCGAGTAATGTAAGACGTCAAATCTTCCGTCCAGTCTGATACACCTGAACGATCCTTGTTACACGGTGATGGAGGCTCCGGACAAACTGCATCTCCCCCAAGTGCGATGGAGTTCCCGCTAGTGTCTTGTCCAGTGACGTAGATTGATACACGCTCCTTGTGAACATTCCAAGAATCATCTATGATTCCATTGAATATGTTGATCCCACCAGCCTGTATCTCCGGCGAACGGAACAACATCTGAGAATACTCAGATGGATCGGGGACCTTGTTGTAATTCAAGTCAGATTGATTCTCAATCCAATAGTGAACAGTAATCTCCTCCGGAGGGTCCACAGAATCCTGAATCATGATTGAAATCGGTTGACTCCCCGCATGCATCTCAGAGCCTTCGGATGGCGTCGCACCAATGACCAATGGACTAACACCATCGAGCACCAGCTTCACAGTGTTCTGGTTTGGATTGACATAAGTCGAACCGTTCTGCATCGAGAAGGTTTCAACTTGGAATAGCATCCCTCCTGGCGAGGACTGGAAGGGTGTCTGGAATGACATTGAATAGAGTCCGTAGGATGGATTTGTCTGATTCACAAAGGACTTTCGCTCCTCAAGTGGTTGGCCATCAAGTGTCAAGTTCTGACCTACCACGCGCATACCAAACTCACCCGGCTTTGGATATCGCGCAGTATCCTCGAAGGCGATAGTTCCGGAGAACGTGGCATTACGCCCACCACGCATCCAATCAGAGGGGAGAAGTACCCTACCCTCCTCGTCGGTGACCTCAAGATCGCCAAGAACAATATCATTCTCGATACGCAGGTTGAGATCCGTTGTCTCATACCCATCGACGGCGAGTCCTAAATCATCTTCAAGATCAACGCGAACCTCAACACCTGACTCATCGTCCCAAGCCCAATTAGGCATAATTGGTAGGCGAATTGAGGTGACACCCCCTACTTCCTGAGAGGAGCAGTTGGCTGCGTCAAAAGAAACAAGCCCCGATGGATCGTTCGAAATCGAACAAACGTTCCCGGATTCCCATGTCAACCGTGGCGTCGAACCCTGTGTGGAGAGGAGGTCTACGTCGAGACGTAAGAGTGAAGTCGCAACATCTCCAGAAGCAGCACGAACTATCAGATTGCGGTGGTCGCCATCTGGAACAATCGTCCCACCCTCCATCGTTGCTTCGATAACACGAGACATGTAGCGATACGTGATGTCAAGATTACTCAACATAACACGACCCGCTGAACCCGCGTGGATGGCGAATATGATGTCCGTTCCACCATCACCATTCTGGACTGCGTGAGTATTGAGAGCCGAAACCATCGCCTGATTACTCGCAACAAGGGGGTCGGTCAATACTCCAACATGCGTATACTCCATGTCTCCATCATTACCGATATCCAAGCGAACACTTGCTGGCCAACCTTCCTCATAATTGATTACGAGATTCTGAATTACGGGCGTGACCGTAGAATCAGTAGTCGTCATCAAAGTCCGGTACTTCAGACGATTGCCTGACCCGTCAAAGGTGCTGTTGTCAAACTGCACCTCGACATTGTTCTGGACTGTTAGCCAATTAGTGCCGTTATCCGCTGAAACATGGACCTCCACCGAGGTTCCAGCTGGCTCATCCGAGAGCCAAGTTGCACGGATACGACCGATCTCAGTCCCAGTTTGAACCAGTTCACTGGACCAGTCGCCTGAGGACTCATACGCGGTCGAGTATTGGACTTGAGACCACCATGCGACTGCTGTCGACCCAACAAGTTGTAGCTTCCATCGGAGAACCTCCCCGGTGTGAGTGAAATGAGTAGTCTGATTGTTTGTGACCTGTTCCCAATGAGTCCCATTGTCAGCTGAAACCCAATAATCGACTCTATCGCCAGCGGCTGTCGCACTCCATGAAACCTCCATATTAGCAGATAGAATTGTCTCGCCTACATCCATAGGTAGACTAACCCATGAAGAGGTCCCCGGCATTGGTGTAATTTCGTAGGCCCACCCTGAACCGTACTCACGATACATCGGACTAGTAGACCAAGCATAGTAGTCCTGTGTGACGAGGCGTTGACCATTGTAGTATAATCCATATCCATTCGCACTGATTGACGTGGTGCCCTGCTGCTTGGTCAGAGTAGAGCCAAGAGTTCCTGTTATCGCATAAGCTTCCAAACGATCCTGCTGCCAGGATGCATAACTACGGAAGTAAACATAGGACCCATTCACGACCATGCCACGCGGCGTCCCAGATGTACTGAAATAATTGTAGTAAAGTGTCGCATTCCGCTCAAAGGTTCCATCCTCTGCGTGATAAGCAACGACTCTGTTTAGCAGATTGTGGTTGACCCAAACTACATCCCTAGTGCGGTCATAAGAGATCCCAGAATAATCGCCATGGTTGTTCGAAGATGGATCATGAACAGCGAGGCAAGTCCAAGTCGTAGGGTAGCGGATATCGAATTCAACAATTCTGTGATACTGCGAAGAAGTAGAAGAGTAGTAGGTGGTAAGAAGACCAAAGGCACGCTCATCATCACTGATAGCCCAGTCACGAATCCCATAACCAGACCAAGTGAAAGGCAAACTAGGAAGAGAGCACCCACTTAGATCGAGCGATATCAGGCCATTGTTCATCGAAGCGCCTTGAACCTGAGTACCATTGTTAGCATGCAAGAGACGCAACATCGAGTTGATATTAGATGCGCGAAGATCAGATGAAACAATCCAGTCACGATAGGTGAATGACGCGCCGGCATAAGTCCCAGCAGTTGCAGCACTGACTGATCTCTGCTGAGAAAATCTAGATTCAGTGGCATTGGATGAATGGGGCTGACGTATCGTGAACGAAGAATTGTCTGACCAAGCGGATGAAACAGAGGTGGTCGTCATTGAATCTAGGCCATAACCATCGAAATCCGTATCCGGAGAAGCCATACCCAAAGCAAGGTCATCTGCTCTCGGATCAACACCGTTTGATGTTCCTTCTGCCCAGTCTGCACGATTCTGTGAAATAACCTGGTTCCAACCAGTAGATGATGCACCGGAAAGTGTAACCTCTGCATCGAGGACCTCTGCACCATTTGGCAAAGTCACCATGATATTGCGTGCAGGGGAGCCCGGAGATGCAAGAGCAATAGGGCTCGTACTGCCATCTGAGAAAGTGTAGATATGACGGGCAGCTGGATCTGCACTAACCTCTGTCGTGGACCCTAACAGAGGCACCATCGATGCGAGAACAAAAAGACAGACGAGGCTGATGGCGCTTATGCGCCCCCGGCCAACAATCCATCCAGCGTTCCCACTCATGCTACTCGATGAGCCTCATGCAACTTGAATATCACCATGCCCGGACAGTCATGTCGTTGCACGGTCATCGTATCTGATAGGGGAACCACCGTTACCCCGAATGCCATCAAGAAGATCGTCCTCGATTTCGAAGTGATCATTCAACCAATCGCCATCAGTATCATAGTTGAACGGATGAGTACCATCCGCTACTTGGTCTCCGTCGATATCCAAGAGATACCATCCCCAAACAAACTCCCCATTACCTAGATTGGGAAGATGGTTCTCATCACCAAAGGTTCGATTCCAAGGGTCAGTCCACTCTCCAAATACAAGCTGGATGTTGTCCTCGTAGGTCTGCTCCATGTAATCTGGATCGTTATCTAACACAATATGAGCATAGAGTTGGTCGGTTGTATTGACCTTATTCATCCGCATGTAATTTGTATTGACTGGATTCTGTAGACAGAAGCCCAAAAGGTGCTCTCGGAATTGCCACCATTCCTCGATAGGAGACCCATCACAATCAAGCAATGGAGTCTGACGGACTAGAGCTGCATTCGAGAGGCTGACGTTAGTAATTCCAAAGAATTCCTGGAAATTATTGTAACGAATATACACACATACTGCACCACTACAGTCCCAACCTCCATCATTATCTGGATCTTCCATTGCATCATTTGGATTAGTCGGATCCATACTAACCCAAGTCCAATCCAAAGTTGCCCTCTGTATTGATTGATCACCTTGAGAATCGGTAGACACTGTCAATGGCTTCCAATTGTCTTGACCTATCTCTTGCCAGATTACGCTTACCTGTTGATATGATGACCAATTACTGTTGGTTTCATTCCAACCATGAGCATACTCATACCAATCAGGTAGCATGTCACCATCTGTATCATTGTCTATTGGATTACTACCATACTTGAACACCTCACGACCATCCGAGAAGTTTCCATCAAAGTCGTAGATTTGGTTTCCATCGACGTCCATGAAGATACGACGACGGTCGTCCCCATCAGAATCTGAGAGGATTGGATTTGTCTGATTACGGTACTCCATCGCATTAGTGAACCAGAGGTAGGAGTTACCGGGAGACATCTGGTCCTCGACCGGCCCCTCTGTGAAGACACGGTCCTGCCAAGTACCCTGTGCCGCAACGGGCTTTGTACTATCTCGGTCAAACCAACCATCTTCATCTGCATCATAATCAACATCTAGAGGATTGACTGGATTCGTCGTCCACCTGTAGTCATTAGCGGGCATAGTGTTCCGGTACAACGCGTAACAGAATTCCCAACCGTCAGGCAAACCGTCACCGTCTGAGTCCGGATGAGTTGGGTCCGAGATTCCTAGAAGGCTGAGATTGAAATTATCTGCATAAGCAGTGTTGATTCTCTGAACACGTTCAGACGATTTGATGTCCTTTGAAACAAAGGCATTGTACAAAGCCTGAGTAGCCTGCTCTTCCGTCATCCCTCCTTCCTGCATCATCGCATCGATCGCATCCTGGCCGAAGGTTCTCAACGTGACACCTGCATCGATATTGTTGATTTCTGAGAACTTCCCGTAGCTGCGAGATTCATACTCACGGAGGTTGGTAAATCGTTCCTCATCATCGATTCCACCGTTGCCATTACAATCGTAAGAATCCTCATCTGAGTCCGCATCAATATCCGTACCAGTCAATGGATTCATACTCCAAATATTAGCATCGAGATCCCACTCGGTAAACCAATACTCATACCCATCCAACATACCATCATCATCAGTGTCGGGATCGTTGGGGTCAGTAATCCCCAGTAAGGTCGCGAGTAGAGGTGGTGCGAATCCACTAGTCTGCCAATCATTATATTGTGATATTGCGATTGATGCGCGACCTTCCTTGCTAAACAGAATCCGATAAATTCGACTCGTGGCTTCATTCGGATCCACAATAGCAGCCTCTTCCCACATCTTGGGAGCATCGGGTGGAGCAAGCCCTCCATTCACAGGGTTGGCATGGGTAAGGTTCAGTTCCTCTAAATCCGTTACAGCATCCTGATCTCCATCGTATCCACCATCTCCTGCGACAAGAGGATTCAATGTCCACTCCTCATTTGTCTCATTCCAAGCGGTGAACAGGAGTTCGATGCCATCGAGAAGGCCATCACCATCTGTATCTGCATTGTTTGGATCCGTTGTTGGCCCGGTAAGGTTGTACTGTTCATTGGACATAAACGAACCAAAGGAGAGATTTCCACCCGCACTACTCCAAGCCTGAGGAGTAGTCACTGAAGGTGTAACTAGAAGGTAAAACTGTGGAGACGATACAATACTACTAACCTCGTTATCCTCGTTTTTGATACTCGCATACTCCTCCCAATTGGTCAAACCATCTCCATCAGGATCCCCTGCTGCATCCTCTTCATTGGCGGGATTCAGCGTCCATTCCTCACTGAAAGAATCCCATCGAGAGAACCAGACCTCCCAGCCATCGGGCATACCATCGTTATCTGAGTCTGATTGTAAGGGATCTAAGGACCCCTGATCTGCAGTAACTGGTACCATAGCCTGGACATCATCGGAAGATTGCTGGCCAAAGGAAGTTGTCGGACCAGAGGCCCAACTAGAATCAAACAATGCAGTTACGAAACCATCCGGATGTGGTTGCCCATCCGTACTCGCATTAGCGAGTAGGATTCGATCAATAATATGGTATTCCATCCAATTATTGAGTGCCTCATCCGGACCAATAATTCCATCACGATTCACATCGTATCCATCTCCATCTGGATTATTCAGTGCATCAGAACCATTCATGGGATTGATACCAGCATTACTCGGAATCCATTGACAACTGTAACGAGCCTCCCAACCATCAGGTAGCCCATCTCCATCCGAATCAATATCATTCGGATCCACTGCAGTCCAGTTGGCAGCTGCTTCAGCAGTCTCCCCACGTAGAGGATCACCCTCGAGACGTATCTGATCAAGGATAATTTGCCAATTGTATTCGCAAAGATTCGTCAAACCATCCCCATCGGCATCCTCATCGGCGTCGGTGGCATCAAAGGGGTCGAGAGACCAATCGTTACCTCCTGTGAAGTCGGCACCTATCCACCGGCGATTTTGGATTTCCCAGCCGTCAGGCATACCGTCTCCATCAGTGTCCGTATTACTCGGATCTGTGGGCAAATCTGTACCGCCAGAACTTCCGGTAGAAATCCAGCCGTTAAGATACACTGAGGCAGCAGCCTGACCCTTAGAATCGTCACAGAGGTAATCCCCGTTCAGGTAATAGCAAGTAAAGTTCGTATCAGCATAGAACCAGCCCCAGTATTCTGACCCGTCAGAAAGGCCATCCCCGTCTGTGTCTGTATTGAGTGGGTCGGTCCCGTTGAAACCCTCGGCAGTAGTTGCAATGAATCGGTACTCATCGAGATTAGTCCAAGGACGATCAACATAATTGGAAGATGGATCAAAACGAACACCATCGTTGTCACGGTCTAAGTCACGGTCATATGGATCGGTTGGATCTAGATCATAGGCGAACTCCCAACCATCTGGCATCCCATCCTCATCAGAATCGTTAGAGAGTGGGTCTATCGGGGCGATATTTGCAAAACGCCCTGGATCGATACCGGCATAGAGTTTAGACACGTTGTTCATAGTTCCGAGAGCGATACTCTGAATCGGCCCTGGAATCCTAGTGTGACCCTCTTGAATCCCGAAAATCATTGCGTGACTCCCCTCCAAAACCCAGGTCCCTGCGGCTGAACCCACGATGAGCTGATTATCAGCAATCAAAATCGAACGAATATCGTTACCTCCATCCTGATCAAGATCCACATTTTCCATTCGTTCACGATTGAAAGCGTTGAAGGGATCATTCGGGCCAGTTACTAGATCATAAGCGTGAAGCCCTCCAGCAGTCCCGACCCAGAGTATCTGTTGGTTGGTAATCTGCCCATCTTCGTCACGGGGTCCATCGATCTCGAGAACATTCACAATCGCAGATTTTGAAGTATTGAAGGGGTCAGCTGGGCGAACAAACTGTTCGGCCGTCACATTATCGAATATCCAATAGGGCTCAGCGCCCCCTTGAAGATCGCTAGTATTCCAAGCAAGAAGACCATGGCTACTACCCACATAGAGAACCTGGGGGGCGCCAGTCACGGAGACATGAGCGGCAGAGAGTAAACGAGCACCTCCGAAATCGGAAAGTTTAGACTCCAGTTCAACGGAGCGTTCTGGTGAACCAATTTGCCCGGTGGTTTCCACAGGAATGACCCAAACCTCGCCATTAGGTCCACCTCCAATCATGGACATCATCGAACCACCTAGATTCAACGGGTTGAGATTTAAAATCGGACCTGTTTCGATAGATATGAGTGAATTCTGGGCTACAAGCCCTGAGGAATCAAGGGCAAGCGTGTGGAATCCAATATTTGTACCCAACAGCAAATGTTCCCCTGTAGGGTGGTCCCATAGGTACATCGCGTTGAGGTTGACACCTGCCGGGAGTTCAAATGAAGTGGTCTGATCAGCATCCAAATTCAATACTGAAACACCATACCTTGTTCCAAGTACAATCTGCTGACGCTCATCCACGCTGATGGCTTCGACCACATCATGGTGGAGGAGAGCTGGAGAAGTTCCCTGATCATAGATGCGGATGGGTTGCAAAGTAAGGCCATGAATGACTGACTTCAAACCTGAGCGGACTCCATACCCGTCGTCATCGTGCACCCTATACTCCTGAAGATTGCTAAATGCCTCACCCAATGCGATTGTACCTAACGAGGTGTCGGGAGTAATCTGGCCATCACGATCTACATCCCAACCATCTAGGTCAGCATCTAGAATCGCATCACTACTGTTCAATGGATCAAGTCCAAAGTAGACTTCCCAACCATCGATGATACCATCTCCACGGCGACTTTGGCTTTCGAGTTGCGCGCCCGACCAATAGTAGTCATCCGAATCATTGCGCAGCGGATTGGTTCCAAGCCAACCGCTGTTGAGATCCCTGATGCCACGATCGAAATCAGTGCAAGCTCCATCGACAATAGTACCCATATCTCCGAAGCAACGAAGCCCGTCAATCTCAGTCACCCAATCAGATGGAGCACCGTAATTGTACTCCTCTGAATTTGTGTAGGCCTCCTGATCTTCAATGATGCCATCGCTATTTACATCAAATCCATCACCGCATCCAAGTTCATAGTCAGAACAACGATCTGAATCGAGAAGCCCATCCGATGGATCAAGTGGGTCAAATACGGAACATTCCCATGCAAAGGATGCGTTCTGGAATCCAACGCCCTCATTCAAACACATG
>DAFJ01000033.1:0-5074 GCA_002497905.1 Euryarchaeota archaeon UBA251
ATAGGCAACATAGACTACCCAATCACCAGGCTCTATTGTTGCCGACCACTCGCCAGTCCAGATACCGTTTTCCATGACCTTGTCGGGGGTAACCGCTGCACGCTCAAACCCAATAGATGGATAGAGAATAATCTCAGTGTCTGCCGCAATTTCATCCCAACGGCTTGAAGGTAAGATATCGACGATGCCACTTACCTGTACCTCGCCCGCATCCATCTCATGGTCGGTGCTAACTGGTATCGTGTCAATCACGAAGTATTGGTCATCTGCAGCGAAACCAGGCTTGTCAAAAGTGACTGTGAAGTTCATCTGTGCTGGCACGAAGAGTGACCACGTTCCATCCATATTACTCACTGTATCCCAAACTGTCCCGGTCTGATTTGATGTCAGTGTGACATTAACGTCAGATACGCCTTCAGTGGCATCGTACTCATCGTCGTTATCAAGATCCCAGAACAGATTGCCACCTATCTGCAACCATCGATTGGCTTCGACACCTATCTCCTCGCTACCGTTGTTACTCGTCAGCTCACCAATCGAGAAAGAGTCCACAACCCAACGGGTCTGGCTGTCTGTACGGTTAATTGATACCGACCAGTTACCGGGATAAAGGTGGATATCCACAAGACCATCCTCGCCTGTCGAGGGGAGTTGGACATCACCGAGTCCGTCACTACTTGTGGCAGTAAGGACGTAGCCTGAGAGTGCTTGATCATTCGAAGCATCAGAGAGGTTCAACACATAATGTGCGGACTGAACAGTCTGAATGTCCATCTGAACTGGAGATGTTGATTCGTTAACCGTCACAAGGGTACGATAAATCGCCATCGGATCTGTACCTATTATGTATGGATCAATGGAAACAATCCATTCGCCTTCGGGGATGTAGCCGTTGTAGAGGCCAAATTCGTCCACATAGCGTATGAAATCTGGAAGCTCTCCGTCTGCAGAGATAAACGATACAATCCGCTGTGCAACCTGACCGCCTGAAGTGTTGGTCAGATTGATGTGCGCTAGCCATTCAGGAGCAAGTTCAGCGGAGAGAACCTCCGTTCCGTTGCTAAGACCATAGACTACACTCGGCGCATCTCCAAAGAAGACGGTATTCCAAGCACTCGCGTTCGCAGGATCGGATGCGTTTTGGGGATCGATAAGAAGGTTGTATGCGCCTGCTTCAACAGAGATAACTGCCACTCCTTCACTTGTCCACTCCGGGCCATCTGCACTCACATTGACGAGGACTCCATGAGTGGAACCTGTAAGTGGAACTAACTGGAAATCTAGTGTCCGCATGGTACCATTTGACTCGTTTCCATCCATTGAGTGATCAGTGAAAAGGCGGACCTCTACTGTGATGTTCTCAGGGTAAGTCATGATATCATATGACTCGTTGTCACCTTGGTGATCTACAGTTAACGCATCAGCATTTAGACGATCATCGAGTACGGTCAAGGTCCAGTTACCTGGGACAATCTTTCCACTAAAGCGACCGTCCGGATCGACTTCAAAGACAAAGTCGCCGGAATGATCGTCACTCGTGGCAACTACCTTAATCGGACGGAAGTCCACAATGCCGATGTCATACTGATTACCAACGCGATTCATGTCGACTGAGCCGCCGATAAGTAGGCTGGAGGCAGCGGTCATATTGATGTGCATGTCTTCACTAATCGTATGCTTCTCAGAGAGGGTTAACTGAGTTGCAACTGTGACGAATGTAAAGTTCACTTCCGCTCCAAGTGGTAGTAGCATACTGAAATCACCACTCGAGTTAGTGAGTGCGTTAACTTCGTTGGAACCCCATCGCGCCGTGACCTCGATACCAGGACCAACTGGCTGGAGTTCTTCGCCGGCTTCGGGCTTACCCATGTTATTGTCTACGAATACTGTGCCTGTAACCACTGTACTAGGTAGATACTCAAATTGAGTAACAATGAGACGATCCTCCTCATCCGAATCAGTTAGATCAAACTCGGCAAAGAACTGACTTGACTCGTTTAGGTCATGATTCACAATCCACACACCGGGCGATAGCTCAATGTTATACTCGCCCGTCTGAGCATTGTAGTTAGCTTCGATTGGCAGAAGACCTTCCAAGTAAGCGTTCTCAAACTCAATACTATCATTTTCCTCAAGCGTAACTGCTTCACCATCCTGTACTAGGGTAAACTGAACATCCCAAGTAGGAGGTAATGGATTGTCTAACGTGATGTTCGTTGGTGTATCCATGCCGACCGTGAAGGTCTGCTCAATCTCACTGAATCCATCCATATCGCCATCGACGAGTGCAGTATAGTTACCAGTAGTGACTGGTCCAAAGGAGAAGGTGCCGTTCTCATCAGCATCAACCCAGCAAGGAGCATAATGCAATTCCTGACAGGCACCTAGACTGTCCTGAGCGGAGCCATTCATCTCAACAAGATGCACGCG
Organism: Euryarchaeota archaeon UBA251; assembly: GCA_002497905.1. Lineage (GTDB taxonomy): Archaea > Thermoplasmatota > Poseidoniia > Poseidoniales > Thalassarchaeaceae > MGIIb-N2. Next base: position 2,431 of record DAFJ01000033.1, read on the forward strand.
ACCCTCAACAGCCGTACCATTCTCAAGAATGAGTTCGCCTGATAGGTGTCCCGCAGGAAGGGTCAGGATAACTCCAGATGAAGGCGTACTTTGTACAACTAACGGCATCGGAAGCATTGATTCTTCTCCATTCGGGAAGTGAACAGTCACGTGATAGTCACCCGGAATCGCATCCACAAGATGGAAGCTACCAGGCTTGACCATGTCTCCGGAGAAGGTACCAGTTCCAGCAAAGGTACCAGTACCATTGAAGACGCCATAATGATCCAGAGAATCATCGGACGAATCAATCTGGAATGTTCCTGTTCCTGAGAAGGAACGGCGAGACATCTCCGTTGTGAAGAGAGCCGAACCATTTGCGGTAAATCGGCCATCAGCGGTCACCTTACCCAAAATCAGATGCTCGACTGGATCCGAATCGCCCACAAGACAGACAAATTCGCCTATAGGGACGGTGCCATTCTCACAACTGACAGGGTTAGTCACCTCTGAGCCATTCTCGTGGTAAACCGTACCAAGTATGGAGCCCCTTCCCTCAAACAGTCCATTTCCAGTGAATGAATGGTTATTCAGAATAGTTCGAGTGTAGTTACCAGTGAAATCGACTACTGACATGGTGCCAGTCGCGATGACTGTGCCGTCACCGGTGAAAGTTGCTTCACCTTCGCCACTAAACTGCATATCCTCGCCAGTAACAGTTCCGCTACTAATCGTCACAGTGTATCCCTCGCTATCGACTTCGTCCCAGATACTCGTGATGGTTACATCTAACTCTGGTACTGCGTCGCCCTCGAAGTCGTTGTGACCTGTGAACAAAATCTGACCTGTTACACCGGAAGCATCGACTGAAATCGAGACATCCAACACTGCTTCGCCGTTACTGTGGCCATCGATAGCTGAGACGTTTACGAAGGTCTCACCAAGCCAAGTCTGACCTGAAACATTACCAAGAATTCCAGTTACTGGATTGATTGAACGATCACCCTCAGCCTGAGGAGAATAAAGATCTGCATCCCACTGCGCCCAAGAGTTTTGGTTACCACGAGCAGATACGATTAGATCTCGATCAATGTTAGTATCGACGACACCCGTCATTGCTGTAACACGGATGCGCCCTGCAGGTACGGTGAACTCGAAATCACCGTTCTCGTCCGCATCTACGGTCCCAATCGGCACCCACCAGTTACGAGGGTCACGATCGATGACCTCTCCGTTCGCGGATGCAACTTCTTCTCCCGAGAATGCGTCACGCTCAATTAGAATTCTAGCATTTGGAACCACTCCAATATCACCGAGTTCGACTGTTCCAGTCAAGGTCGCACCAGAATAGTACTTCAGGACCTTTGTGCCAGCGTTAGCATAACCAATGTTTTCTTGATCTGCAGTATTCTCACCCTCATACCAGTTCGCAAGCACAAAGTGATTCATCATCGCACCAGGCATAGGCCGGGCATACTGCAGAACTGAACCAGGGCTACCTTGAGCACGGGCGCCACCAAAGAGCTGGCCCGGTTGAGCAGATTCAGTTGTAATACCTAGAGTAGAGGTGCCGTATCCTACATAGGTACGAGCAATCATCGTCTCAAAGAATTCAGGCTGCTGAGCATAGTTGATATCGACGAGTTCAATCAAATCTACCGTCGCACCACTCTGTTGCCGCGTAATATCAAGGAGATACTCGTCTTCGTAAGCCTGCTGAGTCCTCTCAATAACTGGACCTTCACCACGTTGGGTCTGGTAAATCGACTGGATGTATAGGTTAGGGTCTAGTCCAGAAAGCGTAGTAGGCGCGTAGAAAATACCAGTCGGGTTGTAACTGTGGTAACCTGCCTGTGCATTGTAGAGGCCGCCCACTGGATAGAGACGAGAGTCTACGGCAAAATAGCGGATGTCGTGATTCCGAGTAATGCTCTCACCAGGGCCTCCGTCGTAGGATGGAACAGTGTACTCAACACCCGTGGTAATTCGGTGGTAGAGGTCGACCATTGCATCCATATCCATGAAGGCGTGCATCATCTGACGACCAAGAGCAAGACGAGCGTTCTCACGGTGAAGTGAAGTAGACACGTCAGTGAGACCTGTCATGATATCTTCAGTATACCATTGATCTCCAATGATGTAGTGAGTTGTCTCTTCATTAACATCAGACGTACCGATTGTCATATTGAATCGATTATTTGCACCTGTCTCTGTTGCCCCAGGTGAACTAACAACTTCTCCATCTTCGTCGATAACCTCCCAGATCAACTCACTGGAAGGAGATCCGGATGCATCGAGGCGATGTCCCGTAAGCAGGTACACTGGACTCTCACTAGGTGATCCGGGTATACTGCTCTTGACCACACGCATAGTGCGATCTAGGAGGAATTCCTCATCACCGCCAAGTGTAATTACGGAATAGAATTCGTCAATCTGTGCATCAGTCATGTGTTGACTCAAAGCGTTTCTGAAGCCCGAAGTGAACTGCCCGTTCTTCGAGTGGACAATGTCACCGAGGGCGAGATTGACTACAAAGAGGCTCACAAGATCTTCTTGACCGTCAGCAAGCAACATATTACCAGTTGCAGGAATCCCCGATTGGAAGTTATCCGAAACTGATGGATGCTGTCCCTGAGCAAGGGCTTGGAATCCATAATCCCACCAT
>DAFJ01000033.1:5374-56278 GCA_002497905.1 Euryarchaeota archaeon UBA251
GCTTGGAATCCATAATCCCACCATGATACAAAGGCAGGCTTCTCACTGAAACTGACATCTGTATCTTGAGCGGCGAGCCAATCGTAGGCACGATTCCAGTCTCCACCATTGAATCCGGGCCCAAAGGTACCCATGTAGCGACAGCCTTGACAGTACTGATCGAATGCTTGAGTTCCAGGTTCAGGGTATGCACTGTTCAATATTGATGGGATGTCAGGCAACCATGGTAGGGGAACAGATGTTCGAAGTAGGTCAGGGGCAATATTGTGGAATGCTTGATCCACATCAGCTTTCTCTTCACTACCACGCGGGATAGCAGAATCGAATCCATAGGTCATATGCTGTGAAGCAACAAGCAGGAAGACAAGGAAAAGAGCAGGGACCATGGGGTTTGATCTTGATGCAGAAGCGACGGAACGGACACGAGCACGAGGGGTACTAGTACCCTTACGGCGCCAGTCTCGGACGAAGTTAGATGCACCAACAAAATCCCACAGAATTACCATCGCTATAGCGCCAGAAATGGCCATAGCTGGAGTCGCGTTGAAGATGAAACGACCTGCGCTCCAAGCCATGTAAGCAGCGATAATGACCCAGCCGCCGATGAGAAGTTGGCTACGGTCGTTCCTTCGCAATCCAAGCCAGATACCACGGAAAGCAAAACCAACACCAAGGAGCATTACGATGGGGCCATAGGATGCAAACAGAGTGGCACGGTCTGGTGCCTGAGCTTCAGCAATTGTTCCGAAGATCTTGTTGGCAGAGAAATAGTATCCACCGGTAAACAGGATGTCCCAACCATTGTACACATTGAGTCCGAACTGGAGGAACGCGAGGATACCTACGAAGGTAGCACCGAGAACGGCAGTTGTACCAAGCACAAGGAGCCAAGGCTTGTCACGGAAAGCGCTTGCAGTCCATCCAAGACCGAATGTAATACCTGCGATGTAGAACATTGGCTGAAGACCGGAGGCCTCGAAGAGTAAGTGAAGTTGGTTATGTCCGTAGACAGGGATTGTCAGGATGAGCGTGAGGAACATCATGTTCACAGCCGCCATCGTAAGCAGCATGCTGTCCTTACGTCGGAACATGTTCAGCAAAATCTGCATTGCAAAGATTAGGAAGACAATACCTGGGCCATAGACGAACCCCTTCCATCCGAGTGCCGTAGTGGCGAAAGATAACCCCGCCATTGAGGACAGCACCATCGTCTGCTTGTGCTTATCCCATGCTGCAGAGTATGCCTTGAGAAGAAGTGACGGGGAGAAACCCGCCTCATCAATCAGCTTGCGATCATCAAGGCTCTGAACTGTGCGAATCCAGAAGTAGAATGCGACTGATATACCCAGAATTACGAAGGCATCGTGATCAGCGAGACCGAAAGTCGAGTGACCAACGTGGCTCGGCATGAGAGCAATCAACCATGCCGCCAACATACCGGACTTTTTGCTATGCAAAGTACGAGCGGACGCAGCAACTGGGAGCACAATGAGTGCGCCAAATATTGCAGGCATGCCCGAAACACTGAACCAAACGGCCTGCTCAAGATCAATTCCCGTAATCCAATGAATGGCAAGGCCGCCAAGGGCGAGGCTCCATGTGAACAAAGGTGGACGTGGATTAACTCCTCCAAGTGGATAAGCACGATCTGCATCAATGATGAAGTGGCTATGATGGGCCACGACATAGTCCACTGCACGCTTCATGTACCAAGGGTCAGAACCGCCAGTCATATCCCAGAGTCCTGTGCCATTGGCGTTCATAGCCGGTAAGATATTCCATACAGTACGGATGAACAGCGCGAAAATCAAAGCAGACATGACGACCAGAGTGTAGCCGTTCTCTGAGAACCATTTGCTAGCCATCCCAGGCTCACGACGATAAGCAACGGAACCAAATCGTCCACGGTTACCCATGGAAACAATTCCGAAGTTCACGAAGAACCAGATGAAGAACCACATCAGGACTCCGCGAGTGTCTGTAAACCACACTTGGAAGGTATCCAACGCTCCCTCGTTGTTTGCGAGGAGGGTATCGATGAACGAGATATCTTGTAGCATGCTCAAGGTGTAGAGCACGAAATTGGCAGCTATTACAGTGGATGCAACCACCCATCCTTCAGAACGAAGATAGGCAACAATCATCATGAAAATACCACCAGCAATAGCCCACCAGTTTCCAAGATAAATTCCGAGATTGTAGACATCCGTATCGGCCAATTGGCGCATGCTCAGCATACTGATGACATGCAGAAGTGACCAGACACCGAAGGTGATAGGCACGACATTAGGTAGAGTATCCGGGAGATTCCGGAACCATCGACCTTCACCTGGTGCGATGAACTCGGTCCGCCCGCGGAGAGCCGTTACCATGGTGATACTAAGTGCGATACTGAGTAACCAAAACGACATGAAGATGCTCATGGCGTAGGATCGAGTCACATCGAGTAGGGAGTAGGTCGCGTTTGCATTTCCTCCGGCGGTCAACGTCGCACTTGACGCCAACGTGAGTGCCATCATCGCACCAGCGATGATACCAACACTGAGGTTCGCTTCCTCCATGCGTTCATTACGCTCGAAAGCATGGACAATCAGGAATGTCATGGCGCCAATAACGCCCAACAGGGTGTGACCTGCGGCGTCTGCGCCGAACAATGCTGCGATGCCGCCGAGGATGACGACTGCTGTGGCCCGAGAACCATTGAGAGGAGTGGAAGAGAGCATCGGACGGGCAGAAATCCCAGCGACGCCTGCAATGAGCAGGACGACGAGGGGCATTGCAATGTCAGTCAGGTTGGCCGTATCGGCCATATCAATCCAGTTGACGGACGCACCGGCGAACGCGATGGCAATCATCGCGATCATCAGCACGGGGCCAAGGAATCCGTAGATTCCGGGCGACTCCGCCGCGGTTAGGTTCTCTTCTTCATTCATGTTGCTTCCTCTCTTGGTTCAGCCTGTAGGCTGTAGCGCCTCGGCGACTTTCCTTCCGGTTATAACGCTCACGGGGGTATAGGCGGCATGGATTCCGAACCTGTCCAACGATTTCCAGCCCTCAAAGAGCCCTATATCCAATATCCCGTCGATGATGAGACCCTTCTAGTTCGAGGGAATCCATCAGACGATAAGCAATAGACGCAGCCCCATTAAGAGTCGGAGCAATACCGGTAGCGCTACAGACACGACCCCCTGAAGAGACGATTTCGGCTCCATCCTGACGAGTCCCAGCATGGTGAATGAATCCTCTAAGAGCACCTTCTTCGATACGGACGTCCGAGCCCCGAAGGGAACGGCCAGTATTGGCTGTGCCAGGATATCCCTCAGAGGCAAGAACAACAGTCATTGTTGCCGCATTGTGGAAGCTTACGTCAATGTCAGCAATCGAGCCATTGGCACACGCTCCAAGGAGGAGATTTAGATCCGTCTCGATGAGAGGAATTGTGACCTGCGTTTCAGGATCCCCAAATCGGACATTGAATTCCACGACTCGAGGTGTACCCTCAGAATCGATCATCAAACCGACATAGAGGCACCCTCGGTACGGAATTTTCTGTGTACTAAGGTGGGCATGCATCGGTTCAACAATCTCCTCAATAGCCCGCATCTTCACGCTATCCGTCACGACTGGAGCCGGCGCATAGGCCCCCATACCCCCGGTATTTGGCCCTGTATCACCTTCACCAACACGCTTGTGGTCCTGACTAGCTGGAAGGCACACGTATCCTGATTCATCCATAAGAACAAGCATACTTGCCTCCTCTCCTGCCATGAATTCCTCAAGCAAGACGAAACCGTCTGTGTCAATTGCATCCGAGATAGTAGAATGAGCAATGTTCCGGTCCTCTGTGACCGTCACACCCTTGCCGCCGGCGAGAACATCGCGCTTCACAACCCAAGGGGAACTGAACGAATCTAGCGCATCATCGATTGCATCGTGCGCCTCTACTCGTATCACAGCAGCAGTGGGTACACCAAGATCTAGCATCACTTGCTTCGCATATTCCTTGGAGCCCTCGAGGCGGGCTCCTTCCGCGTGAGGCCCAAAACTTGGAATCCCTTCTTCTCGAAGGCGATCTGAGAGGCCAGCAACAAGCGGACCCTCTGGACCAACAACGACAAGTTCTGCATCAATCGTCTTTGCAAGACCGATTATACCATCGATATCAGACGCAGATACTGCATGATTAGTTGCAACCATCGCCGTTCCTGCGTTTCCTGGAGCTACATGGACTGAACCAACACTGGGGGATTCAATCAAACCGAGCGCAAGGGCATGTTCCCTGCCGCCGCCACCAACAACGAGAACGACGGCATCGGACATAGTGCAGAGGGTAGGGAACGAACCCATAATCCATTCCACGTCAGTAGGGTACGGATTTCAGGCCTAATTTGTAGCCTAGAACATTCACAGAACGATGAATTATCGGTGTCAATATCAGTAACCAGATCATCGAGGGAATAAGTTGCCACGAACCATACAACTGATTCGGAAATAGTACTAATCCGAAAATGAAGCAAATAATTGCGAAGGGCAATGTATCGAGAAGCGGCGCCTTGGAAGACACATCACCTTCACGCTTCAAACCCCGACGACGCTTGAAGAATGAACCGACCGAATCACCGACAAGTGACCCGAATCCAAGGACATATCCAATGAAAAATGCGGAGCCATATAGCCCAAGGAAACCAAACCACGGATCCACATGCTCAAGCCCCATCATAGGATCGTAAAACGGCTTGCTATCTACTCCATTACCACCCCATAGAATAGTTGCTAGCACCGTGAGAAGACCTGCTAGTAGCGGACCACCCAACAAACCATTCCAAGACTTACCGTCACCAAGAAGCCGGAAACCATCCTTCCAGTTCCGGCCACCGTCAATCCTCCAGATCGGGATTCCTGTTAACTCAGGAAGCCATTTTCCGAAAACCATAGCCCCCGTGTTAGCGAGATAGGCCGGGCCGTACAATAGAAGCAGAGCAAGAACCCCGAGAGGGTCGATAGACCCAAACAAGCCATCTGGAATCATGGCTCAACGTACGAATGCCGGCCCTTCAATACATCCTTTACCAATGGCCCACTCCATTCATTGATAAAATTAGGCAACGGCGACTGTGTTTGTTCCAGACAATACTTGTCCATCAAACATTATTGTAATATCAATATCACATTGTGATGAACATATGTCTCCTCCGTTTTCCCTGATGTACACAATCTCGTTTGAATCCCAGTGGGAATCTGAATTACCGGTCTGATCAATTACACAATCAGCACTGTCAGCTTGTGTAGTACCATAAACCTCGCAAGTGTATGTTGAGGTACCGTCTGAGATAGTGAAAACAATGCAGTCCCAATTTAGATCGTTGGATGCATAATCCCAATTTATCCTAATCATTGTGTCATCGGTATCACCTGAGAGGGTGTCCGACGAATCTAGGGCATTGAAAGCATTCATATCTCCGGTCCCACATGTTGGGGTAGTAACCCAATCAATATCTGCTTGTGAGACATCAAAGAATAATTCGCTGAACCAATTTTCATTGACATCATCGCTATCATACAAATCACGTAGCATTTCGTGTTGCATAGCAGGAGAAATTACACTAATTGTTGATTTGGCACCTGATGCATCTTCCGCAATTACATCGAATATACGAAAGAGATGCAGAAATCGCTCACCTTCTAATTCAAGTCGTTCAACCTGCATGCTTCCATTCCAATCGATTTCGACAATTGAGAAGCCTTCTGCAGTGTTGAGACTCAGGTCAACTACTCCATCCCGATCGGCATCTATTCCAACTGTTACCGTCTCACCTTCTGGATCGATTGCCGACCAATAAGCCATTGCAACATAGTACCAGTCAGTAGTAAAATTGTGTGTATCATCATCCAAAGCAGTGATTTTAGCAGTGATTCTTGGAGGCTGATTAAGAGTAATTCCAGATGAACCCATGTCTATTGTAGTCCACCCGGATGATGTGCATGCTTGGAATTCAGTTACATCTTCGACATAGTACAACTTCCCAAGATTTGCATCATTCGCACCAGGACAAGTAGGAAGATTAGATGCAGAAGCAACATGGTATGTTGGCCAATCATCTAGAGGCTCACCTAATTCGATCTCTGTACCGTCTGAAGCCTCAGGACTAGTGCCACCAAGACAGCCAGCGACTGACAACGATAACATCAGAGTAATCAATAAAATTGCAGGTAGGGTATTCTTCATGATTGTGAAACTTGATTTTTAGCAAATAATCATTGGCACAATGTAGCGAGGATTTGAAACGCCTTGCCCTGAAGCCAGAGGTATGGAGTCCCTTCGCGCACGAGCTACGTCAATCTCATTCTTGCTCTTGATGTTACTTTGCACCCCGCTCATAGGAACCATATCGGCTACAGAACCACCCGATGGTGGACAAAGCCTCACGATTACAGGGGATGTGACGTGGGACCAAGATGACGATTTTGATGGCACAGTGGATATCGCGAATGGTGCTTCTTTAACGATTTCAGCCAATCTAGATGTTGCGAATGAAAGTCGAATCATAGTACACTCTGGCGGCATACTCTCGATTTCCAACGGCTCACTGAATGCAGAATGGACCGATACAGACTACTCATGGATGAGGAATAGTGACGACGGACATCGTTCGAGAATAATGATTGAGACTGCGGAACGCCAAGGTTCGTTTGATGTCATTCTGACCTCTGCCGAGAACTCCTACTTCAACGGGATGAATGCTGTAGTCGAGGGGACTGCGACTGCCATGGAAGGGGACAACCATACGATACCATTCTCGGCCGGATCGAGTGACACATGGATTGAATTCACTGGAGCATCCGTGTATGAGATGATTCTCTCATCCGAAATCCGAATCGATTACCCTGGAATCAAGCCCACGGAAACAATCCCGGTTGGAGACATCCCGCATGAGAACTGGATGGTAAACGACCCAGGGACATTTGACATCGATATTCAAGGTACGATGAATGCCAATGGAGCACATATCTACGGGGCGAAAATGAACGTGGTTGGTTCGCTGAACCTTAGTGCTACAGACATTGTCAGATCCACCCCGATTCTAGCAGCAGATAGCGCGAGTATCAAGATGAATGCAGTCGACATGAAGGACAGTCGAGACGACCACCACATCACTGCAGGCACCCAGACGGTGATTGACCTCACTTCATCTACAGTTCATGGAACACTTGTCGATTTCTGGGAGCGCCAATTAGAACAGACAATCCAGTTCAGGGCTAACGAAGTGATTGTTACTATCGCTGATTTTGGCTACCCCCCAAGCACAACCAATCCGATACCCACCAACGAACAGGGCCTCATGACTCTCCCATTGAGGACTGTTGAAATCGGATTCGCAGACGGTATAGTATGGAATGAAGACGCTACGATTGTGATTCAATCCTACAAAACCGCATGGAACGCCCAACTTGCAGATTACGGTTCATCCACGTATCTTCCGATTGAAACTACCACTACCTACGAATCAGATGTATTGCCTATGCTAACCATTGATTCAATCACACCCGAGGAAACTAGTGTTTCTACCGACGGACGAGTAAAGATGAATGCGACGATTACAAACTCTGGTTCAGGAGATGCAAGAATCGGTCTCGAATGTTTTATCGGTAACGGCTCAGCAGCTGATGTAGGAGGATATCCGGTCCTTGAAATCCCAGGAGATTCAACCAGATCTGTAGAATTCACATGGAGAGGTGTTGCTGAAACTGGCAACCAAAGTATCACCTGTGGAGTAATACAGCCCGCCCAACTCGCAATCGAAGGTGCTTACGGGGGGCTTCCCGTCGCCTCAGAATCAGTATCTTGGTCTGAGCCTGTGGCAGAGACCGAGGGGCTAGGTATGCTCCCATTGATTACCGCTGTGCTAGTCGGTGCAATACTAGTTGGCATCGCAGCACTTCAGTACTCTGCAAACCTCCAGAAAGAGCGTGACCAAGGTAAGATGAAAGGAAACAGTGAAGACAAAGCCGAATTAGGGAATCCTAGTAAGCAAAGAGGTCCCGATTTAGACGATTAGTCAGCAACCGGGTAACCAGGTCTCGCTTCCATCTTGCGATTGGAATGAGTGTTCACTCGACGCTGTCACGGTCTCCTCGCCCCAGAATGGATCCTGCGTGATAGTCACGGTGAAGGTATAGCAGCCCTTCTCGTCACCCTGCCACATGTCACGAGACACGATGGAGAGGGTTTCCTGCTCAGCATCCCCTTCGAGTTGAAGAATAGCGTATCCCTCATCACCCATAATCGCAGTACCATCACCATAGAGTCCGCCTTCAGAATCCCATGAGGCTGATGTCATGCTGACCTCCACAGTTGGATAGGTCACGATAGTTCCACTTGGACCAGTCATGGATGCGGTGAAATTGAAGTTCGCCCACGGAAGCGCGAGCGGTGAATTTTGTGACTCAAGGCCTGCCCAGACGCTTAATGATACACCACTTACGCAACGTACGGAGCCATCATCACAACTTTGGCCGCTTCCTTCTCCGATGAATACAGGAGTGACATCAGTCTGCCCCTCTGTCACAGTTCTCGTCATGAAGTTCGAATCGAGTGTATTACTCCATGTCTGTCCTCCTATGCTAACATCAATCGTGTATTCTCCCCCAGAAGACCCCAAAGCATTGCCAGAATATACTGAATCTACAGGGATTGTGAATAAGCCATAGTCGCCAAGACCATCGCTCTTATCGATAGAGAATGTATGAGTGGAATCGTATACGGATACACCGTTGCGAACGATGTTGACGACTGCATCATGACTCCCACTTCCACCGTTTTGACGAATCTTAACCTCAAACTCTGAGCCATCGTCACTTGCCTCAATACCACCGAAAGACATTGATCCAGTGAGAACGGTTCCAAGAAGTGTGGGTGTGACTGCGAGCATGAGCGCGACAAGAACGACGATTGCACCCGACATAATTGCTGTAGGGCCTTGTTCTAGAGGATTCTGCAGCCCTAACCAGAACCAACTTACACCGGCTCCACCCAATAAAATCAGTGGCATTAGGGCGTTCAACGATACGGGGATATATTCGTCGAACCACATTACAAGGAAAAACGGAACGATAATTGTCGCTAAGATTGCAGTAAATGTCCGACCCAAGAGGCCCTCCATTGAACCTCCTACATCTTCCGATATTGGAGTATCAGAAACAGTAGTTTCCTCTACCTTCAAGTCGGGTTCTTCATCCGCTTCAACTTCTACTCTGTCTAACAATCCACCTGACATTAGAGATGAGTCGCGGCTCGGAGGTTATCAAACCGTTGACTAAACGGTCAGGATGAAGCAGTTTGGCACGCCTACCGATTTGCGCCGACCTAGAGCATCAAAATCGGGAGATCATCCTCATCTTCGGAAATCTCCTCATCTTCACTGTGTCTTCGAGCAATTGCCGCCGCAGCTAGTCCGAGCATCATCACGGAACCAATCATTTCGAAGCCGGGGAGATATACACCACGGATGTAAATCGTAACCATCTGAACTTGGTAATTAGGCACGCCTTCCGTCCGAACTGAATAATCACTGGTTGCCTGGAACTGCAACTGGTAATAGATATCGGACCATCCCTGAACCTTTGGAGTACGCATAATCACACGCACATTGTCAGGAGGTGCCTGTGCTTCAATCTCTGTGGATACCTGAGGGAGCGAGATTTGGAAACCTGCATCCTCTAGGTCTTCACGATTCGCAACATCGATATTGAATCTATCATATGCGTTACCATCATTGTAGACCTTGAAATTGAATGTGTAATCTACCTTCGGGCGGAGTTGCTTGAATGGTTCATCTGCTTCGACACGGAGGCGACTGAACTGCTTGATCACGACGAGTACGGAGGTGGTCTTAGGTGTGCAAGTCCCACAAGGGACACCTGTCGCAGTGTCAACACGAGCTGTAATGGATACAGTACGCTGACCCTCAGCCATTCTTTGATCACCACGGACTGACACTTCGAAAGTCACTTCTTGGCCGGCGCCAACAGTAACGGTGCCAGGAGCGGCGTAGGCTAGTCCACCTGCTGTCACAGTAATTGCCACGTTCTCAGAGTATGCAGTTGGATTGTTGAGAGTGCAATAGGTGGTGCCGGTTCGAGTCGCACCAGGATATACCTCGATTGGGAAGTTCGCAGGAGAGCAAACAATACCAATGTCAGGGTTAGGAGATGCCTGTGCATTAACGGTATATGCGGCACCTACCCACATGCTGAGAGCATAAATCGTCAGGAAGACAATAACAGTACGGACTGACTTCATTACGGACACCTACGGTTTTCTCTACCCGGCCCCGTATTAAGAGGTTAGCCCCCGGATGAACACAGTAAGAAGACATTCACATGAAGTCGTCAAGATCGTCAAAGTCATCGTATTCATCCACCTCACTCCATTCATCATCCTCACTAGGGCCGCGGGATAATTGACGACGCCGAGCGGAACGGACACCCATGAACACAATGAGGAAAACGAGGATTAGTCCTGCGACTGAAACCCCTCCCATTATGAGGGCAGTATCATCAGATCCGAGAGTGACAAGGGGCTCAGGAGGGCCTTCTGCTTGGATGATGAATACCTCCATCACCTCAATTTCAGGGTCGAAGGAGGAACGAATATACACCTCAATCTCGAAAGTTTCAGTCGGAATATCTCCTCCAGTAGTGACTGTGAAATTGTGAGGTACCTTCTCCTGAGGGTCAAGATTTCCTGTACTCTGTATATCGAAACTAAAACCAAGAGATTCGAGGCCGGACTGGTTCTCAATCTCAATCTCGAAGATATCCTGGCCATTCCCGAGGTTCTGAAGATCAATTACCACTTCAGCAGATTGATCAACACCGAGATTCAATTCCCCTGCCCGAGTCTGTGCAGAAATGCGTGCAAACTGGACTATCACCACATCCACATCAGCGCTATCCTCAGGGCATCCGAATGTGCAAGGTACACCATTGATTGTAGTGACTGAGGCATTGATTGCCACATCAATCATGGAAGGAGACATCGTGGATTCTCCACGTAAAGCGACCTGAAATGTCAGCTCTTCCCCGGCAGGGATGGTAACTGAAGCAGGGGCGGCATTAGAGAGATTACCCGAAGAAACGGTGATATCAGCTGACATAGAGTGAACTGACGGATTGGATAAAGTGCAATCCACATTAGATACTTTACTCGATCCAGGATGAACCTCAATCGTAATCGATTGTTGATCGCATTCCAAAACAATACTCGGCAGGGGGCCTTGGGCCGACAATGAAGGGATAGACAGCGAAAGTAGGGCGACCATACAGAGAAAAATTGCCCGATTCATCCGCCCCCTCATACTACGACGAGTAGGACTTGTTTTGAAGCGGTTTCGATACAAAAGGTGGACCCGGCAGGATTTGAACCTGCGACCACCGCGTTATGAGCGCGGCGCTCTAACCAACTAAGCTACGGGTCCGGGTGGGGCCTCCTCGGCCGCCATGATGAATCTGTTGGGTATTCAAGACAAGGTATTTCGGACAATTTCCTCACAGGCTTCTCGTACATTTACTGGGACGAAAACCATAGTATCGTGCACCGTCTTAGATATCGCGGCTGCTACTGAAGATACATCCGCGATATCCCTCCCATCTGTCAAACGGATACCGCCCATGTATGGACGGTATCCGGTATTGTCCACGCGCGCGAGGAGAAGGTCGCGCACAGGGTCATGACCTGCCGCAGTAATCTCCGCTGAGAGTGGTATCATACAGCGTTGGAGGATTACTGGCGTGATTCCGGGGATTCGCAACCTCTTATGGAAAGAATCTCGCGATAAAAGACGATCAACCCAGTGAGAGAGGACTGGATCAGTATGGTCATGCCAGGAACCGACTGCGCTTGAAACCACACCGTCATCTAAACGCAAATAATCCTCAGTACTAAGATTCCCGTCAAGTAACATGGATTCCATAGTTCGTTCCAAAGCCAACTCACCCTTCGATGCTAATTCTCTAGCTCTACGGAGGAGGAGTTTGTGGTACTCTGACGTGAGGATGTTCATCTTATGGAAGTATACAAGATCGTACATGTGTAGACGAGTAAGTAGGTATGATTCAACGGCAGGAACACCTTCGGGACGAAGCCGAAGCGAACCATCATCGGCAATGCGCAAAGCCCTGAAAATACGTTGCACATCGAAGGTCCCTACATCCGCCCCGGAATGATGTTGATCGCGTAGAAGGTAGTCCATCCGGTCTACGTCCAATTGGCTGCTGACAATCTCATGTAGAGCAATAGGGTGTACACGTCCCGCATAGATGTCCATCAATCGGGAAATCCCACGTTCACCGACTAGCCCCACTAGGGACTGACGAAGATCATTCTCTGGGTCCTCAAGGATTAACCGACCCCACTCCTCATGTCCTCGGAAGGTACGGAATATTTCACGATCCTCCAACATGTGAGAAAAGGGAGGGTGCCCGATGTCATGCAAGAGGACAGCGTAGCCAACTAATTCAGCATCCTCATCAGATATTACACCCGGGTGTAAATCACGCAAGCGGTCAAGAAGTTGTGTTGAAAGATGATACGCGCCGAGAGAATGTGCGAATCTCGAATGTGTCGCACCTGGAAATACTAGATCGCATGTGGAAAGCTGCTTGACCCGATGTAAACGCTGGAAGGTTACAGTGTCAATTAGAGCCTTGACTTCATCAGGAATCCGAATATCACCATGGAGAGGATCACGGATTACTCGGACATTGGCTGCGCGGGCCTCAACCTCATCACCACGGGGTCCCATATCTGGTGAAGAAACAGACAAATGATTCAATCGTTTGCTCCCCGATGAATTCGATGATTTGTCCAGAATCCAATTGGTAAACTGTAGAGAATAACCGACCCGAACCATGCGAAAGCAGAACCAATCCAAGGACCATACACTGGAAAGGAACCGATGGCAATTAGACTGTATACTGAGACGCTAGTCGCGCCGAGCATCATTGGCCCTGTCGCCCCTACTGGAACCTCCGATCCTTGTGCAAGCCATAAGCTAACCATAGTGGTCAGAAATATCGCTGGGAAAACCGAGATGACCCCGCTTATGAAAGGTAAACCCATGCCTGCGATAAGGACGGAAAGACCGATTGCTGACGCTGCTGCAACACCCCTCATCAGAACCGAGAACGGATGTACTGCATTATGTCCGGCTGGAGCCGCTGGCGCGTTCTTTAACGCGCGAAGGCCGATACCGAAACCCAGCAATGTAGCGAAAGAACCTATCCATAACGGTGCTATCGAACCAAGAGTGTTTGAGACGATAACTGTCGATGCACCTGCTGCAACTAACCAAACTGCAACTGAGAGGACGGCGACTAAAGTAACAAGCGAACCACCCGACCACCTGTGTTCCAACCGGGGAGGCAGTACACGCCAAGCACCGAGAAAAAGAATGTTGAGCATCATGCCGATGGGAACCATAGACATCGCATCTGCATGAGCACCTACAGAAGCACTACCATGCCATATTCCAATCGCAGCAGGAACTATCGTAGTGGGAATAGCAACAATACTCCCGAGAGCACCTCCCCATCGCTCGATTACAAGCGTTGCTAGAATGGCAACAGCACCTGCCATGATAGCAGATATCAGGACGGCTCCAGCGTCGACAGCCATGTCACATCTCGTTGGTAAGGCGATGAATCAATTCCGCCTTCCGACCAGAGGTAGACATTCCCTTGGACTTGAGAACATCCTTGAGTTCAGCAACCGTCATTGATGCATAATCCGCTACCGAACCCGTCTGAGAATCTTTCAATTTAGTTTGAAAAGTATCCAGTAAATTCGCATCAGGTGAAGATGAATCTTGGACATTAGCACTGAAATCACCGATACGGTGTTCGGAATCCAATGTTGAATTACGATAGAGTATGGAGATCAGGAGAGAAATAACTCCCGCCATAAAGAGAATTACGAAGGATAGGGCAGCGACCATCCCTTGACCACTGCCATCTCCAACCTCGATTAGAGGCTCGGATCCCATAACATGGATGTGAGTTACCATGTTTGCTGAGGCATTAGGACCACGGATAGAGCGGAGGAGGATTGTGTGATTACCCTCAATTTCAACTTCGGGGAGTTCAGTCAATCGATCTACTAGCATCGTGTGCGTGATGGTAACCTCTTCCTCTCCCATGTCATGCTCTACGATATCCATCCATGTATCCCGCATGTCCCAAGTCCGCCACTGAACCTCAACTGGGTCACCGGACAATTCGTATTCGATACCATCGCCAGGGCCGACATGGACCTTATTGTCAGTCGTAGGTTCGGATTGAAGCGAGATATTCATGCTCATGTCTAGGCCGTAAACATAGTTCGCTGCCTCAGCAACGGATTCAGGAGATCGTGTCTCACCATGGCCGTAGACATTATTCTGACGATTCTTGGGGACCAAATCATCCACGCAAGGTTCGTTTGCAAGCATGTAGTGACATGGCCGGTAAATCGCTGTCTCCTGCATGATGTTGCGCACGTCAAAAGGTGAGATGTCGGGGTTTGCCTGATACATCAACGCTGCAAGACCTGCTGCACCTGGTGTTGCCATACTAGTGCCAGACTTCGAGGTGTAACCTGTACCTGTATTGTAATCTGGTGCCATAACACTTGAACCAATGAAAGCGATGTTCGGCTTAACTCTCCCTTCCTCAGTTGGGCCTTGGCTCGAATAAACTGCAATTGCGCCATTCTTGTCGAGTGAGCCGACTGTGATGACATCTTCAGCCGACCCAGGAGTCCCAATCTGAGCAGAAACCGCACTGTTTCCAGCGGCGATGAACAGGGCAATACCCTCGGCCATCATTCGATTGCCCATACGGTTGACAGATTCTTCCTCAGAAGAGGTCCACTCAATTGCACCCGGACCTCCAAGGCTCATACTCGCAGCGCGTATGTTGAACACATGCTTCTTGTCAACAGTCCACTCCATGCCTGCCATCACAACTGAGAAGGAACCAGACCCACCAGCATCGAGTACTTTCACTCCTACGAGTTGTGCCTGTGGAGCTACTCCAACATGGACCATTTCAGGTGCGCCAGTCCCAGCGGTAATTCCTGCACAATGTGTCCCATGACCCTGATCATCGAAGGCCTTGATTTCAGTACCGTTGGTAAGTTCTGGAGTGTTCACGGGGTCATAGAAAGCGATAACTTTGGGGTCATCCGTCTCATTATTATCATCGAGATCATCAAGGCCAGCATGATCCGAATCAATTCCGGTATCAATGATTGCAACTACTGAACCAGTACCTGTGTAGCCAGTATCCTCCCAAACGGTATCTACGCCATGGTAAGGTACTACATCCTCCATCTGAACCTCAAGACGGCCGTCGAGTTCTACGAAAACAACACCAGGGACATCAAGCACGTCAAAGAGATCCCCTACTGCGATTCTCCCTGCGATAGAATCGATGAGATGGTAGCGCCATGAGATTACAATATCAACAGATTCTGAGAGAAGTGTTTCGTCTTCGGCTGTAGGCGTATGATCAAAATCGACAATTACACCAATTCGGCCATCCTCATCTACCCAATCTCCACCACTCATGCCAGCGACCGCCATCCAAACTGCATCGTGAATACGATCACGGTCTTGATCCATATTCGTGGTCTCCCACCAAGGCATCTCCCCTGAAAGAGACTCAGTTGTGGATTCCATGGCCATGGGCGCTGCGATAGGAGTAAGCATCACAGCAATGGTAAGGAACATGATGAAACGAAGAATGTGCTGTCGGCCAGTACCCATGTACTACTACGAATCAAGACCCCCAAATGAAACCCGCGCAAAACTGACCCTAACATCGCTGGTATCAAGTTGAGATGATGTATCTCGCATCTATGAAGAGGGCAATGGTTGGTGTCCTTCTTGGCTCACTGATGGCCACCTTAGCCTTCACACCAATCGCAAATGCAGAGGTTGTAACGCCAAAATGGACTGATGGAGATCGGTTCGAATATATGGGGTACGATACTTTCGCAATAAGGAATTTTGAGAATTTCGTCTTCAATGGCACTAAGCCGATTTCGGTGGACAAGACAGATGGAGAACGATTGACAACTGTGTTTGGAAGTGAAAGAGAATGTACACGTTTAGCTTGGGATGGGAACTGCGGATATGCTCAGCAAAGTCATAGAATCGTTATGGAGACAGTGTGGGAAAATGGTTCAACTATGTTTCAATCAGATTTACTCAATATCACCATTCAAATGAATGTCGAATGCTGGGAACCAGTGGACAGAGTAGGAATCGTTCCTGCGTTTTCAGACTGCAAATATATCTGGAATTATCTAATCTCCTTTACTGTCGGACCAGAAAACAATACAGTAGAGATCGAGGCAGTACAATGGAATAATGCCACTTATTCAGGGGATTGGCCAGAGACCTTCCGAATTGGAGATACATGGACTACTGAGGAGAATGTGGATCGAGAATACAATCAACGGACGCGCTCTAACGGGGGCGTTTGGAATGAAACTGAGATACAGTCAATTTCTGAAGTTTCTACTTGGTCTTGGACAGTAATGGACGAGGTGAATGTCTATCTCGGAGAAAATGCGGATATCAAAGAAGAGGCAACACGAGTTCAGATTCTAGAAGCAGGTGGCTTTCGAAACAATACGTATTGGCTCGATGAAGAAGGATACGTAGTGCGCAATGAATTCAGAGAAGATGGTGTACTCTTAGCAACACTTCAGTTGACTGAGTGGACATATGCTCTAGAGGACCAACGAGGCACCCAAGTTAGCGGAGGAACTGGGGCAACTGCCCTATTCTTTGGTGCGTTGATTGCAATCGTCCTATTGACCGGAATAGGATGGATTGGATGGCGGGCCTACAACCTCGTAAATGAGGATATAATCGACGAAGTAGCGGAACGTATTGTTGAAACAGATCGACGTCTCAGGGGAAATCCTTCAGAATCTGATCGCCCGGTGGGCCTTCTGTCCCGTACGACCGATGTCATCGATGAGGACCGAGACATCTGAAATCAGTTGTTCACGGATTAGTTGGCCAATTGCTGATCCTTGAATAGTCACTGTCGCAACACCACAG
This sequence comes from Euryarchaeota archaeon UBA251, assembly GCA_002497905.1. GTDB lineage: Archaea > Thermoplasmatota > Poseidoniia > Poseidoniales > Thalassarchaeaceae > MGIIb-N2. The sequence continues at coordinate 22,486 of DAFJ01000033.1, forward strand.
GCTCGAAATGTATTGGCATCGGGATCGTGATCATAACAAACCACGAAGCCATGACTCGCCCAATCATCGATTGTTATCGTATCATCAGTGTTATTGCCTGCTGCGACATTGTAGATTGCCTGACCTGAAGACAACGTGACTGTCTCATGACCAAAGCCACGGTAAAGATGTACATCACCGACCGCTGGAGAATCATCAACATCAACAACGTTGACAGTGATGTTGATCATCCCATCGAGAGGAACATCATCATCATCCAACACTACCGTGACTACAGGGACATTTGGAGACGAACTGAGGTCAACTCCAGGAAGGTGAGAGATCAATTGGAACTCTCCCTTTACCCCATTCAACCCAATATCGTGGGACTTCCAGTACACATCGTTGCGAATAGATGGGCAGTAGTGCCTTTCCTCAATCACCACCCCATCATCCGCACGTTCAACAAATGCGAGGGCGCCTCCATCACAAGGGATACTCAAAAGTTCAGATTCGATGACTGATACTGGACCCACTGAACGCTCAGTATTGTTGTACTGAGTATCGGCAGGGAAACTGACAAGTCCATCGCCAGAGTATTCCATCGCCCTTTCCAACGAGAGAAGATGGACATCCTCTGAACGGACTGGGAAATCGTAAATCTCGTAGACTGGTGTGTAGTTAGCAAACTCATCGACATCGGCGATATCAAGATTCACTACTGAAGCAAAGTCGAGATCGATAGTACGAGCAGTACGGACAATACCGAGATCAGCTACTCGAACTAACATTGCCTCTGCCATCGAAATCTGGAGAGTCCCCGCGACCGCCCCAATTGCCGGAGCGGGGAATACGCCCTGCCCTTGAGCGAACATAGTTGTACTAACAAGATACAATGGCTCGTTGAATCCATAATCCGTACCATCCGTGATGGAGGCGACCGTTCGTGTAGCAGTCCCTGTGAGGATATCTAACGAAGCACCCTCGAGAGTCTCCGCATCCTCTACCAGACTGATTGCATCAAGCATCACAGTGTAGGTCCATTGGTCGCCGACAACCCATATTGGTACAGTGGCAAGTATCTCGTTACGGACAGGATCTTCGTCACCCTCCACGAATAGAACCTCAGAAACCGATTCTAGAGGAGATAGGGTGTTTGCTGAACACATCAAAACGAGGCACAGAAAGGGGACTGCGCATCTACGTATGCCCCTCATGGGCATCCACGTTACGTTGAATGAAATAGAATCGTCGGCTAACTGATTCCGTTCAACACATTCATGCCGTCGTTCATGCTGAGCCGAGAACATGGCTCGCATGTGGGTGATGTTCCTGACATCTCTTCTACTCGTGATGACGATGAACTTCTACGCTGTGGTCAGAGAACCCGAACTTGTGCCGATTGAAGATCTCCCCGAATATCCTATGGAGACGGTCAAAATCGAGGGCATCCTGACATCTTGGATTCGCGACCCCTATGGAGACGGAGACGATCGTATCGACATGCAGGTAATGGACAAGAACGATGGATATACAGTTGCAGAGGTTCGTTGGGTCAAAAACGGATACATCAACGAATCCAATATCCCTGCAATCGGTTCAATTGTCTATGTTGAAGGTGAAATTGTCGAATGGAACGGGAGTATTTGGCTACAATCGAGTGGTAGAGGTGCAGTTTACGCAAAGGCCGGCGCTGATGTGACTCCTACTTGGACTAGCCTATCTGAACTAGCACGGGACCCTCTCGCCTTCGATGGAGAATCAATCACTGTCGAGGCCTATGTTGGCAAGTCAATCGCACCTAATATCACCCGCCAATCCTTCTACCTACAGGACAACCCATCCTACTCCAACGCCGACCATATGCTCTACGTAAGATTGGAGGGGCGCGTGATGGACCAATATGAAGCCGGCAGCAAAGTTCGCCTAACTGGATGGGTTCTGTTCGATTCAAGGAATCTGCGATATCAGATGTTCTCACAATCTTCCACTCTTCAGATACTCCACGAGGCAGGGCCGGCTCAGTTACGGTGGTCAGCTAACGCGATGAGCCTATCCTATGATGTAGGGAAATTAGTCACCATCGATGGAACCCTTCAGATGGAGGGTGAAAATCTGATGCTCAAGGGGCCAACAACAGAAGATGCATTGTGCGCGATTATAGATGGCAATGGAGAACCACCATTGGACGAATACCGTGAAAACTGGACTGGACGATTACAATGGAGTAATAGTAAGGCAACAATCTGCATGATGATTGATCTCGCCGAACAACCCGAACCTGATATCTCCACTGATGGTGTAATCCCATTGGACTCTATCGCGATGAATCCATTCCTATACGCAAATTCATCTCACACAGTAGAAGGATGGATTTCTAATCCAATCTGTCCGGACTATCTCAAGGGGTATGTGCAAGATGCACCTGAATATACTAGCGGGATGATTAAACTCAGAATTGAGCTCTCGGGCGAGAGATCAAAATGTATTGAGGCTGGCCAAGCAGTTCGAATGATTGGAACTATTGTTTGGGATGTCGAGGATGCCCGAGTCATCATACGAATCTCAGAAATCAATCTAACAGGGCCAACACCTGGCTACGCGACATTGACATGGGGCGAGACCTACGCGGACTGGCGCTGGGAAGAGAATAAGATTGTGAAGATTCAAGGGATTATCGAAGCACAGGACAATGGAACAACACAAACACTGCGGCAAGCCGGAACGGACCGAAGTATCTGCTTGATTGGCGATGGAACTGAAGCAAGTCAATTCGGGGATGATGTGCCAACCTTGGACTGGCGTGGTCGGCTCATCCTTGAGAATGACATGGGCGGTACCAGCAGCGCTTGGGTATGCTTAGACATACGTGGACATGAACAAACGTGGGCATAGGTGAGCCACATGCTCGAGACCTACTTCGCAGACCTATTCTGGCTCTTTGTGGCCTTTGGTGCAGGAGCAATCCTCGGTACATTCACTGGCTTAATCCCTGGGTTTCACGTCAATAACGTGGCCTTGATTGCGGTCTCACTCACTCCAATCGCCGTTGGAATAGGCCTCCCACTAGACCTTGTCGCAGGAATGATCGTATCCTGTGGCACAGTCCACACCTTCCTCAACTACATCCCCAGCGCATTGGTGGGTGCGCCTGATGACAACATGGCACTGGCCCTGTTACCAGGGCATCGAATGTTGGTCACTGGCCAAGCAGCACAAGGTGTTGCATACTCTGCACGTGGATCACAGATGGGCATGATAATGGCAATCCCTCTGCTCATTGTCGCGAGACTCCTATTCGGTGACAATCCGGGATTGAACTGGTTTGAAGGGAGTCGGGATATTCTACCTTGGCTTCTGCTTAGCATCTCGACCTTCCTGCTAATGACTGAGACCACGCGCCTCCCTTGGCCCACCTTCTTACAGAAGATTACATCTTGGATGAGGATTCCTTTGCCACGGCCCATTCGTGTATCAATCCCAATCTTTGCCTTCCGCTACGAGCGTGAATGGAATGCAATCGATTTGCGCCTCGGTAGTTCCTCAAGGAAAGCCGGGATCTTCGTCGCCTTGGCATTCTTCCTCCTCTCTGGCATGTATGGTTGGGCCGTGTTTGAGTTGCCGGCCCGTTCACCAGTAGGTATGCCATCTGCAACTTTGCTAATGCCGAGCCTTGCAGGGTTGTTCGGTATCGCCAACCTGATTGACATCTACGTGACAACCTCTGAGATGCCGAAACAGGAACCAAATTGGGAACTCCCCCCCATGAAGCCCCTTGCCGTGCCTACATTCCTCTCCGCAATCGTGTCCTCTGTAATGGCTATTCTACCAGGTATGACCGCTGCACAAGCAACAGTTGTAGTAATGTCAATTCGAAACATTACGGGCCGCCTAAGGGACCCAAACTTCGTCCCGGCCGACTTTGAGTATTCACCTTCATCCCGAGATATGTCTCCAGAGGAGATGCTCGCCGAGCGTCGACGTCTGTTTATGGAAGAAGTAGGGGGCCCAGTGGATGAGGAAGAGGCCATTGAAACGAACGATATGGAAGCGGATTTGGATGAAGAGGATGTAGAAGTCTCAGTTAGCGAAGATGAGGAAATGACTGACTTTGAGGCTTTGATTGCACTAGCTCAAGAAACTCCTGAAAACTTCGATGAAATCGAAGAAGTAAACAAGCAGGACCTCGAGGTAATTGCCGTACTTTCTTCTGTCAATACTTCAGTTACGGTGATGGTTCTCGGTTTCCTGTACATGGTTGGACGGCCGCGTTCAGGTGCCGCACTTGCACTGAATATGATTTATCCAATTGACATCTGGGGCACCCTCGAACCCCCATCTGACTTTGTTAGACTCGTAGCAATCACAATTTTCGCGGGCCTATTCTCTGTACCTGTTATGATTAAACTCTCAAAGGGGATGCTCAAACTCCACGAACTTATCCCCTTGCGAACGATGGTTCTCTCTGTGATTCTCTTTGTCAGTGGCCTTGTCTGGTTCAGTACGGGTTTCATAGGGCTAGGCGTCTTAGTTATCGGGACTCTAATGGGACTAATGCCACCAAGGATTGGCATCCGTCGTTCGCACGGAATGGGCATCATCCTTGTCCCAATCATGATCTACACATTCGGGCAGCAATTCGATAGTTTCGGATTCATTTGAAGACTAAAACCTTGCATCAGCCTAAAGACCCGACTTAGGCCTCGTTCGGGTGATGGCCGCTCACCGTGTATCGCGTCTCGCAGCAATTCTCCTAACGACACTCTTTGTCGCATCGACTACTACTGGATACGGCCTCGGCCTAAATCCCCTCACTGACACTCCAGTAGATTCAGGCACACAGGGAAGAACCTCTGCATGCGTAGGAGACGTGTGCATATCTGAAGTTCTCGTTAACGCCTTTGGGGCGGAAACCGATACAGTGGGCCCAAGCGACTGGACCTCTGGAGAATGGGTAGAGATCCATAACGCTGGAACCGCTTCTGTTGACCTTACATCATGGACTCTGCAGGACCACTATCAGCGAGCGCTTCCAATGACAACTACAAACATTGTCTACCCAAGTAGTGCAACAAGTTTCACGGTAGCTGCAGGAGATTACATCATTCTTGCGAGAAACGGAGATGGAGGCGCCTGTGGGATGTGCCTGAAGAACACGAACGGAGTTGTTGAACTACTTACACCAAGCGGTTCGCTAGTACATTCCGTCACATGGACTCTACGCCCCACAGAAGGTTCCACTCTCATCGAGGACGCCTCAAATCCTAATGGGGTCTGGATTGAATCCGCCGCTATCACACCCGGTACAGCAAATGGAGGAGGCAGTAGCGGTCCAACCTACTACGATACAGGGATCCGTGTACGTGAGGTTCTCGCCGACCCCTTCTTCTCAGCAGATAACGCATCCTGGCCTGGCGGCGAATGGCTTGAAATCGAGAACATTGGAGCATCCACTGTCGACCTCCTAGGCTACTACATCATGGATAGTAGTTCCAACAACATCAGCCTAAACGAATCGCATCTCATTGGATTCGATGCAACAGATTCTACCAGCACACACATCCACCCTGGAAGCAGAAGAGTTGTGGCCATCAACAGCACCTCAGAATATGGCGTCCTCAACAATGGGGGTGACCAATTAGCTGTCTTCGCATCAAACGGTTCAGTTACGGACGAACTCACATACCCATCAGTTAGAGCAGGGCACTCCAAAATACGTAGTGCAGATGGACTTACCTGGACTGATGCACTCTTCCCCACACCTGGTGAATCGGACGCTACATCAGTAAACGGTACAAGCACTTTGTCGATTAACGAAATCATGGTCAATGGAACTGTCAATGATGCACCCTACCCTGATGGAGAATGGATTGAACTCCGTGTACATCCCGATGAGACGACTGGTGTTGGGCTTGCTGGGTACACGATTAAAACCGGCACTGGTGGTTCCATCGATTTGACTGATGCCTTAGTAGAATGTTCTTGCACTATTGTCAGCCCTCATGGGCTCGGACCCGGGGAATACGGTGTAATCCAGTTGAACGGTACCGGAGTGGAAATTATTCGCTCTCTAGGCGATACGATATCCCTTGTAGATCCCTCAGAAAAGGTAGTTCAGACAATCTCTTGGGCAACCAACCTTCCCGCAGGTCGTACCATGACACCGATTGCAGGCGACCCCATGAATGGATGGACTCTGTCAAATGAGGAAACACCTGCTGCTGCAAATCCAGATCAGGCCTCTGGCAATAATCAGGGTAGTATCGACTTACAGATTGTCGAAATCCTACCGAACCCCTTTGGTAACGACTCCGCAGCCGCGTTGGCAGGCGATGGAGAATTCATCGAACTATGGAATAACGGGACTTCCGAAGTGGACCTATCAGGATGGTCAATAATCAGTGGATCGACACTTGCCCTAAACGAGCAGACTACGAGCGATATGAGTCCAGATGCAGGAGAACGAGTGGTGATTCGGCCAACTGACCCGAGTGCGTTTTGGCTTTCGAATACAGCAGGTTCAATCAGCCTGCATGATGCCTTAGGCAACCCAATAGACTCGATTGTCTACTCAAGTACCTTACCGGGTGCTGCGATGGTAGCCAATCTCACTTCCAGTTCCTCTTGGATATACGCGCCCACCCCTACTCCTGGCACCGCCACGCCTACCTTCGACAATCCATATGCTGGATCTAACGATCTTGTAATCACAGAAATCATGGTGCAATGCGGCACATCTGGTTCTGATTCAGTAGGGATACTTGGCGAATGGATTGAACTGCGAAATAATGGCACTCAGACCATTGATTTGAGCCGATGGCACATTCTCGATGAAGATGGAACAGGTATGCTTGCTACAACCAATCAGATTTGGAATGGAACTAGCATGAGTATCGCTCCTGGCGAATATGTGGTCCTCAGGCCCGAAGAGGCATTCATGGACAACTTTGGAGATACTATCCGCCTCATGAATCCGGACGGAACCATGATTTCGACCGTATATTGGCTCAACAGCCAGAGTTGTATCTCGATTGAACCTCGATTCGGATGGGGGCCTACTCTAATGCCATCACCGGGTGTAGCAAATCCAATGCCCGATCAATGGGATGGAACATCGAGTGTTATCTTCAGTCGGATTATGGTGGGCGAAGTCAACTCTCTGCGAGATCATGATTGGTTCGAGATACGCAACATTGGTACACAGACACTCGACATGTCTGGATGGATGATTTCACGACATCGTGAAGATGCTCCTGCATGGAACGACACCTTCCGTGGATTAGTTCTTGGGCCAGGGGAGAGCGCGATTATCACTGGAGATCCGACCCACCTCCTTGAGGATGCAGCCTTGAATGCCTATGGCGGAAATGATGTGATGTACAATATGCCTTGGCTTCCTGATTCAGGAGGGGGATTCCAACTCGTGTCTCCTACTGGAATCGTTGTCGATACAATAGTCTACGGCGATGGAGACCCTAACATCGAAGGCTGGACCGGCCCATCGATTACACCTCCATCAAGTTCCGGTCCAGTCGGCCTAATCATGATGCGTGGCGATGGGTGTGCTTCGACACCAGATGCAATTCCAGATACAGATTCAGCAGCAGATTGGGAGGTTCGCTGGCTTCGCATGGGAGCATCCCTATTCTGTGATGGAGGAGTATTCTCCACCACTGGAAACGTCACTACGTCTATCTCACCGGGACACGCACTTGGTGATTTAGTTCAATGGATTAATGCGGCAGAATCAGAGATTCACGTACATCTCTACGAACTCACAAGTTACGAGCTTTCGAGAGCTCTCAGAAATGCACTAGACAGGGGCGTTGAGGTAACAGTCTTACTCGAAGGAGGGGTCTACAGTTCATACGACAACATGGCCGTGAGCCGAGGTATTGCAAGCGACTTGCATACTGCCGGAGCAACTGTCCTCTGGATGGTTGAACCACCCTCATCAACCTCGCCAGAATCTCCGTACAAGTACATTCACTCCAAGGTCGCAGTACGAGATTCTTCCTCTGTATGGATGTCCAGTGGCAACTGGAAGTCGAGCAGTTTCCCCCTTGATGGATATTCAGGGAATCGAGATTGGTCTGTGTTCATAGATTCAGAAGATATTGCACAACTTGTTCTATCGCGGATGACTTGGGACGAGAACACATCACACCTCCACATTGAAGCATTCAATCCAATGGACTCCAGCCACGGAACACCTGACGGTTGGGTGACACCTATTGACCGCCTACTCGAAGTAAGTCCTTCACCGGCCGGAGTAGAAACAACCCATGCTGGAGCAATCGACGGGAAGCTTCTGACCTGCCCTGATGATTGCATCAGTGGTCTTGTCGATTTGATTGATTCATCAGAAGATACGGTTGATCTATCTCTCCAGTACTTCCAAGATGGTTGGGGCTGGGGGTATGGAGATAACCCACTGATTGCTGCTCTTGAACGTGCAACTTTAGAACGGAACGTCACAATTCGCCTCCTTCTGAATGGCTACTATACCGATGACCCCTTCGACGACCGAGACATGCTGAATCTAGTCAATAACGACTGGAATCGTACGCTGGGCGCAGATGCCACTGCAATACTCATGTCGCAGGGAGATGATGTTACTAAACTACACAATAAGGGCATAATCATCGATGGGGAAAGCGTTCTGATTAGTAGCATCAACTGGGGTAGTAATAGTGCTCTGAGGAACCGTGAGATGGGGATTGTAATCAATGAGGCGACAATTGCAGGCGCCTACCTCGCCTCATTTGAGGAGGACTGGAATCGTTTGGACGACATTACTGATACCGATGGCGACGGGATGATTGACAGATACGAGATGAAATGGGGCTTGAATCGTACAAGCACGATCGTCGACGGTAGCCCACTTGCAGAACAGTCCCAAGATTGGGACGGTGACGGACTCTCAAACCTTCAGGAATCAAATCATGACAGTGATCCATTCTCAAGAGACACAGATGGCGATTGTATCGATGATCCTGATGAGTTAGCCTTCGCTGCACAACGTGGGATCACCAACACTGCTGCGATGAACCTGATTGATGCGGACGAGGATGGCTTTGAAGATCACATCGAATTCGGTTGCAGTGAATCTCCCACACCGGTAGACAATACGACACCTAGCGATTCGAATGATGACGAGGATGACGACCCAGGGGGTTCTTTCGGACTTCGTGAGGACCCATTGGAATCGAATGCTGCTAAGGCTCTGCTTGCTCTCGTAATATTCTCAGGCATCGCTCTTGGATTAGCTGTTGCTTTGATGTTAATGAAGCAAGATGATGGCTTTGTTGACGAGGTCCTAGTGGATGATGCAGGCTACATCTTTGATTCACCTCAGACCGAAGATACACCAGAAAATCAGACAAAACAGAGGGTCATTCTAGCAGGCACCAGCGTAGGATCCGAGGGTAGTACCGCTCGAGAAGCTAAGAGTGGGAAAGATGATGGCGTATTTGGGGCACCACAACTGGACACCTACAACTTCCCTGGTTGGACCGATGAGCAAGTACAGTCGTATCTCGCTAGTGGTTGGACAGTGGAGCAACTCCAACAGAAACACGCGGAAGAGCACGGTGAGTGACCCGACTATGCGGAGCGCCGAGATTGCTCGGAACATCCAACGAGGCGAGGTTGACGAAAGCGACATCCACGACCTAATCCAAGGCGTTGTATCACGTGATGGAGGGCGGTGGTCCGACGAAGAGGTTGTCAATGTCCTACAATCGATTTTCGAACATGGACTTGAACCAGAGAATACTGGTCGTTTGACTGCTGGAATGATGCAAAGTGGGGAGATTCTGACATGGCCAGAAGAATGGAGACACCTTGTCGTTGACAAACACAGTACTGGTGGTGTGGGGGATAAGGTCTCGATTCCACTCGCCCCCGCTCTCGCCGCCTGCGGACTCAAAGTCCCGATGATCTCCGGAAGAGGATTAGGGCACACTGGAGGGACACTCGACAAACTGGAAAGTATCCCTGGGTTCAATGTTCAACTTCAAACAAAGAGTATTCAGGACCAAGTAGACGAAATTGGAGTCGCGATGGTGGGACAAACTGAGGACCTCGTTCCTGCTGACCGCCGAATGTATGCACTTCGTGATGTGACAGGTACCGTTGCGAGCCTGCCGCTAATCACCAGCAGTATCGTGTCGAAGAAAGCAGCTGAATCCCTTTCTGCACTTGTCTTAGATGTCAAGCATGGACGAGCGGCATTCATGACGGAACGAGAAGATGCTATGCGGCTCGCTGAGGCGATGGTCTCCGCAGCAACTCACTGCGGGATTCATACACGGGCAATCCTAACGACGATGGATTGTCCCCTTGGCTCAGCAATCGGGAACGCAATCGAGATTGTAGAGTCCATAGAAACCCTACGAGGTAACGGCCCTTCCGATCTCGAGGAACTTGTGTGCGCTCAAGGAGGAGCATTACTCGAGATGGTAGGAATCGTAGAGGATTTCGAATCTGGGAGCATCGCAATTCTAGATGCACTCCATGATGGAAGCGCCCTAGAGCGATTCATAGAAATGGCAGTCACACAGGGGGTAGATCCCTTGGTGTTTGAATCCGAACATATGCTATACAGGTCTCTTGGCCTTCTCGATCCCGAACTAAATGAGACCGAACTCAAATGTAATTCAGAGGGGCACGTCATACACATCGATGCTCTTGCACTTGCATTAGTAGCCCTGGATCTTGGAGCAGGGCGAAAGGAGGCGACTGATACTATCGACCATGCGGTCGGCATCCTTGTCGAGGTGGACATTGGTGAATCTGTGAACTATGGGCAGACATGGGTTACAATTCATCACCGCGGTAAACTCTCAGAGGACCTCATATCCAGAGTTCAAAATGCATTGGAAATCGGGAACGAAACAGAACCAGAATCACGAATTGATACGTGGATAGGGTGAGGGATTGTCAACACGCCTTGTCCATGTCGATGCTATGCGAGGACTCGCAATTCTCTGCATGGTCCAAGTCCATACCGCCGCCCTCATGCCAGCACCAGTAAGCATAGATCACCCCATTGCACTGATTTCAGCGTCTATCGGCGGCATGGCTGCACCGATGTTCGTCCTAATATCGGGGTGGGCATTCCAACGCGGATTAGATCGGCGTAGAGCCAGAGGAGAATCCGTTCTACGTTGGTCCTTGGTTCGAGGTGGAGCCCTGATTGGACTACAATTCTTACTGGGGCTCCTACTACCACAAAGATTCGATATTGCATCGCCAGGAATCCTGACACTTCTAGGAATCTGTACACTGTTGTTTCCTCTATACTATATTCGAGATGATATGTCAATTCGTGTGGGCATAAATCCACGGAATGCACGGATATTACGAGCAATCTTCACCACATTTTTCGCGTGGTTCATTTACACCACATGGGCCAATCTACGACCTGGACCGATGTGGAATGACATGATTCAGGTGGGATCAATCCTAGATTGGTTCACTAAGGCTGTGATAAGTGGAACATATCCATTACTTCCTTGGGTGGCCTACTTCATAATAGGAAGTATCCTTGATGAAAGACCATTAGAGGGAGACACTAAGAAAATACGACTCCAAACCACAGGTTCGATAGCCTTTGGTTCACTCATTCTTACCGGCATAATATGCTATCAGACAGGGATTTCTTGGGCTGTTACGATGGGAGATGGAGTCCTAACCTTCTTTCCTGCGAATCCATGGTTCGTGCTCGTATCTTGCTCTTTCAGTGTCTTCATTTGGGATCTTTTCCGTACCACCACATCACAAAATTGGATGAGTCGCATCCTAGCTCCCTCTGGACGCCTCTCCCTGACAATCTACATGCTTCATTTCGCTCTGTTGGGAATCATCGAACCATACATTCCTAATCATGGCCTTGAAATTGCATTCATGATGACAATCGCACACATGGCAATCTGGAGCATCTTAGCCCACATACAACAAAACCATACTCCTTACTTGAGTATTGAACAACTGCTCCATAAATTCAGTAATTCGAATCCCAGACAAAGCGAGAGTGAATGAAATAAATCACTCGACATGCTGCCATTCTGTTCCATTCCACCATAGCATGGATCCATCAGGATTCCTCGTCCAATGATTTCCGTTCTCATCTACAAATTGCTCGGGCTCATTCCCTTGAACATTGGAAGTATCAGTTTCCGTTCCATCCATTACCAAACCAGAAGTAACTGCAGGATTCTTTTCACTGCCTGATCGGAGAAGGAGCACACCTCCACCACCAAGGACGAGTATGGTTACCACGAGGATAATTATGACGAGACCCATTGGTGAATCAAGTTCGCCTTCAATACTGGCTTCAGGATTATCTGGATAAGCATCCATTGCATCGCCGACACCATCACCATCACGATCAGAGGATTCATCCGGGTCATTAGGGAAAGCATCGTCACTGTCGTTTACGCCATCACCATCAGTATCACGTTGTGTAATGGAACATCCAGCATCATCCACCTCAGCTGTTGATAAAGTGCCATTACAATCATCCATGGAATCTTTGACTCCATCTCCATCTGTATCCTTTTGAGAGGGGCCACAACCAAGCAAGTCCGCTGATTCTGAGATTAGAGTTGATGGACATATATCCGTGTCATCTTTGACTCCATCACCATCCGTATCGCGCTCATAATTCGCACAACCTGCAGAATTCACAGGAGCACCATCGATTGTCTGAGGACATTCATCGAGAGCATTGTTTACGCCATCATCATCAGTATCTTTCTGAGAAGGTGAACAACCTAAGATATCAACATCAGCCACCTCAATCCCTGGTGTTCCAGGACAGTTGTCATCTGCATCATTCACCGAATCCATGTCGGAATCCTTCTGAGAATCCGCGCATCCATTGATGTCGACAGTCTCGGACGAGTCACTGTCTGGGCACTGATCCTTGTCGTTAGTCAACCCGTCGCCATCAGTATCTTTCTGTGAGTCAGCGCAACCGTCTTCATCCGGCAGCTCTACGGGGTAGTTGGTGGCGGCGCACTGATCGATGTCATCTGTGACACCATCATTGTCTGAATCAAGCTGGTTTGAAGCGCAACCGAAAGAATCCACAACAAGGCCAGCGTCAGTCGAAGGACAATTATCGGCGTCATTCATGACGCCGTCACCATCATCATCAATCTGACTCTGCCCGCAACCATCCTGATCAGCAAGATCGTTTGAAGGCGTACCAGGACATTGATCGAGATTATCCTTGATACCGTCACCATCGGTGTCTCGTTGAGATGGTGAACAACCTGTATCATCCGCAACCTCTGCAGAAGGCGTCTGTGGGCAAATATCGATGTCGTCCGTCACACCGTCATCATCGGTGTCAAGTTCAGATATGTGACATCCATTGGAATCCACTGGACGGGCATTTGAGGGAGTATTGGGGCAATCGTCAGGGGTAGTACCAGCCGGGTTATCACCATAACCGTCACCATCGATATCAGACCACTGTGACGAATCCGAGGGGAACGCATCAGCATCGTTGCCGTTAGGGTTGTCCCCATAGCCGTCACCGTCTGCATCCGCCCACTGAGTACCATCGTTAGGGAAAGCATCAGGGTTCGTCCCAGCCGGATTATCGCCGTAATCATCTCCGTCTTGATCTGACCACTGAGTTGGGTCATTAGGCATGAAATCGCCATTATCACCATATCCATCTTCATCCGTGTCTATCCATTCATTAGGATCGGTTGGGAAGGCATCAGGTGAGTTCCCTGTCTGATTATCACCGTATCCATCACCGTCTTGATCTGACCATTGAGTTGAATCTTGAGGGAAGGCATCTCCATTGGTCCCAGTGGGATTATCCCCATAGCTATCACCATCAGAATCTAACCATTGGGATGGATCATTCGGCATGAAATCCCCATTGTCACCATATCCGTCTCCATCAGAATCCTCCCATTCATTCGGATCTGCTGGGAAGGCGTCCGAGTTGTTTCCGTTTGGATTATCTCCGTAGCCATCCCCATCACCATCTGACCATTGGGAACTATCTGTTGGGAATGCATCGGGATTATTTCCACTAAGGTTGTCACCATATCCATCTCCATCGCTGTCCGACCATTGAGTAGCATCAAATGGGAAGGCATCGGAAGCATCGACGTAACCGTCCCCATCAGAATCTCTCTGAGTAGCATCGCATCCGTTGAGATCTACAGTCGCATTTGCAGTAGTATTCGGACAAAGGTCGTCTTCATTCCATACTCCATCCCAATCATCATCGAAATATAGCTGGAAGCACATTCCATCTTCATCCAGTAGTGGATTAGTTGAATTAAACAAAGTAATGTATGCACAATAGAAAGCGCTCGCATTTGGAGTTGTATAATTCCATACTTGACCAGTCATGTTGGCATTTGTAGCATAGATTGTCTGGTTGTTCAGTGAAGTAACATTAGTGAATGTGCCATTAGCCCATGACTCAATTCTACCTGACCATTGATATGATGAACCTACAGTGAGATCGGTTAATTCAAATCTAACTTCGTTAGTTGTAGCGTTCCGATCGTATGTTAAATTGGTCATATTAACTCTAGGCCATTCGGGTGTGAAACAATCTAGTGCTGAATCAAGAATTGCATTCGTTGAAGAATTCTCAAGATACATGAGTATGCATCTATCCGCTCCTGAATTTGGAGGATTCAAAGAAATTGTTGCAGTCTTAATTGAAATGGAAGGAGTAAACGAAATATTTCCACTTTGGAGAGTAGAGTAATTGTTCATATCAATCATACTCCAATTAAAGCGATAAGAATCTCCAGCCGTTAGATTCGTAGCCAAGACAAAACCTGCAGTCTCGTTCAACACTACAAAGTCCAACATATTGACTTCAATGCAATCATATGATTCATTGATTAGGATGAAACCTGAAGACGTAGAACCTGCAGAGGGTTGTGAAAGGCTGCCATACAAACACCATGTACCTGCTCTTTCTGGGAAACTAAAATGGATGGTATTTACACTGATGCTAACAGGAATTGTGAAATCGCTTTGTGTAACATTTAGGATGGATGAATTAGATGCTAGAGTAGTGTAAGAGTTGTTCGAACTATGATACTCTAATGCTGCGATTTCCAAGTAATATGTATATGATGAATTGGTACTGAGATTATTCAATTCTAGTTCACCATACGTCAAATTACTGAATAAATCTGCAGAAATGTTTCCAGGTGCTGCAGGTACAGAGGTAATACCTGAAATCCAATAACTAAAGGAATAATTTCCGGTGTTTGTAACAAAGGTAGTTGGCCATACATCAACCTGAAGGGAATAATTTCCACCAGGTAAATTGGTTTGCCCTATACTAGTAACATTCTCCGGAACACTGCCCGTCGAAGCGGTAGAAATCAAGATCCCACTGGGGTTATACAGACGTAAATCAAAATCCAAACCTGCGGCATGAGTCATGGTAGCACTGATTGTTGAATTAAATGGAACATATATCGAATAATAATCATCGGTATCCGCTATCTCATCGAGATATCCACCATATGTGACATTATTGGGTCCGCTAATTGGTAATGCAGATGCAATTGTCTGACCTGCATCTTGACCTGAACCTGCATCATTCTGAACAATCGGAATTACTGATTCCACCTCCAATGTAGCATTATAGTAATTTATTGCACCGGAATACCCGTAAACTTCTGCACAATAAAATGCTGAAGTTGAAACCGATCGAGTTACTGATTCAGAATTAGAAATACCGGCAGAAGAAGAAAGCTGACTACCAGTTGAATCAAACAATCTTAGATCTATATCTCCATTAGCATCAATGAATGTGATATTAAACCAAAATTGTGCTGTCTGATTAATCCAAAAACAAAACCAATCCGTATCAGTAGTGCTATGGATAGTTAACCCTGACCAAGACGTGGAATTGGAACCAGTCGCAGCATTTACTGTTGCATTACCCCAAGTTCCATTGGATTGACTATCATTCGGTTCGTAAGAATCGGGAGTTGAAGACGACGCGGGACCGCCACCTCCACCACCGGATCCACCAGACCAGCCCGACCATGTGCCTGTTGTTGAGTTCCCTGTACCACCATTAGATCCTGCAACTCCTGCTGCACCAGTACCATATGGGGCGCCCGCACTACCACCTGAACCGGCCGATGCAGAAAGAATTGCATTCCCAGTCATCAAGAGATTGCTAGTACTATTGGCACGGATGTCGAGATTTCCACCTGAACCGCCGCCGCCGCCGTCGCCTCCATCATACATGAAAAGACATGCGCTACCTGGGAGACAATCTCCATCTTCACCATCGCCACCATCGCCGCCTTGAGCTAAGATGCTACCATAAATTTCAATCAAATTGGACCTCATTACTACAGATCCACCAGACCCGCCGCCAGCACCAGGCCCGCCTGTTCCTGAACCGTTGTTGTAACGATATCCGGGGTCTGCATCAGAACCTGAAGCGCTGACGGTCCCATATATCTCAATTGAATCAGCATAAATAACAATGTGGCCACCACCAATTCCACC
Source organism: Euryarchaeota archaeon UBA251 (assembly GCA_002497905.1). Lineage (GTDB taxonomy): Archaea > Thermoplasmatota > Poseidoniia > Poseidoniales > Thalassarchaeaceae > MGIIb-N2. The sequence continues at coordinate 38,998 of DAFJ01000033.1, forward strand.
ATCAGAAATCAAATTTCCATTACTATCGTAAATTGAACCTCCATTGGAACCAGACTCATTGCTGACACCGTAAGATGAACCCCCATTAGAACTGGTCGTACCACCTCCGGATCCGCCATTACTGTAGTGTCCTGCACCTCCTGCACCACTACCCATCCAACTAGTTGAAAGTTGAATTGAAGTGCCTAAACCTTGAGTCGAATTTGAGTAAGCATTAGCAATAATCGATGCACCGCTTGATACTGTCAACGTATTTACAGTTAGAATAAGAGAACCATTGGCTACAATCGAACCACAGGATGAACCAGTGGTAGCACATCCAACCTGAAGATTATCGTAGGCATGATTCCCACTGAGATAAGTTGTGTTCAGAATGGTAGCATTTGTTGAGCCTGCGCCCGATGGACCAGAGTAATTCACTTCGTCTAATTCACCCAAAGAAGAATTTTTTTCCACGAGAAAACCCATCATTACAGACGAAAATAGAGTAAATGCGACAAGGAGGCAGATTGCAGGGCGGCTACCCTGATTCACATTGACCATGAGCCCGAGTTAGGGGCTAAGAATATGAAACACATGGTTCAAGTCCGTGATTAATTGATTCTTGAGGGAAGAAAAATTACGTTTGAAACGCCCTCTAATACTAAGTTGACAGCCAATCGTTCATGTAGTCTTGAAGCACACTCCCACATCATGAAGAGGGCAGTGCTTACTGTATTGCTACTTCTTGCCGCTCCACTATGCATGACATTGGACTATTCTGGGAGCAACATTGAACCTCTCGTAATCAATGATGGAGAGCCTTCTTTCTCGTATGGATCGAATTCTCAAAACCTCAGTTACACTACCACTTTTATTCAATCAGATTGGAACGCATCAGTCACGGCATTAGGTTATGACAATGATGGGAATTTGTCCTTCGGCGGAATGGTGTGCGCCATGTTCCCTGGGGAATACGTAGCACGAAGTATGCCATTATGCAACTACCAATCCGAAACCGGGATGAGGAGTCATCCGGGGTACGGCCCGGCAATGTTTGGAAACATCTATCGAAATGGTAGCCTCCGTGATATCGAAATTATCAACAGTTCATCAGGAGGTGACCGGATCGACGATATCCTCTACCTGAGTAATGGTGATTATCTGATATCAGGCTGGTTTTGTTGGGGAATGTCTGATGCATCAGGCTCAGAATGCGAGATAGGACGGAACGGGATATCAGCTGATTCCTATGAAGGGGATGATGCATTCATCGCAAGAGTTGCCCCAAATGGGACATGGTTGTGGGCCATCGGGATGGGAGGCATAATGTGGGATACGACTCATAGCCTTGCAGAAGGCCCTAATGGTGAATTATTCGCATTGACAAGTTTCTGTGTAAATAGTGGTTCAAATTCATGCCAATTAGCAAGCGATTATGGAACAAATCTCTCGGAAGGGCAAGATGATCTACTTCTCATGGAAATTTCACCAGGCGGTACAATCCTATGGACAGAACATATGGGTAGCGAATACTCGGACCATGGCCCTGAAGCCGGATTCTTTCGCCTAGGGAAGAAGGGGATTGTAGCAACAAGTGACGGGGGCGTAATTGTAGCAGGTAGTTCTTGCGAACAAAATGCAAATTGCGACTTCTACATCTCGGATGTGACTCTAAGCAATGGAAGTGATGGATTCCTTGGTAAGTTCGACGGAGACGGAGATCTAGTTTGGGCCCAACAAATCGGAGGGGACGCGGTAGATTATCTACAATCAATCGCTAAGGTAGATGAGCATCGAATAATAGTTGGAGGGAATCATTATTCCGGACAATTCAATGCAGGTAGTCGCGCGATTATCCACTACGGTTCATCTGACTCCTGGTGGGGAATCATGAATCATACATCAATGACTTGGGAAGGACTTTGGGGGTCTGAAGATACTGCTGATTCCTTCATCCATAGTGTTGCAGTCGATGCCAGAGGAGACATCATCCTAGGGGGCAGCGGTTGTTGGATGAATTCGAACTGCAGGGTTGACATTGCAGGGCTGAATCAAACCAATCTAACCAAGTCCGGATTTATTCTCAAACTCGATCAGAATGGAACGGGAGAATGGCTTTTGCCAGTAGTCGCAAGTGGAGGGCTATCAAGCCCAATAAATGCCTTAGAAACAAATCAATACGGGGATATTGCAGCTGTATCAAGGATATGTATCGACTCTAATCATAACAGTCAATGCTCTGTCGAAATTGGCAGTACAGCATCGTCCCCATTATACAGAAGTTCGGTTGTCATTCAGATAACACAAGACAATGATTTAGATGGCATATACAATGACTTAGATAACTGTAAAGATGGTATTCAAGGCTGGATTTCGAACATAACCTCTGACAATGACGGAGATGGATGTGAAGACACCTTAGAGGATACTGATGACGACAATGATGGCATTCTCGATTACCAAGATGGGTGCCCATTAGTATCTGGAAATTCATCCGAAGATCGTTATGGTTGTCTTGACTCAGATGGCGATGGATGGTCCGACCCAGATTCAACCTGGATAGCTGATGATGGAGCTGATAGATACCCGTCCGACTCGAGTCAATGGAGAGATAGTGATGGAGATGGATACGGAGATAATCACTACTATGATATCGACCCAGTAACTGGACTTTATGTCAATCAAACTGGAGATGGATCTCCTCTTGATTCAGAACAATGGAGCGACATGGATGGAGATGGGTACGGAGATAATGACCAAGCAGGTACTCGATATGATGACTGCCCATACACTTACGGCCTATCATCAGAGAATGATCGTTTCGGATGTGTTGACAACGATGGAGATGGCTGGGCTAACGAAGATGATGACTATCCATTTGAAGCAACCCAATGGTCCGACCAAGATGGAGACGGATACGGCGATAATCCAACAGGAGCATCCCCTGACGCTTGCCCTACAAGCTATGGGACCTCAACTATAGTAGGCAATCTTGGATGCCCAGATATTGATGGTGATGGATGGTCCGATTCAACAGATGCATTTCCTAATGATCCATCTCAATGGAATGATACTGATGGAGATGGATTTGGCGATGAACTCAGCGGCGTTGATGGAGACGATTGCGTTAACACCCCAGGGAACTCAACAATAGGATTACTCGGATGCGTTGATGCAGACGGTGATGGATGGGCAGATACTGAGGATGACCTTCCAGATAACCCCTCACAATGGGAAGATTCCGATAGTGATGGCTACGGAAATAACCCAAATGGCACTAACCCTGATGGATGTCCTACACAAGCCGGAACATCCTACATCGATGTCAATGGCTGTTCCGACTATGATAGTGATGGTTGGTCGGGCCTAAGTGATGTATTCCCCTTTGACCCAACTCAATGGTTAGATACGGACAATGACGGATATGGTGACAATGTATCTGGAGATTATGCAGATAATTGCCCTACAGTTGCTAACGGTATAGACGAGGACAATCAAGCCGATCATGACCTAGATGGAGAAGGCGATGCCTGTGACACAGATGATGATGATGACGGCATTCCAGATGTCTCTGATGATTGTCCGACCGGCATCACGGACTGGATGAGCACAACTGTAACCGATTACGACCAGGATGGATGCTTGGACAACACTGAGGACGAAGATGACGACAATGATGGCATCGAAGATGACAATGATATCTGTCAGAAGAGTTCCTTCACTTTCACTAGTGATGCCTCCACAGATCATGATTCAGATGGATGTCTCGATAGTGATGAAGAGGACAAGGATGATGACAACGACTTCATACCTGACGGTCTCGATGACTGCCCAATTGGCCTAATTGATTGGCGTTCCACTTCAGGTGCAGGTGGAACCGACCATGACGTAGATGGCTGCAAGGACGATGTCGAAGACGAGGATGACGATAACGATGGCATGCTAGATGAGATAGATGCTTGTCCAAGAGGATTCAGTCGATGGGAGGCTGCAGGGCCTAACGATGTTGACCAAGACGGATGTATCGATGGTTTAGAAAGTTCAGATAACCAAGGAACAGAAGTAGCAGATAACCAGTATCTTCTAGATTTATTGAATCAAAGTCAACAGGATGAGAAGACCTTCGTTGAAGCACTAGCATCTGGTGATCTCGACGCTATTGGATTGGTGTTTGCTGCCCTCTTACCAATTGTTGGTATTGGAACCACTCTTGCATTCCGCGTGCGTAAGGGTGCCTTCATTCGCAGCCTAGAACGTACCGTCCAAATGGCACAAACCTTGGAAGATCTCGATCAAGCAAAGAGAACTATTCGTCGAGCTGCTAAGCAAGACCGGATTTCAACTAACCGCTACGAACTTATGATTGACGATCTAAACGATAGACGCGAAACTCTCCTTCAGGAAAAGAGCGGTTCTGAAAATAAGCGAAGGGGCCCGTCAAAGAAAACACCACCAAAGCGCAATCCTCCCAAGCAAATACCTGATGCTGAACCTGAACCTATCCAAAACGAAATTGAAGACATTGAGACTTTCACTCCACCTGAAGATGAGATTACTTCGGGGGATGATGGATATCGATACTGGGAGGACCAGGATGGGCAGTGGTGGATCGAAATGGATGGAGAATGGACCCAATGGGGTTGATTAGCGAAACACGCCTTTTTTTACCCATGTAGCAATCATCATTGTCCACTCAGTAGCCTGTAAAAGGGCATTAGAACTATGATTACTCGGTAAAGTATCCAAATCATTGGATGAAACTGTTGAATATTTAGAAATCATCAATTCACCGATAACATCCGATTCAAATCTCTCGCGGAATATACTTGGTGTGAACCGAGATATTCTTCAAGCTTTGAACTCTGAAGAATACTAGTACTCCAAATACGCTCGAGGCAATCATCAGGATTCCAGCAGTCGGAGAAAAGAATCCGACTAGGACTATCGACATTAGGGTGGCCATCATTGTGCTTCCATACATAACCTGCCATCGTCGTGCTATACTTTAGGAGGTGTTTTTCTCCATACATTCAAAAATGAGATACTGCGGACATATTACACTTTCACGATTTGGAAATCGTGTTGTCGCCGGATTAGAAATTGGCGCCGAGAGAGGGATTCGAACCCACGACCTGCGGATTAACAGTCCGCCGCTCCACCAACTAAGCTATCTCGGCAGCATGCCGCCCACCGCCCTTCCATTCATGAATGAATCGGGTCAATTAGAAGGTTGAGTTACTCCCACTCAATTGTACCAGGCGGCTTATGTGTGATATCATACACCACACGATTGACGCTTCCCTTCAACGCATTCGTAATCTTCGTGGAGATTGCAGCGAGCACATCATGAGGGATAGGAGCATAATGTGCAGACATTCCATCGAGACTATGTACTGCACGGACCACGATGGTCTCACCATGGACTCGTGTATCACCATGTACACCGACACTTCGAACCGGAAGGAGTGCTGCGAAGTATTGCCAAGGGATATCGCACTTGCCTGCTGCTGCTGCGGCTCGGAGATCTTCCTCAACGATATGACACGCTTCCCTACAGGTGGCAACTCGATCACGCGTCAAATCACCGAGTACGCGGACTGCCAATCCTGGCCCAGGAAATGGTTGCCTCTCTGAAGAAGGAATCTCAAGAATCCGCGCAATAGAACGAACCTCATCCTTGTAGAACTCTCGAAGGGGCTCGACAACAACGAGATCGATATCTTCCGGAAGCCCTCCTACATTGTGATGCGACTTGATTGTATCACGATTTCCACCACCTGACTCAATCCAGTCAGGCGCGATAGTGCCTTGAACGAGATACTTCGCACCGATCGTAACCTGTTCCTCCTCAAAAACGCGAATGAACTGCTCACCGATGACCTTGCGCTTATCCTCTGGATCCGTAACGCCCTCAAGATGTTTGAAGAAACGATCACTTGCGTCGACTACCTTGAGATTTAGGCCGAGATCATTGAGCATCTCTGCAACTTCCTCAGTCTCACCCTTACGCATGAAACCTGTATCGACATAGACGCAATGAAGCATGGACCCCACGGCACGATTTGCCAAAACAGCGGCTACAGTACTATCGATACCTCCACTACACGCAATAATTGCTGTATCATCGATTTGTGACGTGAGTGTCTCAACCGCCTCATCGATGAGCATCTGCGTATCCATTCCGACCACCTAAGCACCGCGCTCTTCCTGAAGAGCCTGATCGTCTGCAATCACGGCGTTTGTCCTCATTTCACGATACTCGATGACTGCTGCAGCGATCTCAGGTTTGATGGCCGCAATAATCTGTAGAGCAAGTAACGCAGCGTTGTCGCCGCGATCCACTCCCACAGTCGCAACAGGCATCCCAGGGGGCATCTGAACAATGCTCAGGAGGCTATCATAGGGCACCTTGCTCCCGACAGGGACGCCGATGACCGGTTTAGGAGTCATCGAAGCAAGGACGCCTGGAAGCGCTGCAGCAACACCTGCCATCCCGATGTAAACGTGGCAACCATCTTCCTCAGCGGTATCAACAATCCCTTCGAGATATTTTGGGGAACGGTGAGCACTAGCAACACGAATCTGGTACTTCACATCGAATGTGTCAAGAATCTTAGCGGCCTTATCTGCAACCGGCATATCGGACCGGCTGCCCAATACAATGGTAATGTCCATGCCATGCCGCTATGCAGTCGGTTCAAAGCGTTCACCGTTGCGAATAAGGTCGCCCGAGAACAAAATCAAGGAGCAGTGTTGCTTCCATCAAAAGCACTACTGGAAGTGCGATAAGCAATAATGAGAGAGGGTCGGGGGGACTTACCAGCATAGAGAATACCGCTGTTGCAAACCAAATCTCCCTACGTCTCGAAGTGACTCCTTGACGCGTAATGGTTCCTGACCTCAACAGGCTAAACACGAGCATAGGGGTTTGGAATACTAAGACGCTCGCCCCGATAAGGGACAGAATGAAGCCAGCCCAAGCCTCAAGTTGCCAAGTCGTCGAAAGACCAAACGAGCTTGCATCTGCACTAAGGTACTGAAGAAGAAGGGGGACAACGAACTCAAAGGAATATAGAAGCCCCATACCAGCTAACCCAAGAGAACATAGAACCACTAGGATAGCCGAACCAACATGAGGAATTATCGAGTCATTAAGATCAGATAAGGTATCCTCAACCAATTCAGAACCCCTTCCCATTCTTAGTAAATCAATACTGAATACGAGTAACGCTAAGGCCATACCAACATAACTCGCGATACGCAAGCGAAGAAGGATAACTTCCATTGGATGGAGAACCACAATCGAGGCATCATCAGGGAGGAAGGATGACGAGAGTAACCACTCCAATCCTTCCCCAGCAACCGGGTAACCAATCACTAATCCAACCATCGCAACACCTGCGATGAGGCTAATTCGAACTCGAAGCCTTGCACCGATGGAACGAAGGATCAGAAACGGTTCTTCCTCGACCCTCATCATGGATGCACCTCAACCTGCGAGGTGCCTATTCTGCTCATGTGCCTTCGCATGGAAGACGCACTCAAAACTTCGGCATATCTGGTAATTGGATTTCGTCATTACGCGGTTTAGGGCGTTCAGCAATTGGTCGAGAACCGGGTTCAGGTGTAGTCGGAAGTTCAGGGACCGAAACTTGGCCATCCTTAGTCGGAACATCGGGAATCTCCACATCTTTCGCCTCAGAAGGCACCTCTGGTTCAGATGTATACTTGTTAGAAATCTCAGATTCAAAGGGGATATCAGACGGCATCTTACTCTCAGAAATTGGATCCATACCAATCCGCACAGATTCTTCACGGGATGCAATTCCGGCGGAGCCCAATTTTACTCCAACAGGTACCCCATTGATCATCCATCGACCGGTTCGCGGGTCAACCTCAGCTGTTGCAGGCATGTTAGTTGGGCGCACAGGAATAACACCCTTGATCGTTGGAGAGATTGCGGGTTTTTCCATTACTTCTTGGACTTCTTCTTCTTCTTCTTCTTCTTCTTCTTCCTCATTCACGGGTTCCGAGACGAGTTCAATAGTAGGTTCAACTCGAACAATCTGTTCAGCAACCAACAGCTTCTCTTCTACAATAGCTTCGACCTTAGGCTCGACTGTTTCTTGACGAGAAACAAGGTTCTGGATTGGCTCATTATCAACCTCTACTGCAGTTAAGAGTGGTTCATCTTCGACCGCATCAAGGATGTCATTACCTGATGATTCGATGTTAACATCTACGAGTACATCCTCCATAGAACCCTGATCAACATCATCAGAAAGGAGGTTTATGTCTTCAGAACGGAGGCCCAGAATTGCTTCATCTGGATTGGAATCCAAGGTGAATGATGGCTCCTCAACGGGTTGGGCATCGAAGTCTGGCATAGGTACAGAAGGAGCAACAACTTCCCCATCCTCCTCATCCAATGGTAGCGTATCGACGACCGTGCCTTCGGCGGGTTCGATTGCGCCAAAAGTTGGCTCTTCAAATCCAGATGCCATCACACCTGTAGTCTCAATATGCATAGAGAACGTCTTATCTCCATTAATGGGGACATTCTTGGTACCGAGAATTGATGATATAACCTCCTGTGCCTGCGCCGATGAATTCACAGCACGATTCAGGCTACGGCCAACACCGGGTAAGTTCGATGAAGGTACTGATGGCTGTCCATCTGGCTGCCCACGAGAACGGAATGCCACTGGAATCAGGAATACAAGAATCCAGATTATCCCAATATCCTGAGTTGAGATTGAGAGACCTGCGTCTGACCAAATAGGGCCTGATGGATCCATACCAAGTTTGCTCATCACGGCATAAGCGACATGAAGACGAGAGCCAAATTCACCGAAAATGAAGCCGGGGAAGGCCCCTATCACGGAGTTCAAGATGAGAAAAATTCCTATGCCTAAGACCATGATTCTCGATACAGCCACCTTCATACGGCCACCCTCTGCTTCTCTGGATACAGTGGCGACACCTCCTGCTTCCATCGCCTCTGCCTGTTCTGCAAGACTGGCGACTCGAGGCATCTCAAAGGTTTCTCTCGGCTTCAGACCACGCCGAGCCACAACAATCGTAATTGGTAACAAAATGAGCTGGAGATGTTCCTGTAAGGACAATACTCCAGCCTCAGAGTACGCCGATGCAGAACCTTCGAGACCAAGCAGATTCGCGATGTAGTAGTGAGGATGGAACTTGCTTGGAATCACATCAGAAATAATCGCAGGGAAGACGCCAAGATAAGAGTTGAACAGAAGGGAAATCAGAAGGAATATGCAAATGGCTGCCGCGATGAAACCGATTCGCGGCGACGTACGCTCCATGCTGATTGACCTCTACGTTGGTTGGTAGGAAGTGACTCCTGCTTTAACCAATGCCTCGTTAAAAAAAAACATAATTTCAGCGTCGAACGATGATGGAAAGTAAATCTCCATCCTTCAGGAGATGATCCAAACCGACACGTTGCCAGTCGAATTTCGCACTCGGACCCTTGACACGAGCATATCTGAATTTACGAACGAAATCTCGATGCAACTTGACACAGACGTCTTGCACTGTGCTTGTATCCTTGATGATTAGCGGCTCCACAAGATCTGCCTCACCACCCTGAGGCTTTAGGAAAACGCGCATGAAACGTAAATTATCGAAGATGAAGTCCTTCATCTCCTCTATCCCCTGCCCCGTTTTTGCAGATACAGGGAGAATCGGCCACCCATCTGGAATCATAGCCCGGGCACGAGACATATCTGCTTCAGTTGCAAGATCAACCTTGTTAATTACGACAACTGCCTTGGAATAGATACAGTTCCCTGCAAGAGTATCCACGATGTGATCGTGAGTTGTACGGGATCGCATCGTTACCTCTGCAGATACTATGCCAAAGGAACGAACTATCTCTTGAATATCTACAAAATCTACATCCGGTTGAGCACACGTAGAACGAACGATAATGCCGCCCCGCCCAGTCTTGTTGATGAACACTTGTGGCTTGGTTTCGTTAAGCCTCATCCCCGCCCGCTCCAATTCGGAATCAAGAACGTTGAAGTGAGAATCTTGGAAAGGGTCAATGACATAGAGAACCATATCAGAGGCTCGAATTACGTTCAGAATCTCCTTTCCTCTTCCCTTGCCATCTGCAGCCCCTTTGATTAAACCAGGAAGGTCAAGAATCTGGATCTTAGCGCCGTTGTGCTCAAGCACACCTGGAATACAAGTCAACGTAGTGAAAGCGAAAGCCCCTGTCTCTGAATCGACACCCGTTAAACGGCTAATAAGACTCGATTTACCTACCGAAGGGAAGCCCACGAGAGCAACAGATGCATCACCGGACTTTTTGACCTCAAAGCCATCGCCACCTCCACTCGATTTTGAGTGAGCCGCCGCCTTCTCTTCTTTTACTTTCAAAGCCGCAATTTTAGCCTTGAGTTTTCCAATATGGGCGTTAGTCGCCTTATTTTTCTGGGTCTTGTGGATCTCCTCTTCAAGGGCTGCGATTTGCTCACGAATAGTCGCCAACTCACCTCACCTCCACATTCCGATGTGCATTCGTCTCAATGCCGATTCTTCAATCCCCCGACTAAGAGGGAGTTCATGCGTGGACTACACGGGTTGCTGATAGAGGACAATGAACATCGAGACCCCTGCAAGAGTTCCTAACGCTACTTTGATCTGTAACCAGAGCCAAAAGGTCGGTCATCCGCGCAAAATCTCCTCCATCCACTCCGAATTATCCGTTCTGGCAATAGACTCGCCATCCTCCATCATAGCTCCATCTGACTTGGATTCCTCATCTTCAACGTAGCCGTCATCGCTCGTCTGGCTCACTCCCTTACGCCATGTGAAGTTGTAACCAATCAGGATTACAGCGACACAATTAATCACCAAAATCGCGGCTTTCCACCCACCTTCGCGTATTACACCCTTCGACAAGACGCTCCTGTCAGGTTGATCAGGATCGAAATAAACAGTTACAGTCCCGTTTTCTGGATTTTCAGCCAGAAAATCGGCAACTCTGCCGGTCGGTACATTACATTCTGACCGATGATCGACTAAAGTCTCATCCTCGAGTTCAACATTGATGAATGAGTAAGCATTGTTGACATACTGGTTCCCTGAGATAGTGTAGGTGTACGACACAACAAGGATTGATGTGCATTCGACCGGTTGCATGTATACTGAATGGCCGGTCTTCGTCTCAAATGAACTTTCGACCAACACTCCGGAGGTGGTGTCGAAAGTGTATGTCTCAATCTGCTCGGAGAGGCTCATGACTGCGAGAACACTGATTAGAATCCAACCGATTGATAATGAAGATATCAGCAACCCCAGTTTCAATTTTTTGAAGGCATCTATTCTGTGTATGGCTTGGCCGAACAAGAACACAACGCCCATCAAGATTAGTCCTGGCTCCACAATCAACCATGTACCAACACACTTACAGTTTTTTTTCCGCATGCCGATTCTTCAATCTCCAGACCAAGCGAGGGTTCATCCGTAGACTGCGAGGGTTGCGGATAGAGGACGATGCCAGACCTCCAGATTCGGCTTATCGAAATCCCAGCACTCATCGCCTTGGCTAAGATGTCAGTGGACGATTTGATACAGGGCATGGAAAACCAAAGCCTTCGAGACACTCGACCTAAACTCCACGAGGGAATGGAACGCAGATTCGCCATCGACCTTGAGGGCGATTTCCTTGAATGGATGGATGAATGGAGGAGAGATCTTGGAGATGGGACCCTGATGGGTGAAATCCGTGAAGCCCACAATCGGAAGATGATGAGCGCCGAAGAGGCCTGTCGGGTCATCTCAACATTAACAGAATGGGCCAGTATTGGGGACTGGGCTGCTTGGGAAGGTCGAGTTCTACTCTACATCGAACCTCATCTCGATGACCCCTTAGAGGATGCCGAAGAACTCTATCGAAGCCATGTTTGGAATACCGCTTTAGAGCGGATTGGACTAATGAATCAAGATAGTTATTTGGAATCTGTGTCTCTGGATTGGATGCAACGGAGGGAGGCACTAGGAGAGACGATGGATCCAGCCAAAGATCCATTGATTCTCCCCACTATGCAGGCTCATCAAAGAGCAGCTGATGGATTGTCGAAAATCGCCCACGTTGTGAAGCGGCGGATGGATATCCATGCGCTGATTGGTCGCGAATGGCTGGAAGCAAACCGCTGGGGACAAGGAGAATGGAATCTCCAAAAAATACTCATCAATGGATGGCCTGAGGACTAAAAATGGACTCGGCAATGATTGTACTAGGTCGCTTCCAACCTTTCCATAGAGGACACGCAGCAATGATTAGTGCCGCACTTGAGCATCTGAAAGCAAATGGCGACAAGATTCCCCTTCGCATCTGCATCGGCTCCTCAGAGGCAGAATCATCGTTGGAAAATCCATGGAATGCCGAAGAGCGAGAGCGAATGATCCAAACATGGCTAGACAGTAATCATGGAACCGAGAGTAGAAAAACTCAGATTGTACAAGTACCCGATCTAAATGATCCTCCGAATTATGTCAGGCATGCCGAGAAATTCCATGGTACAGCAGGATCCATCTTTACGTCCGATAGAGGGACTGCTGACCTCTACGAGGATGCAGGCTGGGAGGCCATAATGATGCAACATGAGAACCGCAGCAACTGGCAGGGTTGGCGAGTGAGAGCTACGATGCAAATGATGTCGACAATCACCGATTATGAGGCAGTAAGATCTGTTCTAATGGAAAGTATCCCCGAAGCAGTGGTAGATTTTCTAATCGAAAACGATGGGCTTCGACGTCTTGCCTTCATGGGTCACGGCGGAGAACCTGTCGGTTGATTACGAACATGGCGTCCCTGCATACTGTACCGAAATCAAGGATGTTCGAAGATCCAGGATACGATCAGGATTCACTCCAAGATCACTAATTCCAAATCTGGATGATGAATGCAGCCATACCACTGCATCATCACCATTACATTCGATATGGATATACAAATCATCAGCGTAAGATAGCCACTGAGTGTGGATGACAACGTGAATATCTACACCGGATTCATCGATTGAATGGTGGCCCTCAATGGTCCGCGGCTGTTCCTCGACCCAAAGATCGAAGGTGGCAAGAATCTGATCAACGGACGTATTGTTGAATCGGAGTTCCATCTCACCATTGGACCGATGTGAATCAGGAGCAATACGTGCACATTTGTGGTCCTTACCTTCACAATTATCAGGAAAACCTTGGCCGGATTCGGGCCCAGAGAGACCGTTACTAATCTGCACTAGGCCAACGGTTGCAGGGTACAAAAGGAGGATGACCAGCAGCCCAGTAATGGCGGATGAAGCACTCATTCTGAAGCGACGACGACGCGTGCCACCTTTAGCACCCTGTCTCGAAGCACCCATCCTGATTCGAGTACAGAGACGACCATCCCTGGCCCATATTCCTCTGTCGATGGGACAGTGGTGATAGCCTCCATCTTCGCAGGATCAAATGGAAGCCCCAGCGCTTCGATAGGTTCGACACCTTCGACCTTGAGGGATGCTAGGAGATCTTTGTGAACCATCCGAAGTGCTGATGAAATCGGATTCTCGTCATCATCATCGATGTGGTCTATGGCACGTTCCAGATTCTCAACCGAACCAACGATTCTGCGTGCGAGACCCATACCTCCGTAGCGCGTCCCCTCCGACCGGACCTTTGTAACCTGAGCGAGGGCATTCTGAACCTCAGCCTGCTTGTAGAGCATCTCCTTCTCAACCTCATGAAGTGCTGCCTCAAGTTCCTTGATTCGCTCTTCTGGAGTCAAAGGTACCTCGAGTTCATCGGCAGGTTGCGCCTCGTCCTGATCGGAGGTTTCGTCCTCGGCCATGGGCTCCCGAATCAAAAGGGATTCATCAAGCCGACGCAGGAGAAGTGCTCATTCTGGTCGATGCTCATTAAGCCAGATGAGAGTCATTTCCAATCTCTCATGAGTAGGGTGCACCTCAACGAGTGCTACAGGAGCCTCTATTTCCTCAGCAAACTCCTCGGCAATTACGAGAGGTATCTCGATTCTAGACTCCACCTCATCATAATGCAAAAAGGTCGCAGGCAAATCACACACATCGCGAATTTCCGCTATGTTATCTTGCGCATCTTCGGATGAACTGTAGATTGCCCCAAACAGGAGAGTACCGTCATCAGTGAGAGTCTCGTGAGGAGCAATTGTCGCCTCTCCGCGGCGGAGAAAACGGCGCCGAAGTTGCCCGGCATCCTTGAACACCGCCGTACAGAACTTCAGATGATACCCATATGCGGCCCTTATCTCTCCATCATCCGGATCAGGTGCAGAAACATCTGCGGCGCGAACACGATCCCGGAGTCGTTCAGCCAATTCAGATGAACCAGCTGCTCCCGCCGTGATACCATCGGAGAGATTGAACCCACGAACATCCATCTGGTCATGATTACCAACAGTAATCTCAAGTTCGTTGAGATTGAGGAAAGATATCCCCGTGTCACGAAGATTCTCAAGAAGGTCAAACATCTCTGATTCCATATCAGGCGGGCATGGAACCTCGACGCCAGTGTGTATCCCTGCATCCGCGCAAGCACGGATAATTTTCCGGTATGGATCTAGTTTGAAATCAAGGAGATGGAAGCGTATCTCATCGAGCCCAGCCTCTGCGAGGAGGGGAGCCCAGTCGAGGCGAAAAGCGATGGATGTGTAGAGGTGCATGTGGAAGGCGGGGCCGAATTCCAACCGAAGTCGCCGAATCCCTTCGAGAGTATGGTTGAAGTCCATCATCGGGTCACCACCAGTAATTCCTGCGCCAGTGGCTCTCATCGCGCGAGCCTCTTCAATCACCTCATCGTAATCCGTGCAACGTCGTTCATTCGCGAACATGAAATCGCTTTCCTTACGATTCTCCGATAGTGGACAATAATCGCAGGCCCAATGGCACTTACCTGTGATGAAGAGGACCAATTTGCTCCCTTGCATACATTGGATACACCCCTCAGCCTCGCCGGCTTCGGGTGCTTCGTGAAGTTCGGGAACATTAGGGAGTCGAATACCCATTACCATACTCATGCCTCCGATTTTACTGGCGAGGGACTTGGAGGACTATCCATAGCGATACTGAGGAGCCAAGCATGGAAACCGAAATCCTCTGTGAGCTCTGGATGGAAGGTAAGTGCAAGGCGGCGCCCTGAAATTACACCCACTGGCTCCTCCCCATTGCTCGCAGCGACCTCTCCCCCTGTGCTTATCGACTCAAAACGTGGAGCGCGGATGAATACGCCAGGAAAAGAACGTGACAACAAAGGAGATTCGATGAGGGACTGAAAAGAATCTACTTGGCGACCGTAGGCGTTTCGACCTATGCGTGCAGGAATCAAGGGTTCACCACCGTCTTGTGGATCGCAGAGGAGAATCGCACCGGCACAAGTACCAAGAACTGCAGCACCTGTATGACGCAACTGTTCGAAGAGTGCAGGAAGAAGTCCACTACCCCCATTCTCCTCCGCGCCACCTGTTAATCGCATTACTGTTGATTCACCACCTGGTAGAACGTATGCATCACAGGGTGTTTTGACTACATCATCTCGAGTACGGAGTTCATGAATTACTAGAGGTGAATTGAGGTATTTCGCCGCATTATCAAGAGCGCGGATATGAGCATGGCGGGCGCCTTGAATCATGCAGAGGCCGACCTCAACCATGTACCTCCCAAGACCTCGTGGCTTTCAGACTCACGGATAAAACACGTCAACAATGGACACTACGTCCGTCTTCTTGATGAACCCGATTCGTCAAGATTCAGACATGGATTCGAAGTGGGAAGGTGGCTGTTGGTTTATCCCTGGACCCACAAGGCTGACGGATGCCGTTCTCGCAGGTCTTGCACATCCTACAATGACTCACAGAAGTCCAGAATTCAAAGCAGTGATGGCTGAACTCCATGGACGACTGAGACATAGTTTCGCCCTTACGCCTACCACAATCGAAGTTGGGCAGCAGGCCCAAGAGGGCGAGGACGGGTACTCAGTGGTAGTGGTTTCAGGATCAGGGACTGCGGCAATGGAGATGGTAATTGCAAATCGATTTGGACCCAACGATAATGTCCTCGTCCCCACAAATGGAAAGTTCGGTGAACGCGTCGCACAATTGTGTCAACATTTCGCGAATTTGACTCATCTCAAATATGCTTGGGGGCAACCATTTGACCTTGGAGAGATAGATACAATTCTATCAACGGGTAAACATGATGCTCTTGCTATCTGTCATAACGAAACATCATCAGGAATCACCCAAAACGCCCCTGAGATCGCTAAAATTGCTGAGAAACATGACATCCCATTCATTCTTGATGGCATTACCTCGGTAGGGGGATTGCCAGTGCATCCTGCGGAATGGAATGCTGAGGCTGTCGTCGTCGGTGGGCAGAAATGTACAGCAGGGCCCTCAGGTATCGCAGCAGTTGCGGTGTCCGAACAGTTTGTAGAAGCGATGATGGAGAAACGCAAAACGGATCCTGAGCCGGCAATCTACTACCTTGACCTCATCCAGGCACTCAAGAAAGCAGCAGATGATCAGACGCCATGGACACCATCAATCAATTTGTGTACGGGTTGGGTCGCTTCACTCAGAGAACAAGATGAAGAAGGTATGGAAGAAAGATGGGCACGATGCGCACGTCTTGCAAGAGGCGTTCGAAACCTATTCAGTGATTTAGGCTTCGAACTCTTTGCTCACAAGAATCAACGCTCCGACACAGTTACTGCGATTCTCTACCCTGACCCAAGCTGGGGAGAGGAATGGCGGCGATGGATGGCCATGGAGCAAGACACACATGTGATTGGTGGCCAAGACCATGTCAAGGGCCGAATCTTCAGAGTAGGTTCGATGGGTGTCACTCCCATCGAAGAAATGGTAGAAGGATGTCGTAGGATGATTGAAGGATTTCGTCACTTCGGGATGGAATTACCAGACCTCGATGTAGGATCCTACTTCAGGTGATTGAATGACGAGTGATTCAGAGATTGCGAAAATAGCTCTCGAATGCCTCGACTACACATTACTCGATGAGGAAGCAACGGATGAGGACGTGAAAGCCTTCATCCATCGTGCCAATACATACTCACCTGCAGCGGTATGTGTCCTCCCTATCCACGTCAGACTCGTACGGAACCTATTGGATGAAGGCATCCTACTTGCATCCGCAGCGGGACTATTTCCTGATCCTGACGGAGATATCAATCTTCGAACTGAGGATGTGAAATTTGCACTCTCAGAGGGGGCTGACGAAATTGATGTGGT
>DAFJ01000015.1 GCA_002497905.1 Euryarchaeota archaeon UBA251
CCGCTTTCTCTATTCGTTTCATGATCGCCCCTCAATCATCCGTTGCTCAATTTCTGCACCGGTCAAGCAGTTGAGAATATCGTTACTCTCAAGCCAACCTTTTCGGGCGATTTGTACACCAAACCACACATCACTGAGCCCCTGTGGAGAATGGGCATCTGGATTGATTACAATTGGCACACCCTGCGTTTTTGCATATTTACAGAGCCTCCAATCGAGATCCAATCTGTATGGGCTCGCATTAATCTCACAGGCTTTGAGGGCCCCTTCTTGATTCAGTTCACCCATGCGCCTAAGGACTGCATGCATGTCTACAGGAAATCCATCTCTTCCTCCAATGATACGGCCAGTTGGATGCCCTAGTATGGTGAAGGTAGGGTCTTCAATTGCACGAATCAGCGTCTCTGTATTTTCTATCTCGTCTCGATTTCTCCAAGAACCGAGAGCATGAACGCTACCCACAACGTGGGAGAGATTTCTACGAACATTTTCCGGGTAGTCTAGCTTCCCATCTGCGAGAATGTCGCATTCGGATCCATGTAGCAATCGAAAATCGACTCCTGAATCGACCCATTTCTCGTTAAGTACACGTATTTCTTCTCCCTGTTCAGCGACTTCCTCATTTGGAATGCCTATACTCCTCCCTCCGATATTCAGTGCCTCGGAATGGTCTGCTATGCCGAGGAATTGCCAGTCGAGCTTCATTGCAGCCTCTGCCATTTCCTCAAGAGTTGCAGTTCCATCAGAGGCCGTGGTGTGGTTATGTAGTGCTCCATTCACTTGTGCTGGTTCAATTAAGTCAGGGAGATTGTCTGACATTGCGGCTTCAATCTCACCAGTGTCTTCTCTCAGTTCAGGTGGCACCCATTTCATCCCGAGGTGGGTGTAAATGTCCGATTCCTCGGAGGCGGGTAATCCGTGCTCCTTTGCTGCTTCATAGCCCTTGGAATCACCAGCCGCATCTACAGGAAATAACCCAAACTCATTCAATCGGAGTCCAAGGTCTAGGGCCCGTTGCCGCATTCGGACATTGTGCTCCTTGCTTCCTGTGAAGTATGCCATGGTGTATGCAAAGACGTGTGGAGGGACAAGACGAACTTGAGCATCAATTGTTGAATTAGCCTCCAATTCCTCCCAAGCATCTCCACCAAGGGCGTTGAGAACGGCCCCATCGAGTGTTGTGGAGGGAGCGTGGTGGTCGAATAATGTGGATTCAAGAATCAGGCTGACTTTTGAATCACCTGCGCCCTTAACCTCAGCAACTCCAGGGATGGATATCAGGGCCTCCATTACATCCTGCGCATCCTCAAGATTGACTGCAGCGACAACATCGAGATCACCGATTGATTCCTTACGTCGACGAGCAGATCCAGCAAGTTGTGCTCTTTGGACTCCCGAAATTGTTGCAACTCGAGATTCAAATGCCTCTCCATACATCAGGCCAATATCCAGTCGCCTTCGTCCGGTGAATCGTGCTAGTAGATTGATGCCTTCGATGATTTTCTCTTCCATCTTCTTGCCCATTCTGGGAAGTGATGCTAGCGCCCCTTCCTCAGCTGCTGATTGAAGTTCTGCGACGCTTTCAATTCCGAGTTCGTCGTAAAATTGCTTTATTCTCTTTGGGCCTAGTCCTGGAACGCCGAGCATTTCGATAAGCCCCCTTGGGACACGTTCGTAGAGCGATTCAAGATCGCCCCAAGTCCCTTCACTCAGGGCTTCGGAAATTAGTCCAGCAATTCCTTTACCTACTCCCTTGATGTCGGTCAATGTCCCGGCTTCAATCTCGCTCCATAGGTCACTTTCATGACTGGATAGAGTACGAGCTGCGTTTTCATAGGCTCGAATCCGGAAAGGGTTCGCACCTACAAGTTGGAGAAGTATCCCTACTTGTTCAAGGACTGAGATGACCTGGCTTTTCGAGAAAAGAGGAGGTTCTTCTCTCCGAGTACGCGGGAGGCTCCACCCGTGGATCATCGCCATGCAGGAGACATTTTGCCGACGGGTCTTGAAGCATCGTTTAGATGAGGTTTGAGGGAGGGATGGGCAACATGGGACCCATCCCCCTCCTCATGGGGGTCATTTCAGAGATCGGTAGCCAATCTTGAATCTCATTCCTCGGACTCGGATGCCTTCGTGTCCATGGTCGCAGCGTACCACACCATTAGTCCGAATGCAACCTTGTTGACTGAATCAGCTAGGTTGTAGAGGATGTTGAGGAAGTCAACATTCGGGTCAGTTCCGGTTCCCATGAAATATCCAATTGGATAGATGGCCCATCCAACAGTCAGGATGATTGCCATAGCGCGGAAAGCGAACTGTGTTCCTTCAGAAGCAGTATCTGCTCCTTTCTTTGCATCGCCTGCCCATACCTCATACATGATGTAGAACCAAGCGAGACATCCGATGACCAGCATTGGCATCTCGGGTGCGTGGCCAGCTTCTCCGAGGTATCCACTGATCAGCATAATTAGTGATGCGCCAAAGAGGCGCCAGAACAGCATTGCAGTGGCCGCGCCGACAGCAGCAAGAATCAGGTAGAATTCGGCTACTTGGAGTGGGACTGTGATGAGCCAATCGACATACCTGAGTACTAGGGGGCTCTGACCTGCGCCCAGAGCGTAAGTCTGCGCCCATGCCTCTCGCATGTATGTGTAGTGATACCATGCGACACCGGTAACCAGTGCTGCAACGGTCATCGATGTGCGCCACTTTGGGGCAACACTTCCACGCTCCATGATGAAGAATGCAGTTGCTGCAAACATCATCGCTGTAGCGATCCAGAAGGATGCACCTACGGTATCATCTTCGCGCAACAAACTTGTTTCCGCGGCAACGGTACCAATCATGGTCAGGGCAGTCAATAGGAGCGCAAACATTGCGCCACTCCGGCGTGTCAAATTTAGTGGATTCTTTAATCCCATAACGAGCCCGGGGTGACGTATGATGTATAAACGAGTGTTAGTGGCCCTACGCGCTGAATCATCAGACGTAACGCTGTTGATGCTGGTAAAGGCATCAACTAAAGCCTACTTGAGCCCCTCGCCAGAGTGGTCAGGATAATGCTCGAACTCGCCGAGTCCATACTATCTTGGTCTTGCGGTATGATTGTAGTCATCTGGATTTCGATAGGCACCCTTGCACGGTCAGTAAGAATGGAACGTATTGCGCACAATGCCGTCACACTGCTATGTTTCCTAACCGCTGCCGGGTTAATCATTTTCGATCGCCTGGGGGAAGAGTTCTGGGATACGGAACCATTGGCTAACTTCCTTGCTCTCATGCTTGTAATCCTAGGAATAGTGGGACAGATTATTCCGATTAGAGGTGAAGAGATCCAAGGTGAACCCAATCCACATCACCTGATGAAGGCGCGTAAAGAGAGAGAATCAGAGGAGTAAATCACTCAGACACCTTATTATTCGGCTTCGCTAGCCAATTTCTCATCGATGAATTGGCGCATGTATTCAGGCAATTCTCCGTTGAGGAACACAACATCATTGACCTCATCGAGTTTCATCAGTGAGTAATATATCTGCATGGCAGTCATTGGTGTACTTCCACAACCTGTACAGCCGCCTTCTAGTGAGATGGTAACTATCCCATCTGTGGTGTCAACGACATTTACAATCCCATCATGGGCATCGAGCACAGCCTGAACTGGGCCAACCGAATCCAAGATGAGTTGCTTGTCGACCATCATTTATCGGAAGTCGTCCCCCTCTATCAATCAACGCCTCTGTGAACCTATATTTTGAGCATCCGTCATTTTATTCATGGCTTGAAACAAGGGGTGGAATGGTTTTGCTTGAGATTCCAATTAAATATGGGTCCAATGTCGCTGTGAGTCATAGGTGAATGAAATGGAACCAGAACAACTTGCACAGATTGGCATTGCGCTAGCCGCATTTGGCCTACTGACGGCTTTCTTCCTGTATCGACGCAACGATTCAATCGTGATTGACAACGAGGTCGTTGCTGATATCACGGGACAGATTCAGCGTGGCGCCATGGCCTTCCTTGGTGCCGAGTATCGGTACCTCGCGATATTCGTTGGAATCGTAGCCCTACTCCTTCTAGGTGGTGGGGAGATGAACGATGCTCTCGGCTGGCAGACAGCCGCGGCCTTCCTGTTCGGCGCTCTTGCTTCGGTTCTTGCCGGTTACTCCGGTATGAGGAGTGCCACTTCAGCTAACGGGCGCACAGCAATGGCTGCCAAGAATGGTGGACAGGCTGAGGCTCTAGAAGTATCCTACAACGGTGGAGCCGTAATGGGTCTCGCTGTGGGTGGCCTAGGCCTCCTCGGCGTCTCCGGGATGTACCTATGGCTCGGACCCTATGGGGCTGATCCATCCTTTGATGCGATACCTTACATTGCTGGTTTTGGTATGGGTGCATCTAGTATTGCTCTTTTCGCTCGTGTTGGAGGTGGAATCTATACCAAGGCTGCAGATGTAGGTGCTGATCTCGTCGGTAAGGTTGAGGCTGGCATACCTGAGGACGATCCTCGAAACCCTGGTGTAATTGCTGACAACGTTGGCGATAACGTCGGAGATGTTGCAGGGATGGGTGCAGACATCTTCGAGTCCTTTGTCGGTTCAATCATTGCTGCAATGGTCATTGCAGCCGCTGCTGGTGCTACTGCAAAGTTAGCTGCGCAGGAAGCAGGTGCAGCATGGATCGCATCTGGACAAACCGACTTGGCACAAGGAGGAATTGCCGCAGCACAACAGGCTGTTGCAGAATACCAAGGTGCTCTCGTATTGCTTCCCATTGCCCTTGCTTTGGTGGGTTACCTAGCCAGTATCATCGCTGTTTTCTCCATGCGTGTCCTCAAGAATATGAGCGATGCTGCGGCTGCTCTTCGCTACACGACTTTCATTGGAGCCGGCCTCTTCTGGGTTGGCGGCTACCTAATCATGGGTCCGGCTGGTATGGATATGGAAACTCTTGCAGCAGCTGCAGGAATTGAGAACGCCTTTGGCCCTCTATACGCAGTTATTGCCGGTTCCGTTGTAGGTATTCTCATTGGCCTTGCAACGGAATACTATACTGGTATAGAGCCAGTCATGGGCCTTCGCGTCCGTGACATCCCCTACATTGGCGAGATGTCCAAGACGGGCCCTGCGACTAATGCCATTGCAGGTTTGTCTGTCGGTATGAAATCGGTATTTGTTCCAATTGTCTTCATGGCTATTGGTATCTATATCGCAAACGACTTTGCGAGCCTCTATGGTATTGCCATGGCTGCTATGGGTATGCTTGCAACTGTGGGAGTCACGATGACCGTTGACGCTTATGGCCCGGTTGCAGACAATGCGGGCGGCATTGCTGAGATGGGCGAACTAGGTTCTGAGGTTCGAGAAATTACCGACGCTCTGGACAGCATTGGGAACACAACTGCCGCTGTGGGCAAAGGCTTCGCAATTGGTAGTGCTGCTTTGACCGCTCTCGCTCTATTTGCAGCATTCAAGGCAGCAGTCGAGGCCTTGGATCCGACGTTTACAATGGAACTCACTAACCCTATGGTCGTGATAGGTCTCCTAATCGGTGGCGCACTGCCCTTTGTTGTCGCTGCTATGACAATGACTAGTGTAGGTAAGGCAGCTGGTGAGATGGTTACTGAAATCCGCCGTCAATTCAAGGAAATTGACGGTCTGCTCGAGGGCAAGCCAGGAGTTAAGCCAGACAGCGCTCGATGTGTTGATATTTCTACCAAGGCTGCTCTAAGAGAAATGGTTGCACCAGGTGTCGTAGCAATTGCTTCTCCCGTTATTGTGGGCCTTATTCTTGGTCCTGAGTCACTTGGTGGACTTCTTGCAGGTGCAACCGTGACTGGTGTTCTCATGGCACTCTTCATGGCAAACGCTGGTGGTGCTTGGGACAACGCGAAGAAGGCAATCGAGCAAGGCCATATTGATGGTGCAGAAAAGGGCGATGCCGCTCACTCTGCAGCTGTAATTGGTGACACAATTGGAGACCCGTTCAAGGATACCTCTGGTCCTTCTCTGAATATTCTGATCAAGTTGATGAGTATTGTAAGCCTAGTCATTGTTCCATTAATCGCTCTTTGAATTGATGGGTATTCTTGCAGTTGTAATTGCTATCGGCCTTGGTGAAGGCTGAAAAATAGCGCCGCTGTGGGCTTTAGTATGCGTGCTTACTTGTTGTCGCTATTGATGATGACAGTCAGCCTTGCGGGCTGTATCAGTGATGGGACAATTACAGAATCCGATATTGGCAATACTACCAATGACGAATTAGCCCTGCCCGACTGGCAAATCGGTGATCAGTGGCTATACACATTCATCACTCCAGAGTTCGGAGAAGACAGTACTCGCTTAGTAGTCGCAGATATTCGTGAGGATGATGGCTTATTCATGCTAGGTATATCGTCAGAAGGCGAGGCTCAAAGACATGCAGTAATCAATCACAATCCATTCTTAGGCAGAGTTACAATGGACGGTTTGTCAGTTTATGAGAATGGGGAGCCTCAGCCAGTTTTCAATTTCCCTTGGGAAGTTGGCAACACGTGGAATTTCAGGCTCTTAGGTCAAGATTGGAGTGCAAATACTGACAGTATCTACAACGGAGAGGTCACCGTTTCTGCAACATCTGGTGAAGGTCACACTTTGAGTTATGTATTCAGTGGCAGAGAGGGTTTCATCAAGAGCCTACTTTGGACTGACAATGAGGGAGTAGATCACTTACAAATGAATCTCAATGAAAAGAAAACGGGTTATTCTGGAGATGTTTTCTTTTACCGTGCAGGGGATATACACGATAATTTGTATGAGGAAAATGATCAAGAAATTTACGATACGTTTCTCGATGAGGGGTATTCCCCAAACGAGGCATGGGATACTTTAGTTTGGTATTTAGATGTTGAAATAAGTCAGCAAGGTGGCTCCGGTTCACTCAGTATCAAAGACCACCAAGGTGCTTCTCCTTTGACTCGAGCATGGGGTGCAGGATCAACAGAAAAGGGTTCATTTGGCACTATCCCATCTAATTCCGGCGACCATTCAATCACTGTCACTCTAAGAGGCCAAGATTCTTTTGTTCATCTCAAAGTTGCTGGTGCTCTTGTCCGTTCTTGGACACTGTGAGGTTGCAACATGCCTACTCTAGTGATGATGCATGGTCTCACTGGAACAGCCGAAATGATTCGTCCCCTCGCTGAATCTATACTTTCTCCAGGTATGAGTTTGATTCTACCTCAGGCATCCATACCTCATCCAAACCGAGGTTTTGCTTGGTGGCTTCGGGATGCACCGCCCACCGATCCGCTTGATGAGGCCTCTATCCTGCAGGTTGAGAATTCCGTCGAAATAATCGTCAATCATATCCTCCAAGAAGCTCCTGAGGATGACCTCATTATAGGGGGGTTCTCTCAAGGGGCTGCTATGGCCCTTGAGGTTATGCAACACCCCTCTATTCGATACTCTGTGAAGGGCCTCATTCTCATCTCTGGCAAGGTTCTCAGGCCTCAGTGTGTCGTAGAACATTTGCGTGATAATCCGATTTCTGCAGTGTGGATGCACGGGGAACGTGATGAGATGGTGCCGATGTACCAAGGTCTGGAAGTATATGATGCGTTAATGGATGCAGGTTGCCCACTTCTTGACCTTCGTCATGCAAAGGGGCACATGGTAGATTTGTCACAGAAGGAGAAAATCGTCGATTGGGTTACTTCAGTAACTCGATGAGTTCATCGGAACCACCTACGAAAACGGGTTCATCGCCCCTTAGGTCATAGATTACAGGTACAGTTCTCCATCCAGTCTGGACCGTCGCTTCCATGTGTGTTTCACGGTCTTGATGTGCGTCGACCTCGATGTATGTCAGACCTTTAGCCTCCAGAGCTCGTTTTGCACGGACACAATACCAGCAGACATCGGTGGTGATTAGGAGAAAGTCCTCCTCTGATGCAAGATGTTGGTTGAGAGCCATGCATGGTCATTGATTGGACGGTCTTGAACCTCACGAATCGATGACAAGTCCTTCATCGTCGTAGTCCCATTCAATTCGTGACCACCCAGCATCCGTACAAGCCTGAGTAACTACATCTTGCGCACTTGGTCGAACAAGGAGGATAGCACATCCTCCAGCGCCAGCTCCTACTGCCTTCCAACCCATGACATGTTTCGTAGATAGTAATGGTTCGACGACTGTTTTGAACGGCGCATGTATGGTTTCATCGATTAGGTCTACTCCTTCACATACCCGATTCAGGGCTTCGACTACACTGTCTCGACGGTCTCGATTGAGACCTTCTGCCATTGTTCGTGCCGCTTGACGGAGAATAAGGAGGCCTGCGTGGACATCCTCATCATTCTCTTTGAACCGTTCCCAGACAGAATCGTGGAGATCTCCTGAGACGTGGCGGAGACCAGAATCGAATAGGAGTAGATGTTTGGAAAGCCAGTTCTTTGCACTCATTGGAGGTTCAAGTGGTAGTGGTTCGACGTCATTCCCGATGAACATCAAGTGATTGAAACCACCTAAGGCCGCAGCCCACTGATCTTGTCGCCCCCCTGTGTTTCCTAGTTCCATCTCAAATTGGAAAGCCTTCTCTGCGATTTCCAGTGGATCTGATTTCCCGCCGTCAATTGCACCAATCATTGCTACATTGACGGCCCCAGTTGTACCTAGGCCACCTCCAAGGGGAGTCGTGCTCCTATGACTGGAAATCAAGCAACCATCGTCATCAGTGGCCACAGTTGCAGTCGCGTGGAGATTAATGGCGAAGTTGACAACTTCTCCTCCGAATCCGGCTGCATAGAG
Source organism: Euryarchaeota archaeon UBA251 (assembly GCA_002497905.1). Classification (GTDB taxonomy): domain Archaea; phylum Thermoplasmatota; class Poseidoniia; order Poseidoniales; family Thalassarchaeaceae; genus MGIIb-N2. The sequence continues at coordinate 8,785 of DAFJ01000015.1, forward strand.
TGGCACATCCGTCCACCCTCCTGCGAGGTCGATTCTTGTTGGCGCGCGTGCCTTCATATCGTTCGGCTCCAGATTCAGGATAATCGCCATTGTATGATGGCCCCAGCAGGAACACTAGCCTCAAAGGAACCGTTTTTCAGATCAATCTTCTTTTTACGAGCATTTTCGACCATACTACATTCGTGCACCCGTTCCAGAGCAATGTCAGAGTGGATTCGTCCATTCCAGTCCGTCCCGGTTGGATTGTATACGCGCAGAATCATTGCTCCACAATCTTCGGACGGTTTGAAACAGGACAGGGTAGGAGCTGGCCCATCTCCATCGAATCGGACGTGAGTCATACTGCGTCCAATAGTCCCTGGAGTTAATGCCTCATCAAAGAACCCATTTGGAAGTGGCTTTTTCATCGCTGAATGAAGTGTGGCATTTGTGGAGAAACGTTCGGCTGCTCCGTGGACATCGGCATCACTCCATCCATCAGTATAGGGCATCAATGACCATCGCACGATTGATGATCCAATACACTGTGCACCCGGCGCGGCGATAATCGCATCGGCAGCACTGGGCCTAGATGCGAAGCCAGCTTGTGAAGTCCATCCGACAGAACGGACTAGAGTTAGAGCAATGTCGTAACCTCCAGGATCTGAATCATCTGACAGTACAACCTCGTATTCGTTTACTCCGGGTGCAATGAGTGCGAATCCTCCTTCATTATGTCCATCCTCAGTTCCTTCAACTGCGATGAATCGTTCCATGGGTTGCGTTGGTACGAGTGGCTGGTGCCATGTTGGGTCATGTGGATGTAGGACTGGACGACGCACTACATCAAAGGGAGAACCAACGTTTGCATGAGTGAGATGCATTCCAGTAGGTACGATCATACGGAGACGGTGGTCTTCAGCTCGATTATCCACCCATGTCTCAACATCGACGGTCTTTGCCCCAAGGCGAAGGCTGACGAAGTGATCGATAACAACGGTCCCGAGCTCTATGCTTCGGGTCTGTGTCACAGGGTCGAAGTAGGCCGGGACGCTCCAGACGACACGGATATGCGCCGTAGCACACCACTCGTCAGATTTCTGGAGCATAGTGGTGGTTTGAATTCGTGTTATGTCTCCATCGTGGAGGCGTCGATCTACTGGTTGTGCTCGGAGCACCATCGAGTTTTCTTGGGGGCCAGGATGACCACCTGCACTGTAGTCGTGAGCATCACCCGCGTCCTCTACGTCTTCCAATCTACCGATTCCAGGGAAACGTCGTTCTGTAGCGAGGTCGATGAGGTCGAAGCGTCCGTCAGGGAGGAACTCGATGCGGAGGTGTCCGTTTTCCATTGCTCGGAGTTGTCCAGTGTCTACCTCTGTGGAAACTGGAGCATCCGGTAGTGTCGATGGACTAGCGTGGCCTGGAATTGCATGTAAGACATGAATCCCCGGTGGTAGCCGGTACACTTGGACACGGCCGCGAATTCGAGGCAATTCAAGATCCACATGGCTATCACGATGGAGATGCGTGTCCGGTTCAGGTGCGACCTGCACGATGTCGCTAATCAGTTCAGCATCTCTGGGCGCCTTGGAGAACTCAAGATGAACGGGATTTCCACTATCTAGCCAACTTCGGTAGGCAGGAACAGCGAGATCTACTGGGAGCATCCCGGACCATTCAACACCTAGCGGATTGTTAATCAAAAGAGGCACAGCATCTCGATCAATATGGTGAAGATTCATTGCATCTGCGAGTTCTATTCGCACATCTTCCATCACCATTCCAATAGTTTCCTGAGCATGCCGGAAGTCATCTTCCATATCCATATGGACGGAGTCTGGGCCAAGCCCTCCCAATTCATTGGAACCATGGTTTCTCAGGACAATATCCCATGCAGCCCTGAGTCGGTCGTTTCGGTTGCGTCCTCCATGGAACCAACTTATTGCGCAGAGGGGTTCGAGGCCATGTGTTAGAAGGCGAACCGTATGGTCATTCATTCGTTTGAGATACATTCGTGCGGAAATAGCTCCACTATGCAAAGAGTGATCCCAGCCATGCCGCATCTCCCCATCGTAGGCATAGAGGGTCTTGCGCCCAACCCACTTTCGAACGTCCTTTGCGAATCCTGTGAAGGTAGAGTGCTCAAAATGGACCTCTCCTTTCATCACGTTGTTTGATTCAGCAATAAGGCGAGGCAGGCTCGTCTGAGCCATCCCATGCCGAGTTGAATTGCCAAAGCCCATCATAGGGGGTAGCCACCCATATTTCTCTAAGTGGATATTACAAATGTCTTCAATCCGCTTTGTACCTGAATGGAGATCGATTTCGTGACTATCCTTCGAGTCGGTCATTCGCTTTTCGAATCCCCAGCCGGAAAGGGGTCGGCCGTTTGGAATCTGTTTGATTGCAAGTACAGAGGCGTGATTACCAGGCGAAGTCCACTTGAATACGCCACGGGCGTCCTGGATCCACGGCCCTGCTCCTCCGGAAAAAATGATTTCATCAGACCCTACTCCGCTCAAAAGTGCAGGTAATTGGCTAATGTGGGAGGATGATCGAG
>DAFJ01000099.1 GCA_002497905.1 Euryarchaeota archaeon UBA251
CAGAAGAGCGGACGCGTCTTGGAGAGGAATTACGTCGCCTAGATAATCAGCAAACTACTCTCCAACGTGAAGAGGGTCGTGCTCGAGCCAATAGGAACGAGGCAGAACGCGCCCTCGTTCGATCTCAGCAGCAGATGGAGAGTCGCTCTGGCCGCTCATCAAATCAGGCGCAAGCCGTGGCTGCTATCTGTGCGATTCGCGACAGCGGGGGCATCGAAGGTATCCTTGGCCCACTTAACGAACTCTGTTGTCCAAAGGACGAAGCACACGCTCTCGCTCTATCTTATGCTCTAGGTGGGGGGATGAATCACATCGTTGTCGAGAATGACGAGGTCGCAACCCAATGTATTCGTCGCCTCAAGGCAGATCGTCTAGGCCGTGCGGTATTCCTGCCCCTCAACAAAATGCAAGTCCGTCGTGCAGGTGGCCGTTCTCTGATGGTCTCTCGGCAACCTGGCATTGTTGGATTTGCTGCTGATCTACTCGAATTCGATGAGTCAATTGAGAATGCTGTTCGGAACGCCGTTCGGGATACTCTCATCGTACAGAATATGGAGATTGCAAGGAAGAATATGGGCGGTGTTCGGATGGTCACTGTCGATGGTTCAGTATTCGAAGCATCTGGAGCGATGGTTGGTGGAGCTAGCAAGGCCCCACCAGCAACCTTCGGTGGTGGGAAAGCCCCCGGCTTATCTGCTGTAGAGAAAGCACAAGTCGCCCTATCAGAGGCCGAACTTGTCCTGATGACTGTGACTAGTGCTTTGGAGGAAAATAGGATCTCACAGAAGACGATTCGTGACAAGATGTCTCAGGTATCTGACATTGACGGTAGTTTACGTCTCCGCGAGGTAAAGGCCGATTTACAACGTGCCAAGAATCTCCAGAAAGATCTCATCAATCAGGTGAACGCTGCGGAGAAGGACCTTGCACGCCAATCTAAGGCTCTTGAGAAGGTCGAATCGGGCGCTGCAGCGGCTGAGGCCGCCAGAGATGCTGCGGTTGATGAGCGTGATCGCCTCCTAGAACAACTCCGTTCTCAGACCCCTGAACATCTTGCGAAGCGTTTGCGTGATGCGGAGACACAGTACACTGAGTCGTCTCGGGACGCACTTTCCTCGGAATCAACTCTCACCACTGGCAGGGAACGTCTGAGTATGATGGAGGAGGAGGTGGAGAAGCTCGAAGCACGCAAGAAGGATGCTGAAGAGACCTCCAAGAACAGCCTCTCAGAGATTGAGCAGATCAAGATCGACAAAGTGGAGTGGGTTGCTGAACTCGATGAACTCAAGGAAGCACACAGCCAGGTAAGCGAAGAGCATCGTGAATTGGACGAACTTCGGACCTCTCACTTTGAGGAGCGTGCGACGCTAAAGGCTCAAGTGGATGCGATGGGCTCCAAGAGGGTCACGATTATGACTCGTATAACGGAACTCAACGCCGAGATAGATCGCAAGCACATTGCACTGAAGGATCTCGTTGAAGAGATGGCTGAGAATGAGATTTCTATCCCTGCGGAGAATGAGATTATTCCTGCCTTTACTGAAATCGAGACGAAGGTTCGGAATCTTGAACGGCGTGTATCTAACATGGGCAGCGTAAACTTACTTGCTATTGAGCAGTATGATGAGGCTGCCTCACGGGTTGCTCAACTTCAAGCCGATGCGAATGCACTCCGTGAGCGCCGTGAGCGACTTCTTGCTATAGCAGACCAGTTAGAGACAGAGCGTAGGACTCGCTTGACCGATGTCCTTGATCGCGTCTCTGCGAACTTTAGTCGAGTTTACCGAATTCTACAACCAGGTGGCGCCGGAGATTTACGTCTTGAGAATCCAGATGATCCATTTTCTGGTGGCCTCCAGATGTGGGCAAAACCTCCAGGAAAGAGCAACCAAATCGAACTTCACTTACTTTCTGGTGGCGAGAAGTCGATGGCTGCACTCGCTCTCATTTTCGCGATACAGGATTTCGAACCTTCGCCGTTTTACTACTTTGATGAGGTCGATCAAAATCTCGATTCATTCAATGCAGAGAGTATCGCTCAACTCTGTCGTCTTCGAAGCGAGCGAGCTCAGTTCCTCATGGTTACGTTACGTAAGGTCAGCCTACAACTGGCAGATCATCACATCGGCGTGACTCATGGTGGTGACGGCTGTAGTCGCCTAATCATGAATTTCGATCGCGATGCAGCAGTTGAACTCGGAGAGGCAGCAGAGCGCGAACGTGAAGCTCAGGAAGCCGCTAAGGCTGAGATGGAAGGCCTTGAGGAACTTCCGAGGCTGGAGGACCGTCCTAGGGTGCCAGATGCACTACCTACGCCTGAGAGCCTTGGAGGCATCCGTGAAGATGGGGTTGAAGTTGAAGCAACTGAAGTTGATCCTCCAGAGGATGATTCTCAAGCGGCCAGCATATCTCATCTTGGCGATCGTGCAGCCGATACTAAGGAAGATCTTGATGAGCGTCTTGAATGGGAGAGTCGCCTCGAAGAAGCCATTGCTTCTGAATCAGAGGCTTCTGAATCCAAGATCATAGAAGAATCGGACATTGAGGAGTGAGGTGGTTCTCTTTGGAACCTCTTGTATCTCATGATTTGCGTGCTGATATCGTAACACGTCTTTTGGGTGGTGAGGAGGATGCGGATGCGATTCCGTTTATCGATAGGTTAGTCGAGATTGCGGAGATGGAGAATGGGGAGCATCAGATGCTTGCTGACCCTGTTGATCGCTCAATCGCCCTAGTTTTCGAGTTGTTCCAATCCGAATCTCTTGACCCATGGGATGTTGATTTGACGATGTTCATTGATCTGTTCGGTGAGCGAATCGAGACAGCTGAGAATATCGACCTACCAAGTTGCGGCCGCCTCATTCGTATGGCTTGGAATATCCTCCATGCTCAGACGTTTTCTCTTATTGAGCGACATGAAAATTGGGAAGATGAAGTTGATGACGATGATTGGATGTCTGACATTGGGTGGGAGGCCGATTTTGATGATAATGAGTATGGATTCTCAGTCAATGTTCTGACCGGCCGTGCTAAGGATGCCCTCCCAGGTCTTTTCCAGGGTCGTATTCGTAGAACTACGGAATCGCGCCCTGTTACTCTCTCTGAGATGTTATTCTCACTCAAGGCAGCGCACGATCAGGCTGAAGATCGCCGATTAAGGGAGGCTGCTCGGATTCGCCATCAGGTGGACGTCGAGGAGGCCATGGCGAACGTATCATCGAGGATGCATCGTGAAAACCTAGAGGAGGATATACAGCGTTGTTGGTCAGCATTACGGAAACTTGGGAGAGATGGTTCACCTGTCGAACTTGCTGATGTTCGTACCTACCTTTCATCAATCGCTGTCGAAGAAGGCGCATCGGAAGATGAAGCGGAAGCAGAGGGCGAGATTTCTGGATTTGTTGCTTCCTTATTCCTAACACACCGCGGATTCGCGGAAATATGGCAGATGGGTGAAGCGAATCAAGGGCGCATCTTTCTTCGGGACCGTTGGCCGAAAGTTGAGACGTTTGACGAAGCATGCGTCGCTATTGCTCGTGAGCGTGGGATTACCCTTGAAGAGGTGGAGGCATGACTGATCCATCCATCGAATCCATCGTAGAGGCATTGTTGTTCTGCTCTGGTCGGTCGTTGAAATCCTCCGAGATATCCGAGCAGTCTGGGCATCCTGAGTCTGTGGTTGTCGATTCTCTGACTACGCTGCAGAACCAGTACCGTCGTAGACGAGACAGTGCTCTTTCAATTGTCGAGGTTGGAGGTCGATGGTCCATGGAAGTCCACCCGCGTCTTTCAGCACATCTACCGAGTGAACTTCGTGGTGATATTCCTGACAGACTTCAACGTGCTGCTGCACTTATTGCCTATCATCAGCCCATGATGCAGAGTGATCTAGTCCAGATGATGGGACCTATTGCCTATGACTACGTCCGTGCATTAGCACGGCTTGGCTTAGTCGACCGCCGTAGACAAGGTAATTCTCGTCGTTTGCGGACAACTCGCTACTTCGCTGAGCGCTTTCAATGCCCTCACACTGAGCCAAAGAAGGTTAGAGAGTGGTTTAGGGGGCAGGCGGAGGATTCAGGTATCACGTCGCAGAATCTAGTCGACTCAATTAGAGAACTAGATCCCGATGTAGGAGACATGGATTTCGTTCCAGAATCTGATGGCACAGAGGATGACCTCGAGGACTAGATTTGCCGATGTTTCGCTAGCATCGTATCCACCAAGGATTGTGTGATTGCGCCTCCATGGTTACGAACAGCATCTGCAACATCGTCTATTTCGTCTCCATCAGCTCCAGCGGAGATTACCATATTCCGGAGGTGAAGGCGCATATGTCCTGCTTGGATCCCCTTCGTAGCTAGGGCGCGCATCGCACCGAGGTTTTGCGCCAATCCAGCACAGGCCATCAGGGATGCGAGGTCTTGGGACCCATCTACATCGGCTAATCGGAGATTCAATCTTGCGACTGGGTGTACTTTCGAGGCACCTCCGACAGTCCCAACGGCTAACGGTATCTCGATTGACCCGTTGATCCAACCGTCTCCGTCAATCCACCAGCGTGTCATGGATCGGTATCTTCCGCTTAGAGCGGCATAGGCATGCGCCCCTGCTTCGATAGCCCTCCAATCTTGGCCACAGGCTACTCCAATGGAAGAAACAGCATTCATGATGCCTTTGTTGTGTGTTGCAGCACGCCAAGGGTCAGCGTCAGCGAATTCGTAGGCTAGGATGATGTCCTCGATGATTCTGCGCCCCTCTTCTGCATCTCCTTTACTGGATATTGCTTCTGGAGAGAGTCGAACTGTTGCTCGTGCAAGCCGCTCAGTCGCAAGATTCGACAGGATGCGGAGAAGTACACGCCCTCCAGTTAGTGATTCAAACCAGGGCGCTGCTCGTTCAGCCATGGTATTAACCGCGTTTGCCCCCATTGCGTCTCTTGTATCGACGACTAGGTGTACGATGAGCATTGTTTGCGACTCTGTCTCAAGTGTTCTACAGCGTATGTCTTTGCACCCTCCTCCAAGTCGGATCATGGTGGATTCAATGTCGTTGCATCTTTCGATTATGCTAAACTTTTCAGATTCGATAGCATCGATGGCTGCAGGGATATCGTCTACATCAAGAATCTGAAGTTGACCAATCATCAGGGGGGGGTCCATCTCAGTTTGGAATCCGCCGCAGGGATGGGCACGCTTTGCGATATTACTTGCAGCCGCGACTATGCTAGATTCTTCGACACAGAAGGGTATTAGTCGGGGTATTCCATCAACAAGAAAGTTCATTCCGATGCCTACTGGTAGCGAATATCTGCCTACAACGTTCTCAATCATGCGGTCAGCTGTATCTGCGTCCATTGAATCAGGATTTGACCATGCGGACATCTCATCTAGTCCGATTCCAGTGTAATCTGCTATGATCTTCCGTCGTTCATTTGCATCTAGTGCGTAGAACCCACTAATCCGACTATCGTCCACTGGCATTGTCTCGCCCCATTCTATCCGAAATCGGGGCATCCTATGTCCCTTGCCCACGCGAAGATGCAGTGAAATCCTCTTTGAAATGGGGCAATTAACGCAATTAACGCTTTATTGCCAAGCGTTAATTCCCGTTATTTCCTGTCAATTTCAAATTGTAAATGGTCTCTCAGCCATCGTATTTCACCTCTGGCGTCTGAAAAAACGATTGAGAAATGCGTGAATATTATGTGAATTTGTGTGAATTGTTTATATCAGTGCCCTGATGGGGCAGCGATGGTTGGTGCAACAAGGCTCCCTACAGGTCCAACCGTTCGTGCTGACCCATTCATAGTCCGCGCTCTGAATAACTCTCAACAGAGCATGTTAGTTGGTCGCCAGGAGGTGGCCTCTCTCATCATCGATCAAATGACTCATGGTACGCCAGCCGCCCACCTCATAGTGGGTCCAAGCGGTTCAGGGAGGACCAGCCTGTTGAATTGCCTAGCTCCAGAGGATTCACGCCATATCGGTAATATCTGGAATGAGGAGACAAAGACCACGGGCGTCATTCACGAGGCAGTTGCCAAGTTCACTAATCAGTTCCAAATTCCACCTACTCCTCAGTCAGCTGCCGATTACTTGCGAAATCATTTGGAAGGGAGAACGGGACACTTAGACCTCATAGCCTTTGATTATCCATACATACCTACCTCAGATCTATTGGCAATTGTTCAGAATATTGTTCCTGCACTACAAACGATGAGGGCTATGACCGTCGTTTCCATGAGTGATACACAGTATCACGATTTGGGCCAATACATTGAGGGGTCATTCGAGTGGGTTCACCATCTTCTCCCGTTGTCACTTGAAGAGACACGTATGTTGGTCGATTTGAGGATGAATTCGGTATCTCATGAGACAATCCTCAAGCAAGGCGACGGGATATCTCGTCTACATGCCTACACTGGTGGCAATCCAAAAGAGATAGTTCGCCAATGTGGGTTGCATTTGCGCCATCTGAGATTTCCTGATCGGGATCCGCCTGCCCCGTTCATGAACCAGCAACTCCCAATCTCATCCTCAATTCATTCCAACATAGGGGGCCCCCATTCATCTAGTAGCCGTATGGGCCCTCGTCCTGAGCCTCAACGCCCTCTTTTCCCTTCCACTACCGTTGTTCCAGTCCAAGTGAGTCCACCTCATTCTCGTGAAGTGATTGATGACGGCTATGACGCTTGGTTTGCTGATTCCAAGGTCGAAAATCAGCCCTTGGAATCCTTTGATACGAATCATATAGAGGTGTCTTCGGTTGATATTGAAGATGATAATCGCCCCCTCTTCGAATCCATCGATGACGACCCTTACGGTGGAATTGGCTTCGATCCGGAGGTGATTCATATTGCGGATCAGGACGAAGTCATCGATTTTGATGAGAGTCAGGTACTGTATCTTGAAACCGAGGAAATGGAATCTGAACCCCAAAATACGTTAGATCTAGGTGAGGAGGTGTTTGATGACTCGTATGAGGCAACGGATTCCAATGATTCGGAACTATTACCAATGGATTCAGGACCCGTATCTGATATTCATGCAACTGATATGTATGCTGAAACCGATGTCAATATCAGTTCTGAACCAATTGGACTTGAACCATCATCTGATTTTGAACTACCTGAACCGGAAGTTACTATCCAGAGAGATACTGTGAATGTTCCTGGACGCCCTCGTAGTGGAATTTCTGGGCTTGCAGACCGGATGCGAGAAGCCAATGTACGAATGGATCTCGCCCCACAGGCGCCTCCGACAGAGATTATCGAAGCCATTGATTGGGGGCCTGAAGAGGAATCTAAAGATGCCCTTACACCCTCTACTGAAGCCCCTGAATCGACACCCGTTACGGATGCTAGGCCTCAAATGCGCACTATTGATCCGATGACTTCTAGGCCCCCTGATATTGATGAGGACGGCGCTCAACTATGGATGGACCCTAGTTTGACACCTCCACCTCCCCCTCCTGCTGTTCCAGATTACTCGCCTACCCCTACCCCTACCTGGGAGGAATTCACGCCTCCAGAGGCACCTGTAGGCCAAAATCGTCCAATATTCAATGCTAGAAAGGTCATAGATGGAATTCATGCCATCAGAAAGGCCCGTTGGGAACCAGATGAGCCATTGGATCCTACGCGACTGAAAACGATGTCTGAAGCGGATGTACAGATTCTAACTGCAGCAGCTGAACGCGAGGTGTCACCATCGGACATAGCATTGCAGGCGCGTCTCCAAGTAGGGCGTTCTCGCTTATCTCAGAGATTCAATGATTTGAATCGTACTGGTTATCTATCCGTTCGAACAGAAGGTCGGAGCCGTTACTATCGGCTAACAGAGGCTGCATCCAGCCTCTTTTCAGAGGTGAATGAATGAACGATTGGCAAGTCATTTGGAGTCATCAGGTCGAAGGTCCAGTCAACGACGTCGAAGTTGATGAGCACGGGGCCCTCGTTGCTTCGGGACAGACCTTGTTCTCACTCCGAAGCGATGGAAGCCTACATTGGAGGTCCGATCAAATATTCGATGTGTATTCGATTGAGGTTGCTGGTTCCTCAGTCGCAATTCTTACAGGGACATCAATCCATGTTCTCGACAGACACAGTGGTCGTCCGCTCAGTGATGGAAGAAGTATTCCTGGAGGATATCGACAGGTTCTCTCTAGGCCTGGTGGAGGTTGGGTTGCTGCCGATCGAGGTGACCATCTCCACGTATTCCGGCCAAACGGTCGTGGCATACGCCGTCTCAGGGTAGGGCCCATGCGCGTTTTGGTCGGATGGTTAGACCGGGAACACCTTCTGATGCTTGATCTCGATGGAGCATTACGTTGCGTTCGTTTACATGGTGAGCATGCACAGCGACGTATCGAAGATCGACGTTGGATGTGGTGCAGTTCTCTGGAACGAGGTCGGCTACTTCTTCTCGATGTCGAAGGTGCGTTACATGAGGGTGTGCCGAATCCCTTCGGATGGGATGAGCTTGAGCGTATTTCTGATGGTGACATTGAGCCATATCGGGCTGTTCGCTGCATGGACGGATGGTGGACGATGAATCTTGAAGGGCGAGTCAGGCATGCATTGGAAGAGAATCACCTTGGATTTGGTGATGACATAGTCGATCACATCTCATCGGACGGAGCAGGCAGTATACTGACTGCTACGAAGGAGGGTTTACTCCGTTGGAGTATAGCGCCAGGTATCAGTGGTATCAGAGCAGAAGGTCGCCGTACACAGGAAGAGGAGGAACGCCGTCGTCTGGATTGGCTTCAACGGTCCACGATGTTTGAATCCGCACAACAGGCGGAGGACGAAGGTTTGTGGTCACGGGCATTGGAACTCTATAGGGCACTGGGTAGAGATGAGGATGTGCGCAGGATTCTCGGACTTCAGGAGGGGAGTGATTGATGGAGGAGTTGACTGTTGAGCGTGTTCAAGAAGCGATGGACATCACTGATGCGGCGCGAACCAAGGCGACACCACTTGTCGCACCCGGAAGTGATGAAGAGAGGCGTCTGAATGACATGCTACGGATGTGTGATGATTATCGTAAGGATGCCGCCCATTTTCTTGAGGCTGGAGATCTAGTTCGTGCTTTTGGTGCAGTGTACTATGCTCATGCATGGGTGGACGCAGGTGTGAGAATTGGATGGTTGGATGGGCATGGCGACGACGAATTATTCACTCTACCATAATCAGTCCATTAGTCGCAAGCTCCGATCACGTACTACTTCGAGATAAGCGCATCCAGCTGCGGTAAGTCTGCGTTTTAGATCCTTATCTACCGTCAGTACAGGTGCATCTAGGCGTTGTGCAAGATGGACTAGGACATCATCGGTATGCCCCTCTCCACCATCGACAATTGTGGCCCGAGCAGTGAGTAGATTCAGGAGTAGGTCGTTGCGCCCTTTTGCTAATCGCTCAATCTCTTCTTTCGCTTGTGCAGGTAGGATCCAGTTCGCTGGACCAATAGTCCGTTCTATCTCGAGGTCGATATTGATGCGCGCATCGACGACAGCAACCCAGCCGCAGGCATCTATGAGTAGGTCGGGCACGGGCTCACCCGCTGATGGTGCCATGCCCGATGAGTCGCCATCGAGAATCAATACGTCGGGAAAGTGTCACGCGACTTGTGATATCTGCACAGATGGGTAGCCGTAGAGTCAGTGTAGTCTTGCCTTTGGAGACCTTGGTTACGGTGCCGACAGATGTGGCTGTTGAGGCGTTAATCATGAGCATCTCGCCAAGGGCAAGAGGCTTGACGATGTCAGCACTTCCTTCATCACCTGCAACCATTCTCTCAAGTAGGGTGAGGTCGAGATTGAGTGAATCCCATACAGGGGGCATTTCTCCTTTCCTTGCCATCACCTGTCCAGTTAGGTTGTCTGCCTTTGTCATAGTAGGGTCGAGAGGCGTAGCGATACCGCAGAGTCCACCTGCGTGCATCTCATCAAGGTCCCTACCCCCTCCTTTCATTGAGATTATTCTTGTCTCGATGGGCTCCCAAGACTGCTTAGATCCCTTCGTTATTCTTCGACCTGGTGCGATGACAACTTCGTCATCTACAGCAAATGTCCCTTGAATAATCGAACCACCGATGATGCCTCCTTTGAGTTGGCTCGGCCGGGCTCCTGGTCGATTGATGTCGAAGGATCGGGCGATTTGCATAACACCTTCTTTTTCTCCTGTTCGATCAGGTGTTTGAATTCGGTCTTCAATGGCCTCGATGAGGATGTCGAGATTCACATCATGGTGAGCAGATACGGGAATAATCGGCGCCCCATCGGCAATAGTGCCTTTGACGAAGTCATTGATTTCCTGATGTGATTCCATCGCACGCTCTCGGCTAACAAGGTCAATTTTGTTGTGGACGATTACTATGTTCTCGATACCTGCGATTTGTAGAGCCGCGAGGTGTTCACGGGTTTGTGGCTGCGGGCATGATTCGTTAGCTGCGATTAAGAGCAGAGCCCCGTCCATAATCGAGGCTCCAGAAATCATGACAGCCATCAGGGTCTCGTGACCGGGGGCATCAACGAATGAGATGGTTCTCTGCAGTTCCTTAGGATTATCCTTCCCTCCATCTGGGCGCTTGCCCATCGCATAGTGCTGGCCGTCATCGGTCCGATAGAATGCGGTGTCGGCATATCCAAGCTTGATTGAGATGCCACGTTTCCTCTCTTCAGAATGAGTGTCCGTCCATGTACCCGAAAGTGCCCGCGTCAGCGTTGTTTTTCCATGGTCGACATGTCCAACAAGTCCGATGTTGACCTCTGGTTGACGAGGTAGCACGGACAGGCTTCATCCACTCCAAGTTCACTCGTCGCTGGATTCGCCGGCGCCGAAGATGTCGCCGAGGGCACGAGCACCCTTCTCTACGACTGTGAGGTTAATTTGTCGAGTGTCCACGGAAATCGTGTTACCTCGTAGGTTTCTGCGGCGGCGAATGCCATCGTATTTGTAGCGGTAGACCTTCCCGTTCTTGCGAACGTAACGCTTCCCTTTGTAGCCAGTTCCTGGGCCGACAAGGACTGCGTTAACACCTGCGCCATGGAGATCAGGTCGCATTGGAGTCCCAGTCTTGTCACTGCCGCCGGTGATGCGGAGGGTGTAACCGTTCATGTCATCATGGATGTTGATACCAGACACATCGTCTCCAATCTTTTTCCCAAGGAGCGCGTTGTAGTTGTTCCCAGAAACCTCTGTTTGGTATGACGGGGAGTAAGTTCGCTTGTCTCCTTTCGCGTTCTCACGCTCCATCTTAGTCTTGGAGTCATTGACAACGGCCTTGAAGACTCGGTCCGACATTGTACTCACCGCAACTCGCCGACAATTGGCCCCTATAAGAGCGGTTCGCTACATTCGTAGATGCTCAATCACCCTTTGCACTCCGGTTCAGTTCCTGTTCCAGCCGTTTCTCGATGGTCGCAGGAAGGATGTTTACAGCTCTGATTAATGTGGTTCGACCGCGCCCCTGTAGGGCGTTTCCTGTCTGTGTTGAAACAAAACCAATCTCCTCAAGCCGCTTGATATATCCCCAGAATGAAGTATGTCCTCTTCTCTCTTTACCGAACTCTTCGCATACAACGTGGTAGAGTTTCTCCGCATCGCCGCTAGATACAGTCTCGGCCCGACGCAGGCGGCGACAGAGAGCGAGTAAGGCCATCTTCTGTTGATCTGTGAGTCCATCGACCATATCTGGTTCGATACTAGATGATAGGCGAGAACTGGGTTGTATGTCCTCGATAGTCATCTCGTTCCCTCCTCTCTGCTCTGCTCTTCTGATGGAACTTTGGAGCAATTCGATAGCATGACGAGCATCTCCGGTACTCGCTGCGTAGCCAGATATCCGTGATAGTGCCTCCTCAGGAACACTGCCTGGGCGACAGGAAGCAGTAGTCCTCTGCAAGACAATTTCACGAAGCTCCTCCTCGCCATAGCGTTCGAGACGAATGCGATTGCTTTGGCCGAACCTCGACTTCACTGCAGCCTCAAAGAGATGTACAATCGGTTCTTGACTCACAAGAATCAGAGATAATGTGCCTGATTCG
>DAFJ01000019.1 GCA_002497905.1 Euryarchaeota archaeon UBA251
CCCCTGCTGCGCTGTTAAACGAATGCCGAATGAAGTCACGTCGATCGATGAGACGGGTGCCTCCAGCTGTAACTTCGTTAGCCTCTCCTGGTGCCTGGCGTAACTTGAATTTCCTGCCCATCATAATCACCTCAAGATTCGTACTTCTTCCATGAATTTGTATCCTTCGAAGGGATGAACTTGTTCCGTCGATGTTTGACGACTACAAGATCTGGGAGAACGAATCGAAGATAGATGATCCCCATCATAATCAGGGTCATCAGGACTGCCCCTAGGTGGAATGCAAGTTGTTGTTGGTCCCATCCATTAAGGAGTCCATACGTGAGGGTGAATGCCCAATAGGTAGTCCAAAAGATGCCCCATATGAAGAAGAGAACCATCAGTCCGGACTCTGCAGAGGGTGAAATTGTTGCACGGACTACAGTCCCTAATTTCGGCTTTCCAAATACGCCATGTTCGACAGCTGATGTGTATTGATCTTCGGTAAGGGATACGCCTTCAAGAGCTGTACGAGCATCTTCAATACTCACTGTTCCACTCTTTACTTCGCGGAGAAGATTCAGAAGTTTGTCTTCTTTCAAACTTGATCACCCCTGCGTAAATGTTTGATGCGGAGTCGGAGCAGATTACTCCTGCCTTCATAATGGCGGCTGAATCCATATCTGAGGAAGAATCCGCAGAATATTAGCACTATGATCACGGCTCCGAATCCGAGGAGTCCGAGCCAGTGGGCTCGGAACTTTGCACCCATGTGGTGGAGATCAGTATGCCCATCGGACGGTGGTGCAGGAGGCTCAATGTTACCGTCACCTGAGAATACGGCCCGGCGATTGCT
The DNA here is from genome assembly GCA_002497905.1 of Euryarchaeota archaeon UBA251. Classification (GTDB taxonomy): domain Archaea; phylum Thermoplasmatota; class Poseidoniia; order Poseidoniales; family Thalassarchaeaceae; genus MGIIb-N2. Next base: position 836 of record DAFJ01000019.1, read on the forward strand.
ATCATCTGTGCCCTCGATTATTACTGCTGAGAGTCGGTTCCACATGTCTTGAGGGCCTGGTTGGCCATCTCCATTGACAGAATTTCCCACAAGCCAAATTGTTGCAGGGCCGCTCTCGGTTTCAGGAGCCGTCCAAACAATGTTCCATGAACGAGATTCAAGATTTCCTCCGCTATCAGTGTGAGTCAGTGTTTGCAAATCATCGCTGGCGGGTCCATTGAAGTTCTCTGGAGCCGACATTACGTGGTCTTCTGAACCCTCACCTGCAGCAAGATTTCCCTGGGTGACTCGCATCGAGAAGCCTGCACTATACTCGGTTCCGCCAGAGTGATATTCAGCGCCACCGATGACCTGAATGGTCATGTCATAATTTTCACCGGGGATATATACTGAAGGCACACCATCAAGGACAATTGTCACCGAACCGCTTGGATCTACATTGTGGCATGTGCAGCCTGCCAATGCAACATCTCCCTTGCCATCTTGGTCGAAACCTATGCCGCCCGGCCAAGCTCCCACAGAAGCGGGTCCGAAGGCCAAAATCAACATGAGCAGAGAGAGCGTCAGCGCGCGCCGAACCGGCGCAGTCCACGGACTGGACATGCTCATGTTCTAGGCCACCTGAAAAGGGGATATTAACGTTCGCAAAAGAGGCTACTTTTTCGATGGACAGCGGAGCATCTAGATGCCTCTATATCATACCCTCTAATTACTTGATATTTTATTCGACATTATGCATCTATATATCGCCGCATGATTGAAACCCCTGCTCGGCAGTGAACGATTCATGGCGGGCCGTGCGTGGAAGAACACCTACCGTTTGTCGGATGCTCAACTTGAGCATCTTGATCTAGCCGAAGAGCGGATGGAGGCAATGGATCTCTCCGAAGCTGAGAGAATCCTCCTTGGGATGTTGGATGAGAGTCCACTGTGCATTCCAGTACTGAGCAATCTAGGCCACCTTTATGGCCGCCATCTCTCGGATTTTGAGAAGGCAGTCGAATACTATCAAATGGTCCTCGATATCGAACCAGATAACGCTTGGGCAAGAGATGAGCGTCGCCGATATCAGCGGTATCTAACCTACGATTGAGGGAAATTCATGCAGGATGGCGCTCTCCTTCTTGTTGGTGTAGGGGGACTAGGTTGCCGTTGGGCCAGCCATGCACATCTCGATGTGGAAGATGATTGCGATTTACTTCTTGTTGATTCTGATCCATTATCCCTTGATCTTTCGGAGAGTGCCTCCACAGTATGTCTCGGTCCTGAGGGTTCAGGGGGAGCGATTTTGCCTGAATTAGGTCATGATTGGGCAAAAGCCCACGCTTCCATTTTTGCGGACATGTTTGACAGGGCGGAACTCGTTCTCATCGCTGCAGGACTTGGAGGAGGTGTAGGCTCTGGAGCCTCCACATGGCTTGCTGAACAAGCACGTTCATCCGGTGCACTAGTTGTTACTGTCGTTGGTCTGCCTTTCGAGGATCAAGTAGCGCGGATGCGTTGGGCACGGCTCAGCCGCCCTCGATTAGAGGCGGCTTCACATGCAACGATTGGCATCTCACTGTCAGCACTAGCTCTGCGAGCGGAGAAGAGGGGCGCAGAATGGGAATCAGGAGGCGGTTGGGTCCCGTCATTAATCCGGGCCTTGGTCCAAACTCAGGCTCGAAAGGGCGTAATAAATCTCGACTTGATGGATCTAAGAACAGTTCTTACTCAAGCGGGCCGGTCAACGGTGCTTGTAGCTCAAGGTGATTGCTATGATCCTCGGCGCCTATTCCAGAAAGCCTTCGATGCACCACTAGAACGCATCGATCTTGTGAATGCTGCAACGTGTCTATTGCATATCGAAGGCGGTGATCAGGTAACTCTCGGCGACTTCGATCGGATTGCTGATGCCTTCACTCGTGGGTTATCTGACAATTGCCACGTAATTTACGGGGCTTCGATAGTCCACGAATTGGAGGGTGAGGTCCGAGTAATCGCGGTTCTTGCTGGTTTATGATTCACCTATGAGTTCGACTTCTTCGTCTTCTTCAATGAGTTCAATTTCATCTTCTTTTTCTACAAGTTCAATCTCTTCATCGTCCTCGGATGGCCTGTTAATTTCAGTTTCATCTGCAGTAGCCTTCTCGCTAATTATGTATCCCTCATCACTGGATTCAGTGTCATCTTTGAGAGTAGATGCGATCGTTGTATCGTTATTCCATCTTGGTCGTTGGAGTGCCTTGGAGAGACCGAGAAGTAGAGTTGATGCGGTTAGAACGTGGCCTATGCCAAGTGTCGATGCGATACTTCCTATGCCGAATTGCTTGCTGAGGAGGCCGATTAATGGAAGGTCTCCAATCAATTCGGTAGAGAGGTCTGCCATTACCGTAATGCTTCCAGCATATCCGAAACCAAAGGCGATTGCCCAGAATACTGCTGTGTTTTCAGTCACAATGGTAATTCTAGATCGATTCCGGTTGGTCATGGCCCATACGGCACTAATTACTGTGATGATCACTAATACTACCTCTTCAGACCACATCGCGCCAGATTCTGATGTGGTGAACCTAGACCAAGCACTAGAGAGGTGCCACGCTGAAAGGAAAAGTAGGAGTTGACCAGTCCGATGAGTCCTGCGACGGTCGGCGCGAGTCCAGGATGAATCTATCGGAGAAATGGCATCGCGTGCGAGCCAGACAGCGAGTAGAAGTAGGCCTATGCAACCGATTAGATATGCACTCCACTGTACCAGGAGTGGTTCAGATCCCGATATGGCTGGTAGCGTAATTCCTCGTATTACTGCGATAATTCCAGTAGATACAACAGTACCAATCATAAGTTTACGAACATCCCAGTTCGTCGCTTCACTGAGTGGTGAATCTCTGATTCCATCTGTCTTCAACTTCCCCGAAGTCCATCCAGTTGCACTTGCCCTCAATGCAAGTCCTTGCCCGATTGACCATAGGGCGAACATACTGGCTAAGGCAAGTGCCCACCCGTTGCGTATATCTTCATCTCTGCCCAATGTTGACCATGCGATTATTGTGAGTAAAGTCATGAGTGCAATAGGCATGATGACTGGCCCAATGATTCGGATTAGCACACTCTTTCCTGATGAGGCGCGAAGCATCTTGCCGATTGTCTCATTGTTTCCAAGTAAGCCAATGATTAGGTAGGCGAGCATGGCGGAAGTAAATACAATGGCAGCGTATCCAGCACCGCCTCCAGATATGGCAAGGTAACCATACAGTCCACCCGTACCAAGGACAAGTAGCACGATGTGAGGCAATGTATCTGGCCTTAGTAGTACCTTGAGAAGCTGAAGTGGCCCATCGATGGAAATTCCTTCATCCCGCTCTGACATTCGAACTCCGATAGTGGGGGATGAAATAAATCGTCGTTGTCAGAAAGAGCATGGCGCGCCTGTCTAAAGCGAAGCGTGTCAAGCGCCGATGGGTAGGTCTCCGTATCAAGAGAGAGTTGGACCGAGAGTCCCTTGAATCTCAAATTCAAAATCTGATTCCTGGTGCGGATTTACGTCTTTATGACCTTCGTCCAGAAGGCGATTCCAGTATCGCGATTATGCGAGTTTACCTTCCTGATCTCCCTCACTTTCGCGCTGTTTTAGCCGAATGTGAATGGATTGAAACCCTGACTACTTCAGGAAAGATTCGTCTTGTGCGAGAACGATTGAGTATACCCAAACCCCCTCGGCGCAGATGAAGCATTCATGACCTCTACACTGTTGGCAGTTCTATGGGCGGTGGAGGGAGTGCTGAGTCAATTCCACTATGGGACCTTTCATCTCTGATTGGTGCGACTTTACTCATTGGTACTGTGTTAATGGCCCTCTGGTCTCCCAGCCATGATTTATCCTTGGAATCTGGGTCAGGTGTTGTACAAATCACCAGCGTGGATGTCGGCCTCCTGGGTTCCTCTGATGTAGTCCAGATTGATGTGTCTCCGGGGGAAATCTGTTCAGGTGACAACGCGACTACCTGTAGCCTCATTGTGAATATTGGGGCCGAGTCCTTCGAGTTCAACGAGGCTGGAGGGGATGCGACCAGTCAACGATCATCCGAGGGTCCCCTCATTGTGACTGCTGAAGGAGAGGGCGATTACACACTTATTGTCAGTGTCCAGCGTCAGTTACCTTTGGAGGCACTTCCGGTCATCTTGGGTATTTTCCTTGTGATTTGGGGCGAATGGCGCAAGCGTCAATGATGTTTTCAGATTACGTCACTAAGGTCAATTGCAGATTTACCATTCCAGCCATGAAGTCCTTCTTCATCCAGATGAAATGCGTTGACTTGCATTTCGCCTCTTCGTTTCTCGCTGATTACACGTGTTGTTCTTGAAGCAGCCCACCACGTTCGCCTCATTGCTTCTAAATCAGGTGCTGGTACTCGTGGATGAATCATGAACCAACCCGCTAGAGCGTGGTGGATACGCTCCTCCAATCCGTCGAGATTACCCTTTACAATAGGCGGATACTGGTAATCGTCAATGGTTCGACTTGAGCCATTAATGCCTATGCCAAGATGAATTCGAACCTCATTCCCGCGTGTTCGTGCATGAAGTAGGAGCCCTCCACATTTCTCAGCAGTTTCTCCCCTGATGAGATCATTCGGCCATCGAACGCCCAGATCGGACTTAGGACGCCAACCTATGCGGTCGATACCATGGCCAGTGAATGCCTGCAAAGCCTCTAACACGGCAGTAGCAGACATGATGTGGAGGTCAAGTGTAGTGATTTTGGTTGTTTCAGGTCCTGCGATACACCATGTTCCGAAGAGATCCCCCTCAATTCCGATCCAATCGTTACCTCGTCGCCCTCTTCCTGCTGTCTGTCTATCTGTGATTACTACATCTCCAACTTCTGAGTCATCTGGTAGTTCGTCCATGGTGGATTCTGTCTCTTTGATTCGTTTTGGTTTAAATCTCCATGGTCGCCATATACATACTGCTGCGAGACGTTCACCTCCCTTGGAATGTCCATCGATTCTACGTGAGCACCACCCCCTTCTGTCTGCTTGAGACAATGCTTGACGCGTGGCATCATCGTCTGAAGCGATGATTACAATGCAGCCATCCTTAGTGAGGCAATCTGTATTCTCTAGATGGTCAATAGCATGTAAGATAGGATGGATTTCTGGACGTGTCAATGCCGCCTCCTCCATCGGTCCTAGTTTGTTCTCTATCGGTTCTAGGTAGGGGGGGTTCCATGCGATCACATCGAATGGCCC
>DAFJ01000047.1:0-12807 GCA_002497905.1 Euryarchaeota archaeon UBA251
AGACGGAAGGCTAGGTGTAGCCCCATTCACGGCGATGCTTGCATCAATTGCGGGAGCAGATATACTGGCTGACACAATCGCCGGCTGTGGCGCAGACCAACCATCAGGGCGAACTTCAATCTGCAAACCGCTGATATCTGGCGACCCAAGGACCAGCTCGTGCATCCTAGATCCTGGAGATAACATAAGGGCGTGTTGTTGGAGTTGAATCGTTTGACTGGACTTAGTACCATCTACAACTAAGAGAACACTACGATTTCTCCCCGAATCAAGTGTGGTCTCAAATGTGACTCTTAATCCATCCTCAACGGTCCAAATATAGAGTGGTTCGGAAAGTGTTAGTTCCTGAGCAGGTGAAACGAGAAGGGTCGAATTTCCAGATAGATTTGTACTGATAACAGAATCATTTGATTCAATAGACCACGATACATCGAGGCTTCCATTCGCGATTGGACTCAATGAAGATGAGACCTCTCGACTTGAACCCGGACCGATTTCAATAACCGAACCCGTAGTCTCGACACCCCCAATGATTGCAACCATGTAGGCATTACCAACTGTGTCACCATCGTTGTGCACAAGGACAGATAGATCGACGGAATCTCCGACATGCGGAGGATCACCCACAAATGTGGCGCCACGGGAACCTGCCATCGAAAGAGATGCGCCCGAATCAGCGTTTACGGATTGAGAAAGGAGAGGCACTAGGAGAATAACGAGGACGAGATTGACCCAAGGTTTCGCCCCCATACACCCAGTCTCCACGCCCGTTAACCATAGGGCTTCCTGATTCAAGATTGTCAACGGTTGGCTTTATCCACCCCTTACAGTTGGTCGACACCGAGATGTCCGCCGAGGAACTGGTAAATGTGTCCCCGGAAGGGATAATTGACCTACTATTGACTCGGCGTCGACTTCTGCAAGATCAACTCCCATACATGATTCAAGGTCTTGAAGAGACCCGGGATCAAATGCAGAACGCATATGATGCACTCAAGCCGAAGTACCTGAAGAAAATGGATGAGATAAATCGCTTCAGAATGGAACGGGATGAGGCCCATTCTGAAGCCAAAGAACTCCGAATCAAGGTAGAGAAACTCCAGGAGGATTTAGTAAAGACAGGTCAAATGAAGAGTTTAGACCCACGTTGGAAGAAGGACAAGTTACTTTCAGAGTTGGACTCAATCGACGACCGTATCCAAACATCCGCTCTAGACCATGTAGAGGAGCGTAAACTCCTCGAAGAACGACGCAAACTCATCCGTAGAAACGATGATTGGCTAGAAGAGAGAAAGCAGGCGAACCCTGAACTTGCAGCATATGTGCAAGCTCGAAGGGATATGTCGCGCCTCTATCAAAGTGGAAATAAAGCCCATCAGGACATGATTCAAACTCTTGAGAAATCTGTTTCTTCGAGGAAAAAATTCAACCAGACTCGGAAAGACCTTCGTGATTCTAAGACCCAATTAGAAGCTGCTGGACGCCTAATGGCTGAATCCGAACAAGCCATTTCTTACTGGACACGGAGGAAGGAAGAGGGTATCGGAGAAATCGAACCTGATCCAATGCTCAAGGATCCGAAATTCCACATCCACAATCTTGGTGAGAAGGCTCAGCGCATTCGAGAGGGGAATACTTCTTCGGCAGGAAAACGACGGGATAAGCGGAATCGCAAAAAGACAGAGGAGGTGGAGGAAGAATGAGTGATAGACGTCGCTCTGGAAACCGAGGTAAGCGCCGAGGAGGACGATCAAATAGTGGATCCGACAAGAAGCGCTCAGACCTATTCAAAGACCTTGAGAATCTATCCCTCCACCGAATCGAAGAGATGCTTCGCGAGGTACAGAGTGATATCAGGAGTACAGAGGCTCAGTCTGAATCACTCAGGAATGAGCGGAGGCAATTGATTGAAATCGTGACTAGCCTACGTGAATCTCTCAAGAAAGGGCGCGAAGATTCTGACGAAAAGCGGGCTCTCAGAAAGCAACTCTCTACTTTCCAAAATCAACGCCATGAAGCACAGAAGTTTCGTGATGATGCGAATAAAAGGGTGCCTCCTGTTCTCGATCAAATTATGGATTCTCTCAAGCACAGACATCGGCTTCTCACTACGATGATGAACGATCTCAACGAGATGCCCACCTTAGAGGACGAGATACGCCTATTCCAGGGATTCCTTGAGTATCAGGCAATGTATGAGGTCAAGACCCAATCAATGGAGGCTCACAAACGTATGATTGCTGCGATAGAAGGAATCCGTTCCATCATGAAGAAGTTCGAAGAAATAGATGCAAAGGGAAAAGAACGGAAGAAAAATGTCGCTGAATCCACACCCATGGTTGAGGAAGACGACGTTGGTTGGCCTGAAGTCCGTCGAATCTCTTCACGAATTGAAGAGATTGACAGGATGCATCGCGAATGCCGATCTGATCGAGGAAAACTCATGCGAGAAAGGGGGCGCCTCCAAGCCTTCCTCAAAATACGCGAGAGTGGTAGAGGAACCGAAGACATCGACCCAGATGACATAAAGGAGAAGGCAGCCAGCGGGGGGACGCTCTCAATCTCCGATCTAGATACTCTACTCGCGTCAGGAGGATTGTCTGAGATTGCTAAAGTCGAAGTGAAAGACACCACGCAGGGTGTGAAGCGGAAGAGGAAACGGAATCGGAGATCTGGAACATCTCGAAGCCGCCCGCGCGAAACAAACATCGGTCGGGAACGCGACCAGAGGGACGCCTGAATGCCACAATCTGAATGGGAGAATCTAACCTCGCCTCTAACTATTCCAGATGCGGAGCAAATTACCAACCTACTCCATAGAACCACAGGAGAAAGGCTCACTATTGATCGTGTCCTAATGTATCCGATAGATCATGGTGGTGCGATTGTCACGAGGAATGAAGGCAAAATCATCTGTTGCTTAATTTGGATTATCTCGGAATCCGATGCTGCTCGTGTAATCGGATTCGGTGTAGACCCACTGTACCAATCAATGGGATTCGGTACTCAATGCTGGTTAGTCCTAAACGAATATGTTAGAGCGGCTGGACTTGCCAGAATTACTCTTGAGGTGCGAGCCAATAACAATGGAGCTATTCGCTTCTACAGTCGGTTTGGACTTCGACCTATTGGATGGCTCAAAGGGTACTATCCAGATGCGCTCGGCATCCTCATGTCAGGTCCCGTAGATTCATCGAAACCATGCAATTAAATCCCGAAGTGCTGGTTTTACCCTATGCTCGACCGCTTGATGGACGACCTTGTCGAGCGAGCCGAAGTTAGTTGGTGCACATTGGTTGGTAACGATGGAGTTCCGGTAAGGACTAGACCGGGTATTCTGGCTACTCCTGAAGTCGCTGCAGCACTCGTAGAAAGTGCCATGGCTAGAGCAGAAGAACACCTCGATGGAGCACGATTGAATCGAATGAGTATGCTCGCTGATCAAGGGATTACTGTTCTAGTACGAGTCAACGATAATCATGTACTAATTGTATCAGGGACCGATTCACGCGAACATGGAACACTTCGTTCAGTGGCCTCAGAAGTTGCAGACAGAATGAGTCCCCTTCTGGCAAGCGAGTTCAGTCGAACAACGGCCCAATAATCTCGAGACCTGTTTGGCCCACTTGGATTGCCTGCTTCTCCATACTATGGCGGATGTGACGCATCTTCTCAACCTGCAACGTCCGGACGATCTGCCCATTACGAAGATCAAGGCCCATATTGAGAATTGCATCAGCAAGGAAACCCTCGTTACCTTCCAGTTCAGCTTGCTGACCTGAATAACGCTCAGTGATAATGAAAGTATAGAGTCCCTGTGTTCTAAGGAAATCGAAAAAGTCAAACATTTTCTTTCTCATCTCCTCATTCACAGTGGTGAGGCTGTAGATTGCGCCGAGAGAATCGAGTACAAAAACACGGAAATTACTTCCTTCCTTCTGCTTGAAGTGCTCAATCATCTTCCTCGTGAATTTGAGATAGTCCATGTTCTGGTTGTCCTTCCGAAGTTCAGTGAAGTCGGTAATCTGAAGATTCGGGGGGAGGCGGATTCCAAGGGATTGTGTGGCCTTAGTTAAACTTGGGACCGTTTCTTCCACTGTGCAATAAAGTCCGAAACCACCCTGATTTGCCAAATGGTTCGTAATCATGGTCATGCAAAAACTTGACTTCATCGAGCCAGGAGGGCCAGTGACCAGTGTCAGATACGGAGCGGCGACGTCACGCTCCATCACTCGATTCATGCCTGCGATTCCAGAGAGGAACATATCTACCCACCAATACGGTTCAGACGAACCGATGTCATAACTCTTCTTCATCTACCGTGGAGCAGTCAGCGATTACGATTGCGTTTTGCTTATATCCCACGGTCCGTTGGTCAAGGTGTACTGTCCCCGTGGGCTAGAGGCGATTCCATGAAAGATACCCTCAGCAATATGAAGGGGGTCGTGGAAAAGAAGACTACTTCCGCTCGTGAAGAACGAAATCGACAAAATGAGCATGTCAAATCTTGGATTGATACACGAAGAGGCGTCCAAACGACTCTGCGCCAACTCATGGATGAAGTGGATCGCCAGCAGACAATCCGAGATATCGAGAATCAGAAGGTTCGCAGCCTAAAGGACACACGCTCACAGCGAGTAAATGAATACAAAGCGATCAAGGAGGAATTCTTCGCACTCCGGAACGCACAGGGAGATATTTCACAAGATCGAAGAAAAACACGTAGTTCTCGCAGTGTCCGAGAGGAAATTAACGAACTTGAAATGAAATTCATGCAAGGCCGAATTTCAGAAAAGAAGTTCAACGAGCGGGCAGTTGATCTTCGCCGTCAATTGAAGGAAGCAAAGGATGCCCCTGCAGCGTCGAGCGAATTCCCTGAACTCCAGGCTCGGTTGAACGCGGCTAAGGCTGCTGAAGAAGAGGCTCACGCAGCCGTAGATGCAGCAGCAAGCACCGCTCAGGCTGCACACGAACTGATGCAAGAAATCCGCAAAGAGGTACACGGCCTCCGGGAGAAGCATACTGAAGCTCATCGAAAGGTGGAGGGATTCCGCCGTATTGCTGACACCCACCATCGAAGATTCGTCGTTGGAATGCGAGTTATGCAATCAATCGACGGCATCACGAACACATCTACTGATGATGATATCAATACTGGGACTGCAAGTGTCGAAGCTCGTGACCTAATGGACCTCCTAATGTCAGGAGAGACCTTGGGCCTTGATGACCTAATGGCATTCCAACGAAACAACTGAAGTGATTCCATGATCGAACAATCCGAGATCAAGACCATACTCGAGGATTATGACCAACTCAAACTCCGAATTGGGATGACTGCAAGTCACAGCGCTCTCGACCTCTGTGATGGAGCAATCGAAGAGGGGTTTCCCACCGTTGCTTACTGCCAAAAAGGAAGGGAGAGAATATACTCTGAATACTTCCGTACTCAACGAAGTAGTTCTGGGCGTGTTCGACGTGGCATGGTGGATAAGACCGTCGTTCTCGATCGCTTCGATGGGATAATCGACCCTGGATTCCAACAAGGGATGCGGGATAGGAACATGATTTTCATCCCAAATCGCGCATTCACCTCATACTGCGGAATCGACCGTATCGAGAATGACTTCCGTGTACCAATGTTTGGTACTCGATCGATGCTTCGTATGGAAGAACGGACTGAAGAGTTCGATTATTATTGGCTACTTGAGAAGGCAGGCCTCCCTTACCCTGAAGCAATTGAAGACCCCCAAGATATCGATTGCCTCGTTATCGTGAAACTACACCATGCGCAGAAGAAGCTCGAACGTGGATTCTTCACCTGTGCATCTTATGAAGAATATGTAGAGAAGTCAAACAACCTCCTAGCACAGGGTGTTATCGATAAAGAGAGCCTCAAGACAGCTAGGATCGAGCGATATGTCATCGGGCCGGTTTTCAATCTGAACTTCTTCTACAGTCCTCTGGAAGAGGAGATGCCACAACTTGAGTTACTTGGCGTCGACTGGCGATTTGAGAGTAGCCTCGATGGACATGTACGGCTCCCAGCACCTCAACAAATGACGATGCCCGCCCACCAACAAATTCCTGAGATGACAGTAGTAGGACATAACACCGCAACAATTCGTGAATCCCTTCTTGAAGGAGCATTCGATCTAGGTGAGAAATTTGTGAAAGCTAGTAAGGAACACTATGACCCAGGCGTGATAGGTCCATTCTGCCTCCAGACCTGCATCGACAAAGATATGAATTTCCACATCTACGATGTCGCCCCGCGAGTAGGCGGAGGGACCAATGTCCATGTCAATGTGGGCCATCCATACGGGAACTCACTCTGGCGCCGACCGATGAGTACCGGAAGACGTATCGCATTGGAACTGCGCCGAGCAGCAGAACAAGACAGGCTGCTTGAAGTCCTCACCTGATTTCAGAAGAGAAGGTGTGGAGAGTTCCCGTTGTAGCATCAAGTAAATCGGTTTTAGCTGAGGGTGACTCAAGGACCCACGCCGGAATCAAGACCATTCCGAACTCAATCTCAGCCGAAGATGGATCAAGTTTCCATCTACCTTGAATTCGAACAGCTACATCCTCTCTCGGAGAATAAGGGCGACGAGTCTCCGTCACCCGCTCGATGTTCTGTCGAACTATGGCTTCCTCCATCCACCCCGGAGAGGGAAGGATTCGCAATCGTGGACGGTGGTTCAGGAATACAGGGTCCTCAATAATCCTGAATGAACCAAACTGTGGAACTTCGAGGACACTCCACCATGAACGTTCTGTGGAATCGTCTGGACCACGGAGGATGCCTTGAACACTCCATACTCTACCCTCCACTAAAACGGCAGTCGGCCGTACTCCTTTCAGTGGATTCCTTTCAAGCCAGACCTCAAGATCGATTGTAGGCTGGAATGTGGCGACTTCTGTCTGTAGGGTGTTAAACCAAGCAGATTCAAGGCGAATCTCCTCAACTTCTTGTGGTACTGATTTATTTTCGACATCTTGGAAACCAAGTGAGGTCTTGATTTCGCCTGATAGGACAGCTTCGCCAATCCAAGATGACAATTCTTCTGGACCCCAAATCTCTGTTTGCAATCCATCCCGCTCAGGCGGGATGAGGCTCTTCGCCAAGGGGCGCTCCGAGATGAGCCAGTGATTCCCCAATGGTGCGTCGATAATCCAACGATCTAGTTCGACCCTATCTAAGACTGTCCAACCATCAGGAGCATGCCAAATCATTGTGTGTAGACGTGCAGGACCATTTCGTAATCCAATTGGTGGTTCTGAAATTCGCCCTAATGGCCGAATCGAAGCTGTACCAAGAAGGCCAGGTGTAGGATCCAATCTAGCGCCACGATGTCGAAGGATACCCGTGATAAGTTCCTCCATCGGAAGCCATCAGCGGCTTGAGGACCATCAAGCGATTGGTTATTGCAGGTTATCACTCGACATTTGGACGAAGTGTTAGCAAATCCGAATCACCAGCGTCAACGACGGTTAGGGCGCTAACAGCAAACGGTTTTCCGCAAGCTGCACCGAGTTCACGATTTACCAGCGCAACCTGATGCATCGGCACATCAGGGTGGCGGCTAAGCAAATCCTCGACGTAATCCATAGGACAGTTCGCTGCGAGGATTACCATCCGAGCGTCGCTCGAATTGCATGCACTCATTGTCTGTCTCTGACCAAACAGGAGAGCCCCGCTTGAAATCGCATTCTTCAGTTGTCTTGCTAAATCCATCTCATTCATCTCCATTCTCTGCCTTTTGGCTTCTCATGGCGCGCGACATTCACTCCTCATTAGGGACGTAGAACAATTCCACACTTCCCGTACCAAGAGCTACTGGCTGACCGACAATGATATTCTCGGCCACACCTGTCAACTCATCGCGCTCTCCGCGAACACCTGCATTAAGCAGGTGATTAACGGTGACTTCGAAAGCAGCTCGTGCAAGGATACTGTGCTTGTTTCCAGACACACCATGTCGTCCAATCGCACGGACCTCTCCTTCAGATGTCATCACATCGGCAACTGTGAGGAGATGACGAACGTCGACATCTAGACCGGCACCTTCGAGAGTCATAGACATCTCGTTGATAATCGATTGACGTGCCGCCTCAATCCCGAGGTACTTCACAATCTCCATGATATTGTTTGTATAAGTTCGAGATCGATCTACACCTTGGAACTCGCTAACCTTGGAAAGGTTACTTCCAATCGTCGAGATGTAGTACTCTCCAGTATCCTTAGTTGGGCCCTGAATGTTCGCCCGAATGATATCCTTGACACCCTTGAGCTTAATCTTACGAACCTTATCCTCGAGGGCGAGTAAGTCGGTATATGTCGGAGGGTTAGCAGCTAACTCCTTCAGATCATCTTCCTTCTTGATACCTGGAATAATTGTTAATTCACGTGGATTATCATCTACGTCCGCATTAACATAGAGGCGTAGGCTCTTAGATAGTTTATCACGGACCTCGGCACCAGTCATACTCTTCGTTTTGAGGTTCGCACGGCGTAGATTGAGAGTAAGGAAACGCTGAGCTACATTCACATCGATATCTGCGATATCGGGAGTAAGTGTGGTCTCAAGGGATGCAGCAAGGGCTTGGACCTTCTTCTCCTCGGTGTTAAACGGCTTCCCCTTCTCATCATGAGAATCGAGATAGATGTTCATAGTGGGCGTGTCGGGTGTCTTCCTAGCATCGACAATCTCGATGATTCGGGGTAAACCCTGTGTGACGTTGACCGTTGCGACACCTGCATAGTGGAAAGTCCGCATGGTCATCTGCGTACCGGGTTCTCCAATGGACTGTGCTGTGATGATTCCAACTGCTTCGAACGGATCAACGCGGGTCTTCGCAAGAGCGGACTGAGTAGATGCGAGAAGTGCATCCATCTGCTTCTTGGTCAACTTCTTGACACCTCGATCATTGAGGCCAATGACGAGATCGTTGATGATACGCGGTGTGAGCCAAATATCAGCATCTACTGAAGCAGCCTGAATTTGGATGAAAAGAGGGTCGTCTCGCAAGACATCGCGCTCAACCTGAATCATCTTAGAATCCGAATCATAGGACTGAAGACCGCGAGTAGTCGTAGTCCTTCGATGCACCTTCTTACGCTTGATTGTGATTGTCTGCGCAGGAGCAGAGTCGGCCTTACTGCCCTTTCCTCCGCCCAAAATCATCTTGTGGATGCCCTCGGCGGTCTGGGAATCTGTCTTACAGATTGCAGATATCTGGACTGCAGTGAGGATGCAAACATCGTCCCACTTTCGATCATCAGCGAGTTCGTGAGCGTGCTGCTCAGCGATTCCGAGGTCTTGCAGCTTCTTCTTAGTTGCACTCTTGACTGTCATATTCACTCACCTCCAAGTGCATCGTCTAGGACGGCACTAACATCGAATGGTTCACCCTTCTTAGACCGGGCTGGATCAACTGAGTCCTCACCGTAGTGGAACTGAATAATTCGGTTCGCAGTGTTACGTACTGATGCTGGAGCATCATCCCATACCTTGAGATCGTCCATGGCGTTAATCAGCCGACGTTGCATGTATCCGGACTTCGCAGTTCGGACAGCGGTGTCAACCAGAGATTCTCTTCCAGATACAGATAGCATGAAGAATTCTGTGGGTTCAAGGCCACGCTTGAAAGATGAAGATACGAAGCCCTTCTCTTTTGCACCGCGAGCATTACGACCGAAGTGCGGCAGGACACGATCCTGATATCCACGCTCAAGGCGCTTACCACGGACCTTCGGTTGACCAATAGAACCAGCCATCATCGCAAGATTGTCCATGTTACCACGGGCACCAGAGGTAGCCATGAGGACAGCAGCGTTGTCGTCTGCGAGGACATTCTTCGCAACCTCGGAAGTGGCGCTCTTGCAGCGATCTAGGATACCAAGGATGTTCTCCTCAAGGGTTTCGAGTGGAGTTCGTCCAGGACGAGTCTCATACTTCGACCCGTCTTTACCGAACTTGGCGAGTTCAGCATCCACCTCATCCGAAGCGGTCTGGTTAATCGCATGAATTTCCTGACTGGCCTCTGGAGGCAGATCCTGATCGTCGATTCCGGTAGTGAATCCCATGGAAGTGCAAATTGCAATTGTCATTCGCGTCATGCGATCCAGGAACTTCGCCCCTTCCTCAGTGCCGTGGGTCTGTACCACTGCATCGAGTAGGCGGCCGTCTTCAGCACCAATGGCTCTCTTATCGAGAGTTCCAGTGACATGACCATCCTTGACGAGAACCGTGTCGTTACTACGACTGGTGTATTCAAGCCTGAATCCATCGGGAACAATGAGGCTCATGATATCGCTGCCGAGGTAACCAATAATTCCGTCACGCTCAATCTCATCGGGGAGGTGACCGTCCCAACCGACCTGCCCTAGCACATCCAGAGCTATACTCTTAGGAATCATACGAGGGATTAGGTTCCCCTTTTCGTCCTCTTCCCCGTGAGTGAGAAGGTACGCACCAGAGATATGATCGTGGATACCACCAATGACTGCTCCACCATACCGAGGTGTGATGATATGTTCTTGGACACGCATTAGGATCTTCGCTTCAGCTCGAGATTCTTCGGACTGAATCACGTGTAGATTCATCTCGTCACCATCGAAATCTGCGTTGTAAGGCGTACAGACAGCGAGGTTGAAGCGGAAGGTCTTGCCATCCATAACGCGTACCTCGTGTGCCATCATCGACATACGGTGAAGAGATGGTTGCCGGTTGAAAATCGCGATATCACCATCGATGAGGTGACGCTCGACAGTCATACCTGGTCGAGGATTTCCATAGATGTCGTAAGTTGAAAGACGATCCTCGGTCTGAGTACGGAAGGACTCACCAGTGTGTTCGTCTTCGATAGCGGGGCTACCACAATGCGGACAGTTGACTTCTAGATGTTCGGGGAACGCCTCGCCGGGTTCATTCCTCTCAAAGAGCCACCTGTGGTGGATGATTGCGCGGGAGTCTGTGTCTGGAAGAGGAAGACCATGTTCGTCTTCAGCACGTAAGTTGCGTAGCGTCTTCTCAAGATCTACCTCAATCTTCTCTTCGACTGCTCCAGAATCCGTCTGCGTCTTGAGGATGCGGATTTCTAGACCAGGTAGGAAGTTCGGGGCAGGGAGAACTGCATTAAGATCAGGTCGAGCACCAGTATATGGCTCCTCATCACTAGCACCAGATACACATTCACCATTCAGACAACGGAAACCGGCCCAAATCCACTTAGTTCGATCAGTGATACGGACACGGAAGCTATCTCCACGTACAATGTAATTGACACCAGGATGTACATCTGGACCACGAAGAATCATTTGGCGCATTTGCTCCATATTCCTAGGTGTTACTCGAATTGGCACTGTCAATTCCTTAGCCGTAGGTAGTGGAACACCAACCTCGTTGATACCAAGCTTCGGATCAGGACTGATGACAGTTCGCGCACAGAAGTTCACGCGCTTACCAGAGAGGTTACTTCGGAAGCGACCTTCCTTTCCTTTGAGGCGCTGAGTCAGCGTCTTGAGGGTACGGCCGGAACGATGTCTTGCGGGAGGAATCCCACTGGTCTGGTTATCGAAGTAAGTAGTGATATGATACTGCAAAAGTTCCCATAGGTCCTCAACAATAAGCTGCGGTGCACCAGAGTCACGGTTCTCACGGAGCCGCTGATTGATACGAAGAACATCCACTAACTTGTGAGTTAGATCGTCCTCAGAACGGTCACCGCTATCAAGAGTAATCGAGGGGCGAACAGTAATTGGAGGCACAGGTAGGACCTTCATAATAGTCCACTCAGGACGACTAGAGTTCGGCTCGATTCCGAGGAATATGAGGTGCTCATCTGGAATGCGCTCCAACCATTCGCGGATATCGCGAGGGTTGAGTTTGTGCTCACCCTTGTCGAACTTCTCCTTGAATGTCGAAGGCTTGTCGAGTTGAATTATCCCCTGCTCTTCTTGGCAGTGAACACAAATACGACGTTTAGCGCTCTTACACTCCTTCTCAATCTCCTTGATCATCTTGGAATATTCTGGAGAACCGACACCGTGCTTCTGCATAATCTCATTAATTCGATCACGGTAGAAGTCTTGCTCAGATTTCTCCTCATCCTGCGGGTGACTTCCTTTCTGACCGTTAAGAAGAATCTTGTTACAGGAATTGCAAGTCGAGGAAAGACACGACTTGATCAATGGGACGAATCCAATGTGGACAACTGGAAGTTCAAGTTGAATATGCCCGAAATGGCTAGGACATTCTTCGTGCTTGTTACCACAAGTCATACAACGCATACCTGGGTCAATTACCCCCATCTTAGTGTCCATGAGACCCTGTCGGAAGGCATGACCATCGTCCTTGTAGGTATCCGCAGTCTTAACCTCGACTGAGGACATCTTGCGAATCTCGTTAGGATCCATCAAAGTGAATTTGATTGACCCAATCCTCTTGGGAATCTTTGCAACATCACGCGCTCTCATCTTCGGTCCTCCAGTTCGATTCTCATAGCAACACCGAGAGATTTCATCTCGTCAAGTAGTAGTTTGAATGCATATGAGGTCTGAATCGGATGGATGTCCGCCCGATCACCACAAACCGGGCAGCACATCGACTTCCGGTTAAAATCGTAGTAAGCTGCATGACCGCAGCCCTTGTTGCTACATACGAGCATTTCCCAGCCGTCACTCTCATCGAGTAATCGATCCTTGATGACCATCGAAGCCCCGTGGGCAATCAAACAGTCACGCTCCATCTCGCCGAATCGAAGACCACCCTGACGAGCGCGCCCCTCGGTTGGCTGACGGGTTAG
>DAFJ01000047.1:13103-13517 GCA_002497905.1 Euryarchaeota archaeon UBA251
CCCCTCGGTTGGCTGACGGGTTAGAATCTGGACACGCCCACGACTGCGAGCGTGCATCTTTCCACTCACCATGTGGTGGAGCTTCTGATAGTAAATCACGCCACAGAAGATGTCGACAGGATACTGTTCACCGGTCTCCCCGTTAACCATGACCTCACGACCAGTGTGAGACATACCATTACGGACTAGTGCCTCACGGAGTGAAACCTCCTTCTCTCCGTTGAAGGCCGTGCCATCAATCTGACGACCCTCCATGGAGCCCACCTTTCCACCAATCATCTCAAGGACGTGCGCGACCGTCATCCTGGATGGAATCGCGTGTGGATTCATCAGAACATCAGGTACGACGCCAGAGGTGGTGAAGGGCATATCTTGTGGTTCGATAAGACGGCCAATGACACCCTTCTGACCGTG
>DAFJ01000047.1:13841-14283 GCA_002497905.1 Euryarchaeota archaeon UBA251
CGGGACGCAAACTTGTCACCGAGTTCAGGAACTCGATTAGTACGCAACATCAGGCGGCACATCAGACCGGAATCGAGAGATTCCGTAACGAACACATTGTCGACATAACCCTTCTCTCCATGACGAACAGTCATTGAGGACTCACGGCGCTCAGGAGCCTGGAAAAAGGCCCCTTGTGCTGCCTCCTCAAGGAAGCGAGGAGGACTCGTCTTACCAACAAGGACCTCACCACTGTCAAGGTATTGCTCAGGAATAGGAAGCCCGTCCTCTTCGAGGTGACTATAGGATTCGGTCGGCTTCAGTCCCTTGACCTCATGGTTAGGGTCAAGGCCGGGAACTTGGATAATCTCCTCAAGGCCGCCAGGGAATCGGCGATTTTCAGCATTGTAAGTGCGAACGAAAGTAGATCGGCCAAGAGCACGCTGTACACTTGCCTTGTTCA
>DAFJ01000097.1:0-720 GCA_002497905.1 Euryarchaeota archaeon UBA251
CTGTTGGCTGGCACGTCATGGACACGCTCATCGTTAGAGATTGTCGCCACGGCCAACTCCGTATCCTGATTGGAGATGTCCTCCGTGTAGAGTGTGATATCTTGGTCACTGGAGCAAACAATCGGCTTTCTGGTCGTGAAGGAATCGATGCGAAAATTCACCAAGCAGCAGGTGAGGAACTTCGCGAAGCTTGCACTCAAATCGCTCGGACCCAGCGAACTCAAAACCTCCAGCCTTGCTCAGTTGGTTCCGCAGTGACAACATCTCCATTCAACCTCCCCGTGCAACACTTGATCCATGTTGTCGGCCCTGACTGTCGCCGTCCAAACCAAGATCAGAATCGGCGAGATCTCCTTGAAAATGCATACAAATCCATGTTTGCGGAGATTGCTGCTATTGAAAACAAGGGAACTGTGGCCTTAGCCCCACTATCCATGGATGTTTTCTCCTACCCTCACCGTGAAGGAGCACGTAAGACAATGGAGATTATCCTAGGTGTACTTGATGGCGAAGAAGATCCGGGAATTGACCGAATTCTGCTCGTCACAGATGACAGCAACTTCGTAAACAACATGAAGACAGTATACCGTGAAACAGAAGACCAATTTCCTGGCACTGACATGACCCGCGCATTCCGTCGCGGTCTTATCCAGTGAATTACCTGCACAAGCCGGGAGTCGAACCCGGGTGACGAGATTGGGAACCTCGTATCATAACCAC
>DAFJ01000097.1:1020-6695 GCA_002497905.1 Euryarchaeota archaeon UBA251
TTGGGAACCTCGTATCATAACCACTAGATCACTTATGCGGGAATCCATGCCAGGTATTCTTCCCACTTGACCTCATCGCTCAGTAGAAAACGAGAATGATTCGAATCCATTGCCAATGTGATCTTCAATCGCATCGCGTATAGTAAGGCGGCCCATCGCCACAGCCCGTGCGAGATCAGAAGGTATCGTCGCTCGACCACCAGAAACCTTGCGTGAACGACGTTGAATGTCCCTAATTTCACCATTCGTTGGCCGAACTCTCTGCTTTTCCTTGACTGCATGACCCTGGAGATGGGCAATCCGAAGTGCGGCAGAGGAATGGGCATGCCTAGGCACACCTACTGAGGTCCGTGCCTCATCCACTCTCTCAACATTCAATGAACGGGCCATACAAGTGTTGATGATTCGATTTGCGATTGTCTTCGAACCGTTACCAACACGAATCACAAGATCATCATGGTCGATTGCTCTGGCAATATCAATCACTCGGTCTACTACGCCATCCACCTCTTCGAACTGTTCTTTTCCGAGGATGATGCCGTCACCAATCCATGCAAGACCGGGACGTGGTCCGGGATCAATGCCGAACAAAAGTAAACGGATAGAACCTTGGTGACTCAATCGATGTACAGCACGCTCAACCGCAAGATGGAAGGTATCGATAGTCGCAGGTATACCTGAGGCATCGCCACTCATTCCAACCTCAGCAGGAGCCCCTAACCAAGCTGAAACACCCGGAGGAAGAGGGTCAGAGGGAAGCAATTGAATGCAACGTACACCACGACGTTTGAGTTCCGCAAGAACGCGGTACGCTAGTCTGAAATCGCCCGTTCTTACGGCAATCGAACCCACGTAGAATGAAATTATACACGGAAGGATTTGAAGAATCGGTCTTCTCGACCCCTTCGGCAGATGTTTTGAGAGATTGGAAACATGTCTGATAGTGCCAATTAACACCGAAGGGATTAGGTTAGCAGGTCGATGCGGCAAAGGATGGGTGCAGGTTCACAATACGAACGAGAACTCCGCAAGGTCCTTGCTGGATCTCCGGATGGTGTTCGGGCTGTAATTCGATCCTGTAGCGAAGAAGAAAGAGCATTGGCTCGCCTCGTGATAGAGCGTCCCTTCCTCGTGGTGAGAGCCGCTGGAAGCGGAATTGAAGGAAGTGGAGATTTGCTTGCTCTCAGAGGCGACATATGTTTCCCAATTGAGGTCAAAACCAGCAAACACTCTACACTATACCTCAATGGACGACTCCGAACACAATACGAAGCGTTGGAGGAAATCGGCCAACGCTGCGGGCTTATGCCACTCTACGCCTACAGGCTGAAGGGCACTCGTGGAGATTCTTGGCGTATCTTCAGAATTGATACAGGGCGGTTAGAAGGGCGATTATCCATCATCGCACGCAGAATCCCGGTATGTCCGCTCACCTCAAACGGTCGGCCACACCTAATTTGGGAGGAAGGTCTTCCTTTGCATCGTTTCCTCGCCCTTGTCTGTCGGCCACGTGAGTCCAACAAGAATGGGTTAGCAGGGTTACAGGATCGTAATGTACTGGAAAATATGCAAGTTTTAACGCCGGAAGAAAATATCCCAGAACCAATGAAGGATTGGGTTCGTGGCTTCATTCGTTGAGATTCTTCGCAGGCGCTTCCAACTGAACCTCGATTGAATCCAACCGGTCACGTACAACCTTGATTTCATCCCGTACCGAATCCGTAGACGCCTGCTCAAGAAGACGAGCAATAGAATCTAGATCTCGAATAATAGATTGAAGCCTCCGCTGATGCGTGATTCGACTCGGATTATCTTCATCCATGGAACGGGGAAACCCGCATCTCGCATGAAGAGCACGGTCTATGGAGACGATGGAGGATTGAAATGGAACCAGTACGACCAAGACACGTGGAAGATACCCCTCTTCTCTCAGGAAGAGAATGGATGAGCATTGCTCTAAGTGGAATCTTCTTACTCAACGGATGGTATTTTCTCGCTATTATTACAGTCAACATCCTGATCCTTTTGATTCTTGAAAGGAAAGGGGTCCTCGATCGATGGAATGCGACACGTGTTCTAGGATTCATACTCATGATTAGAACCAAACGTGGTCAGATAACATTGGAAAATATATCTCGACCACGCCGGTTGTGGCGATGGTTTGGAGAGTTCTCTCTATGGCTCTGTGCGTTCATTCTTTTGATTACCACTACACTGATTACACTATCCGCCATCGCTCTTCTCAGCCAACCAAAATCTCAATCCCTAGATACTGCTGATGTTCTTCTCATTCCCGGGGTATCCAACGGTATTCCCCTAGTATGGCCGCTTGTTGCCCTTGTGTTTGCCCTCGTAATCCACGAATATGGGCACGGCATCCAAATGCGAGCCCATGGAATGAGAGTTCGAAGTTTCGGACTACTAATCGCTTCAATGATTCCTATTGGGGCCTTTGCAGAACCAGAAGCGCGTGAAATCACTCAAGCTCCAATTCGTGAACGTATGCGGACTTATGCTGCAGGGCCAGCAGTGAACCTTGTCATGGCTGCATTACTTACTGTCGCTCTTGCCTCAGTCATGATGAGCGTCGAGCCTTATGATGACGGTGCATACAGTCCCGCAATCGTTGTCGAAGGACCCTCAGAAGTTGCTGGCCTATTGCCGTATGATATCATCATAAAAGTTGAGAATACCTCTATTGAAAGTGCATCTGATCTGCAAAACAAACTCTCCCAAGCAAGCGCTGGAGATATCTGGACTATGACTGTCCTGCCCTATGAAAATGGATCTTGGGGGAATCAAATTGAATTAGAGATTATCCTTGGAGACAAGCATGCTCATTATCTCGCTATGAACATCACACCTGAGATGCTTGAGGCTCTAGATATCAAACCCGAAGACCCGTTCATGGGCGTCTCCGGCGATGGACTAGGCCCCGCAATCCAATCAACTACAGGAGGTCGAGATCGACTAATAGGCCCCTTCGCTTCTGGCCTATCAACCTCTGAAAGAATGATTTACGGAGTTACTCATCCATTACAGCTCCTCTCTATCCCACTAACCTTCGATGGAGAGGTAATGGCATCAGCAGAAGCAGATATGCTTGATGTTGGGCCAATGCATCAAGAAATCATCAATGGAATCTTCTGGTTTTGGTGGATTAATTTCCTATTAGGTTTCGCTAATCTAATTCCGGTAGTCCCCTTTGATGGAGGTCATTTAATGCGAGACGCGATTAGGGGTAGTATCCAAGCAGTATCCAATCGTGTCTCAATATTACATCCGCAACGGATGGAACTTTTCGCAACAAAAACAGCGAACTTTGCTTCACTCCTCTTCGTGGGTATCTTCGTCCTGCCGATTCTTTTCCGATTGATTATCTGAGCCAGCATATTCAGGAGCACTCTGCAAAATACGTGCGACTATTTGCTCTCCAATGAGAACTGCTAGAACCAAAATAACCACAGCAGTGCCAAGATTCATCCAAGCATCTGACGTGACCTCTGAGGAATTTGAGGATGCGGCAAGTTTGACAATTCCGAACCAAGGTACCTCTGGACCTGCGATTCCAGAGACCCAAATTGGTCGAACTGCGGTAACCGGGCGGCCATTTTCATCTCTTAATCCGGAAAAATGTGAATCATCCCCTGTAGCGATGTACTGATCTAACGTGCATCCATTTGACCACAGATTGTCACCTGTCGTTAGATAACCCTCATGATCTGGAACCCAATTGGAGACAATCAAGTGCCCATGGGAATGACACGAATAACCCGGTAATGCGAGATTTATCTTCGTGACATTACTCACTGTAGTACCTGGTACATCCCAAGTGAGGATACAGGCTCCATTGAGTTCATCTGGACCTGGAAGAAGTTCGTCCAACTCACCCTCTTCACAAACCCCCTCGATTGGATCGACTGTTAGGTTGGCTTGTGCAAACAAGATTGCTCGATGAATGACTGGAGTGTCTGCACCCCCATTCTTGCTGTAGATAATGACATCTCCAGGTAATCCATGAGCAGAATGTCCTTCGACTGGATTTCCTTCTTCAATTGCCTCAACATAGGTCACAATATTTCGCCTATCTGGTGCAGTGACGAGGATAATATCTCCGGGGTCGATGACTCCTACCTGGGATTCATCCGAGGTCATCATCGACTGAGACTCCACTACGACCATGGGGGGTGTTGATCCAGTCATTAGCACGAGTGAGCCGAATAAGACTGCAATCATCCCAAAGGCGAGAAGCACCTCGCGGAGCCAGCCAAACCCGTCGTTCACGAAGGTCCTCACTCCTCTTCCGACGGCATCTGAATTTCGTCAACCGGACGGGTCGAGTAGATGATACCTAAGAGAAGGGCTAGAACAAGAATGCTAACTATATCGAACCCAGGGGTTTCACGGGTGAGAGAGGAAACATCTCCTCCCAGATTATGGTTCAACCAAGCACCAAGATCAAGCGCACGATCTCGAGGACCATCAACCTCCATCCGTACAAGTCCAATCAATCCGTTCCATATGATGAGAACTATTGAGGTAAATGTCGATACTATCACAACCCGATGGACTGTTGGATTAGAAAGTGCGTCGAACCCAGTCATTGTTGAGAGAGTAGATTGATCTGCGTTCCACCACGCGGAGATAATGGAATCTTCAGACGCATGAGCGTGAACTGTAGGAGCAAAGGCGCGGCCTGCACGGATATTGAATTTCTCGTAATGTGCAAGGAGGCGACCTTGGTGCACAGTACCAAGCAATGTAGCCGCTTCCTCCGCTTCCTTCCTACGCTTGTTGATGGTAGCCCTTGATTCAAGATCGAGGACCTCCTCAAGAATCATCAATTGATTGCGGTACCGAAAGAGCTCGGGTGCAGCGACAGACAAAGCAATTGCGCCAATGAGAAAGATAGCCCAGGTAGCCCCAATCAGATTAGCGTACTCATTCACACCATCAAGGAAAAGGAAGAAACTCAAGCCCCAAAGCAAACCGCCGAGGCCAAGAATCGTGATACTGTAAAGGATATTCAGATGGTTGTCTCTCTGGGATTCCCACCATCTAATCATGGGGTTTCCGCTCTTCTGACGCTGTCGGCGTGCCATGCTAATCACCCCTGCGAGAGGACTTCAGGGTATTCCATTTTCGGATGCAGGAGTGGTTAGATATGCTGCAAAAAAAAACCTGACGGGGTTGCGCCATGTTCATATGTCGGGCTGAAGGGTATTCAGTGTGTCACCGTAGGTGTTGGAATGAAGCGTTGCGCCCTGTTCATGCTTGTTCTTCTGGTTGGCATCAGTATGTCTCCAATCGCAGCCGCGGCGACGAATGAGACACAATTTGCTGATGGCACTACAACATTCAGCCACAGTTTTACCGCTGGAAATGGCGGAGATGCTCAGACTCCAGGGGTTACTCTTCCCTATGGAGCAGCAGTAACTGATGCGCGATTCGTAGTCGAAGGGACCGCTCAAAACACTCAATGGGAGAACCGTACAACGAATGCCGACTTCGGAGGAGTCGGCGAAGGGAGCACTTCATTCACTGGATCATACTTCTCAAGTTGGTACCGAAACCAACTCAACGTCGAAAATGACGAAATGACACTACGAACACAAGAGACCACCAATACAAACAACCTCGCAGGTAGCAGTTCATGGGATACCTCATCATCATCC
>DAFJ01000058.1:0-7480 GCA_002497905.1 Euryarchaeota archaeon UBA251
TTGACTACACAGGTGGCGATCGCGGATGGGCTGGAGATGTCCCTCGAGCAATGCTCGATGCTCAACGCTTGTTCGAATTAGGGTTCACACCCTCGCACGACTCCGAGGATGCTGTGCGATTAACTGCGCGTGTCCTTGTTGAAGAGATTGGGCGCCCCTGATCAAGGCTGGAAGGCGCCCTCATCATCGAACAGAGACTCTGCCTCGATTGATGCAACTGTCGTCATGCGAATCACAGTTACATCAATTCTAGAAGCGTCCGGATAAATCGATGTCAACTCCCGATACAATTCTTTCCGAACCATATCAAGATCAGTTGCATCAACCACTGTGACTGAACGAACAGGAGTGTCCCCTCGAACCTCAAGGATGTACTCTACCATCCACTCCACTGCAATCAATGAGGTGTCGTTACTGCTGGTGTGTTCGCCTTCTTCCATCATGAATAATATCGTCATGCAAGCATATGAATGCATTGCTTCGATGCTCAGAATGATGACCTACTGCGTAAGAACAAACTCACGAAAGCACAACCAATGAGAAGCAAAACCACCCAGCCAGAACTTTGGACATACTCAGATGGCCCCTCTACTGCCCAAGAAAGAGCCGAAAGTGTAGCCGGTCCATTTCCTACTTCAACGACCTCATGCACAACAACAAGTGTAACAGTATCCGCATTGACGCCCTCTGGCCAACCGAATTCAAAGACGGCGTTAAGACCTGAACCTTCGCTCATTTCAACAACCCCCCAATCCAGAGGCTTGATCGTCTTATTACCACCTATTTCGATGCTCATAACAGAATGAAGAACTGCTGGATGAACTAGTAGACCGTTAGTTGCTTCTTCAACTGATATCGTAACCGAAGTCTCGAGAAGAAGTAACGTCAACTGAGTCCCATCTACCTGGATTGGATCTGCAACTGCCACTGTTACGATTCCACCAGATTCATCGGCAGTGATAGTAGCCTCGAGAACCTCATGCGTCTTTCGTGCTGATTCCGCAGCAAGTAAGGACATCTGTAATTCGCCCCTAGATACTGACGACGTCGACTCTGCATGCCCATCCATGTGATAGGTAGGGAATGGCAAAGTGTGATTCAATCTCATACGCCGATGTGTCGCGGCCTCGTTACCGAGAGGATCCTCAATGACATCGTGTAGATCAACTCGGATCAAACGTTCATCATTGGACTCAACCATTGCGGCTACCCATGGCTCATGATCAGCACATACTTCACACCAGACACCCGTTACATGTTCCAAAAGGACGGACCCCCCTCCTCGGACGTGAACAACCGAGCCAGAATTTTCAGAAGATGATACTGGAATACTGAGTATGAGGGTCAACATCAACATCGCGGCCATGCGCCTCATGCCACTAGGACTGAACTCTCACGCTTGAAGAGAACGATGTATCAACCTCAACAAATCCATATTGAAACTACTCTGTAAACCTCACAACTTCCGTCAGGCTTGAAACGAGGTAAGCGTCGCACAGACCAATGAGCAAGCGCTGGTTCAACGAACATCGGGCCGACCCATGGCGTCGAAAAGCACGTCAGGAAGGCTACCGTGCTCGTTCAGCTTACAAATTGAAGCAGATTCAAGAAAAATTTCCAGTATTGAGGCAAGGTGACATCGTTCTCGATGTGGGCTGTGCACCTGGAGGATGGACACAAGTCGCAACCGAGGTAGTGGGCAAAGATGGATTAGTCATAGGTGTCGATCTCCAGTCGACTGCTCCTGTCGAAGGAGCTCACCTTATCGTAGGAGACATTCGAGACGAACTAGTCAAAACTACAATTAATGATGCACTAGGAGGACGTCCAATCAACACAGTAATCTCTGATATCTCTCCAGACATCACCGGCAGATACGATATCGATCAGGCTGTATCAATCGAACTTGTGGGAATGGTCGCGAACTATACATTACCAATATTGAACCCCGGAGGAGCCTTCATCGCAAAGGTATTCCAAGGACCGGGACTAGATGCGCTAATTGCAGCACTGAAGCGACGGTTTTCCAAAGTTCACCGATTCTCACCGGTGGCATCTAGGAACGCCTCCTCTGAAATTTACATTGTATGTAGGAATCTAAAACCACATCATGGAGCCCTCAAACAAACGGTTACTGAGGAAATCGAAGGGGCACTCTCTAAACTCGGCATTGTCATGAAAGAAGAGGATGACGAGGAGATAGTTCCACCAATTACTGGATTCACTGTGCACAGAAGAACATTGGAAGAAGAATAATCACTCAACTCCGCTCATTTCGAGATCATACACCGATGGTCAATTCTAAAAGAGGGAGCGAATACGACCGAACGCTAAGGAGCCGCCACACATGAGCAACGCTACCATCTGCACTTCGTCTGGAGTCCCCCTTGAGGATAAGAGAAGCACAGCCTTCCCATGCCCCGGAATAGATGCAGAAGGTAACCCCTGCAAGGGAACTATTGGTCGAAGTGAGGTATGCCGTAATCAGGGAGTCAGATATATCTGTCCTGAATGCCGGTTCCAAGGTCCTTGAAAGGAGGAATCCACATGGGTGAAGTCATTGTGAAGTACAAGGTCATGTTAGAATCAGATTCGATGGGACGCATCGATGATGTTTGCAAAGACATAGATTCCATAGACAAAGAGATTGGTGCAGTTCAATTGGTTGAAAAGAAACCTCTTGCTTTCGGACTCATGTTCATAGAAGTCACAGCTATCATTCAAGATGGCGAAGAGTTCAACAATCCTCTCGGCAACTTTGAGGACTTAGTGAAGTCCTTTGAGGGTGTCACCGAAATTGAGACCCTTGAAATGGGTCGGCTCTGATTACTTCGATCAGTACTGCGAGGCTTTTGCCTGCATGAACTCACGCATAAGCACAGTTGCATATGTGCCTGGTGGGAGACTGAATCTGAAGCGCAGACAAGCACCTTCAGGGTCCCACACTTCTCCAGTTCGAGGCCCATCTTCCCAACGTGAATCGAGCACATCGGCATCAAGAATTGGGGCATCTTCGATACTGAACTCTTCAAATCGAGATGCAAAAGCACGCCGACTTCCGTTACTTGACAACCGGCCAATTCTCTCGACCTGCCATGTCAGTCCATCGAGATCATGATCCTTGAGTACCTTCGATTCAATCTTGCCAGGCGCATCAACTGCAGACTTGGATGTCGCCCCTGGCAATGGACCAGTGACCGCTAAACGTCGGAAACGACAATTTCTAATGCAACGTTCAAGATTTGTATCATCCACAGAAGCAAGCTTACCGACGTCGATTTTTCCTTCCGCGGAAAGTGGAGTGACAATATCACCTAGTACAGGTTCAGCGAGAGGAAGGCCGGAATCAAGACGAGCAGCAAGTACGTGATTGAACGCCATAGATTGAACAGAATGGACCATCATAATCTGGAGATTGCGTGGAAGTGTTAGGAATGCCTTCACATGATCATCCGGATGGTCAACATAGGACTGCAACATGGATCGCTCGTAACCTAGATGATTGGGTACGACCTCTAGGCAAGCTGCAGCATCACCATGCTCGCGCCACATCTTACGGAAATTACTGCTCGCCTCGTCCTCAAATAGCCCGGCCATTCCCAAGTATACTGATACTGCCTGTTCAAAATCCGATTCAATTACATGGCGACCAACGATGGGTGTGACTGGACGTAATGAACCAAAACGCTGAGATCCAACCCAGTTTGGAAAAACTCCCTCGCCAAGAGATTCTTCCATCGCCTCCTTGATTGAAACAGCACGTGACATTGCAGTCCGTGCATCTAACGGAGAACCGTCATCATCGGTACAACCGCGTACGACAATAGTGAAACGATTGGCGTGATGCGCGCCCATCCCAACCTTCTGATGGGTGCGGCCAATTATCTCAATCTCGACATCCGCAATCTCAACATTCTGGATCGCAGCCTTCTGTGCATCTACAACCATCAATTGAGTTGTGATTGCCTTCTTGTCCTTCGTCCCAGAAAACCAAATGCGGTTTCTTGATATCTTCAGAGAACTCGCAAGTCGATTCACAAACCGATTAGTTTCCCAGTCTCGTAAAGTGACGCGAATCACTGTGAATCGTCCCTTTGGGTCTAGAGACGGGATTCGTCCAATCTCTTCGACGCGGAAATCCTCCGCACGCATCTTCAGAACGCCGTTGATTCCTGGTCCAGAAGTAGCAAATCGACTCAGGCCTGCGGCAGTATCCAGGTCGTCCGTGTCCACAGCCTCACCGGTTCCATCACAGCGAGAGGGAAGAGAATGCCTTACCGGCGTCCTTGACGACTGACTTCAGAATCTTGACGGGGTCTTTACCCTTGTTTGCACGGATGTACAACTCGGGATCATCGAGGTCAGGATGGCCGCTGAAATAATTGCAATAATCGACGTCCTTGTGAGCGTTAAGGTGAGTTCGGAATACATGAAGAGTAGTGTGATCTTCTCCGCTGATTCGAATACGAAGTTCGCCTCCTTCATTCTTGAGAACCTTCATTGCCATGAGGTTGCCGAGATGAGTCCCCTTTTTGAGGGCTTCCACCGGGAATGACTCTACACATGAGTGAACATCGAATATAGCAATCCTTGCGCCGTTGGGATTATCCCCCATTGGGTCTCGTCGAGTTCATGGACGGGGAGGCCCACTCTGGAACATTAGAGATGGCGAACCTTCTGGAACGTGCGACTGTCCCCATTCTCATCATCACGATCCTCATGACTGCAGCCTTTGCAGTCGGATTCATTGACCCACCGTCATTCAATACAGACCTCACCACTTTCGTCCCCGAAGATGAGAACGATGTGATTATCGAAATCGTCGATGCACAGTTGACTGAGACTGGGCTTCCCTTCTACACTCATATCACACGAGACGACGGGGGCAATGTGCTATCATGGGATTCAATTTTGATACAAGAGAATGCACTTCATGAGTTGGAAAATCAATCAAGCATGCAAAGTAATCTGATAATATCCAACATCTCAGCACCCGGTATTCTCCAACTCGCACTTGACGAATCGGATGCGAGTGGTACTTTGAGTGATTACGATTCATGGGGATCTTTTCTCAATGCAACTGTAGATGAGAATACTACCTGTACCGACGGTGCAGATGAAGACCTCCGCAATGCTGCTTCCCTAGGCCGTATGGCAATCCTCCACAAAGACCTCGATTTCGAACCCATCTGTAATTGGTTACTAGACCGCTCTTCGGGCGACCCAACTCCGAGTGCTAGTAGCACACTCTGGATTCTTGAAGTCCGTCGTCAAACGGATCCTAATGCGCAGATGATGATGGAGATTGTTGTTGCAGATATCTTTAGTGAATTGTCCAATCAAGGAAATCTCCGATTCCAAACACTCTCAGACGGTGTAATCAGTCATGAACTCAACAATGAAGCGGTCAGCCAGTTGATTATGCTCCTAGCAATTTCGATTATTCTCGTCGTAATTATCCTCGCTGCAGCCTTCCGGTCAATTCGATTTGTAGGATTCCCATTGGCTGCATTAACAGCATCATTGGTGTGGACTTATGGATTCCTGGATATCGCAGGAATGGAATTCACCATATTGACAATCGCCGTAGCTCCTGTTGTTCTAGGCCTCGGTATCGATTACTCCATCCATATGCAGCGAACTTACGAGAGAAATCGGGGCAATGGAGAACAACCGGCGGAAGCATGGGTTAACGCATTCAAGGAATTGCGTGTCGCCCTCACGCTCGCGGTGTTTACTACGGTTTGCGCCTTTGTCGCAAACATCGCTTCGCCACTCCCGCCTGTCCGCAACTTCGGTCTCGCCCTTGCCATAGGTGTGACTGCGGCCTTCCTATCATCGACTGTCGTCGTAGGGGCTCTACATGTAATTGTATCACGTTGGACAAATGTCCAACCAATCGAAAGTGATAGACGTCGACTATTCGATACCGATGCTCGACGAATCACGGAGTTCCAAAAGAAAACATCTGCACAAGTTATCATCGCAGTCCTGCTCATTACAATTGGTTCAATTGGATATTCAGCTGTCCAACTTGAGACCCAGTTCGACCTTACTGACTTCTTATCTGATGAAATGGAGACAATGCAGACACGTAACGCGATGTATGATTCATATGAATCCTCCACATGGAAAGAGGTCAATATCCTGATTATCAACTCCACTGGAGATGGTTTCATCCAAGACGACCCTACTTTCCTGACCGGACTTTGGATTCTCGATCGAGAAATATCCACGACACGAGGAGTCGTAGCTCCAACTGGGATCTTATTTGAAGATGCCAAACCATCCTACGATGGACCTTATCCTATTCTTCGCGATGCTATCGAGGCAGATCCTGATTTCGGCGAGAGGTATAATCTGATGATCGCTGAGGGTCGAGTCGCAACGATGGCGAACTATAGCACAGGCAATACTGCAGCAGCCCTGTTTGAACTTAGCACGAATACAAGTTCATCATCCTCTTTCCGTGGCCTGACATTTGAGGAGCGTGTGGGTCGAACTATCGTGTTCAACGATGGTAAAATCGCTGCCGCTAATCATCGAATAGATGTGGAAGCCGCAGACAGTACAGATAGTCGAGAGATTATCCGTGAGTTCAATGATGTCATCCTCAAGAAAGACATCACCGATAACATCGACGGCGAGGTAATGTTGACTGGATATCTTGTAAAACTCGAATACGTCCTAGATGCTTTGAGCACCTCTCAGATTAGTTCGACTGTAATCAGCCTCATTGTGTCCTTCTTCGTACTACTTGTTTTGACTCGGCGTATCGCTCCATCATTCATTGTAATCGTACCAGTTACACTTGCTGCTTTATGGGTCGTCGGTTCGATGGCAGTACTTGGTATTCACTGGAACGTACTCACTGTGATGGTCACTGCATTGACGATTGGTCTAGGAATCGATTATTCCATCCATATGTGGAAACGATTCGAGACGTTAGTCGAACGTAAATTCGCACCATGGGAATCTCTCCGAATCACCAACTCCACAACTGGTGCAGCTCTATGCCTAAGCGCACTCACGACTGCCATAGGATTCCTTGTTCTATGGTTCTCTCCAATGCCTGTTATCCGTGATTTCGGTCTTGTTACTGCTCTAACTGTAATCTTCTCTCTTATGATGGCTCTTGGTCTGCTCCCCCTCCTGCTTGTCTATGAAGCACAAGCTGAAGAAAGCGATGAATCATTCCAGGAATGAAGATAGATCTATTCTTTGTTCACGCCCGAGTAATAGCAAAGCCATCCACATAGTCATTGGAGGACAAGCTGTTCGTTTTCTTTGGGCTCGTCGCTGCACTTCTGCAAGTTCCAAACCCGACTCTGCAGCGATAAAAGCCCGAATAGGACGAATATTAGCAACCATAGAATCAGTAGGCTTGTTAGTTGATGGAGAGGATGTTTCCAAGATAAGCGGTTTCTTTGACTCTTCTTGGATAACCAAAGATGGTGTCTGAACCTCTGAAGAAATGGTT
>DAFJ01000058.1:7855-19431 GCA_002497905.1 Euryarchaeota archaeon UBA251
GGCGACCATCCCAGAGGAATCTCAACATCACGTAGATTGGCGTTACACGAAACAATACTACCCTCAATCGAGAGCCAGCCATTCTGGATGAGAACATCTAGGAGTTCTCCTGCACCCTTGGAATCGGTCCAATGGAGATCAAGGCTCCATATCCTCATTACAGTGTCTGAAGGCGAACTATCGGGGTCGAGTTCCTGAAATGTCACGGCCAGCAGACGGCGAACCTCAATCTGGTCCTCGACGGACATTATGTTCACTTGGACATCGACAGGACTTCAACTCCTCGCGAACACAGCCTGTCTCATGGGGGTGGAAACGGAGGCACCTGTAGAGGATTTCAAACCCTCACTGGAGAATGGAATCAGGCCTCGCCGCCGTTGGAAGGTTATAGCAATCGCATCAACGGTTACCATCCTACTCCTAGGCTATACCGCCTACTCCGCACTTGGAGTATACCTAACGCGCAATGATCCAATTCCAGTAGAGAATTACACTGTGATTGATATCGAAGGCAACATCGGTCAAGCGACCTGTATGACTTGGTTGGACGATAAGCACCTCATTGTCTGCGATGTAGGGCAAGGGAGTATCATCGTCTATACTCTATCCGAGGGGCAACTTATCGAAGGCACTAGCCTGTTGAGTGGACTACAGGACCCACATGGAGTCCACATCGACAATAGCACGCTATATGTCTCAGAACGGGGACGACTAACTGCTCACCCATTTACTGGAAACCTACCTCATGAATGGAACTTCTCTGAATCTCGTGTCCTTGTAGAGGGTATTCCGGCGAAGAATCACCAGACAAATGCAGTACATGCTGGACCAAATGGAACCCTGATTTGGCATTCTGGAAGTACTTGTAATGTCTGTGAGGAGGAGGACAATAGGAATGCAGCACTCCTCATGGTAGATCCTGATACAGGTGAACATTCTATCATCGCTAGTGGAGTCAGAAACTCCTTCGACGGAGCATGGATTGAAGATATAGGATACGTGTTTACCGATAACGGTCGAGACTGGGATGGAAATGACTTCCCCCCAGAGGAACTGAACCTGCTCGAAATCGGAGCCGACTATGGGTGGCCAGACGATATCCCAGACGACCCAGTGCCTGAAGGCACGCTAGGCCCAATTGCTACTTTCACACCTCATAGTTCGGCCAACTCTATCGCTGTCCACCCTGATAATGCAACAATAAGAGGAGCAGAGCACTCACTCTTTGTCACCTCATTTGGCTCATGGAACGCCAACCCTGCAACCGGCGGTACAATCGTTCGCGTTGACCTCATCCAGGATGAGAATTCAAGTCAAGGTTGGAGAGGAGATACCACGGTGATTGTGGAAGACGCCTTTGGCATTCTACCAATTGCTTTCCATCCAAACGGTGATCTCTGGTTCGCCAACTATATGTCAGGGCAGACACACATCGTCAGAAACGATTCATGACGGGTGTTGATTCATATCCTGTCGCGTCATCGAACCGGCAGAATGGCCAGGGACTATGTCGCTCGTGACCCGCGCACGGGCAAGCGGATTTCCACAGGTAAGAGAGAAAAGCATGTTCAGAAAGCGGCATTCAGTGCTCCCGAAGGTCCATGGAAATCCCTCCTCCCCGGGCAGATTCGAGATTTAATCGACCGACGTGTTTCCAGCGTTGAAGTCCGCTACATGGATGAACGTCTTCTCCTCGATAGATTAGATGCGATTAGAGGCATTCCATCGCTCCCGAGAACAGACGACGAGTATGTACACCGCACAATTCTAGATGGATTATGCTCCCGCTCCTCTGAAGAGAGAATTGCCTGCCTCGACGTATTCCTAGTAATATCTCTCCGTGAGACAGATG
Organism: Euryarchaeota archaeon UBA251; assembly: GCA_002497905.1. Lineage (GTDB taxonomy): Archaea > Thermoplasmatota > Poseidoniia > Poseidoniales > Thalassarchaeaceae > MGIIb-N2. Next base: position 9,708 of record DAFJ01000058.1, read on the forward strand.
AAATGATGGAGATGCTAGATGTCATGGTCGACGATCCTGATCCGAAGGTTAGAAACCATGCGAGAAAGGTCCTGATTGATACTGCACCAATCTTCCCATCCGCACTGAGAGATACTATCGCACGCCTCGTTCGCTCTGAGGAACGAGTCGTACGAAATGATGGATTCAGCGCATTAAATCAAGCTGCACGCCAATGGCCAGAGGTTGGAGTCCACCATCTCGACGAACTCATCCGTGAAGACGAAGTTGACCTACGCCGACGTTCAGCACGAGTCCTGAAAGCTATCGCTCAACGCGCAGGAGGAGCCGGTTGGGATCTTATTGGCTGGACACTCGACGATGAGGATTCTGAAGTCCGCAGAATAGCAAGTAGAACACTTCCGACACTCGCTGAATCCGCTCCAAGTATTGCTCAAATTATGATTGAAGAGACCCTTTTCGATGAAGACGATGAAGTACGTCAAAATTCACTCAAGGCTCTTGGACGGATGGACAAAGATGATTCCAGAACTAGAACACTAATCCTCGATGGATGCCGTCATAATGACCCGAGAATCCGTATGTCTTGCGTGAAGATGCTCCCGATTATCCTTGGCGAGGTAGAAAGACGACAAACTGCACTCGAATTACTTATGGATGAAACTGATCCTTCAATCCGTAACCGCCTAGAGAACATGTCAAAGGACCTTGCAATCGAAGGCACAGAAACTGAACGTAACCGATTCCTCGCACCTCTTCCAAAAGTGGAGATGGAGGAAGGAACAGAGCAAACTCCTGCGACTGAGCCGAAATCAAAACCTAATGATACCGGCTCAGACACCCTCCCACAAAACGATTGACGCGCCGTCAGCGTCATATATGGGTGCAAGGTCGGCAAAACGACGAACATGAGTGAAGGCGCCGATGACCACAAGCTCGAGCAGTTCGAGCGACTCTGGGATGGCTGGACCCCTAAGGGCCAGAACGTGACCAAGGCTCACAAGTTCCGGCACTATATGCGCCAGCATGTCCTACAGATTCTTCCTGCAAACCGTAAGAGGGGAAACAAGCAACGTTTCCTGACCAAGGATAACTGTCGGAAATATTGGATGGGTGAACTCCAAGCGGAGATTGAAGCCGCCGACTCGTTCTGAAGGTCGGTTCCAACATGCCTCCACTTCGTTTCTCGGATTGGGACCTCCCTCCTTCAATCCAAACCGCCATTGATTCACAAGGCTGGGAAAACCCCACGGAAATCCAGCGTGACGCAGTCCCACCTGCCCGCTCTGGCGAAGATATCATTGGACAAGCACGCACTGGATCGGGGAAAACCGCAGCATTTGGAATCCCTATTATCGAACGTGTCGAAGCAAAAGGATCCCCTCAGGCAATCGTATTATGCCCAACTCGCGAACTTGCGACACAGGTCTGTGAAGAACTCAAGTGGCTCCAAGGCGACCTCGGTCTATCCATTCTACCAGTATACGGTGGGACTGACCTTGAGAAGCAGGCAGCGAAGTTGGACAATGGCGTCGACATCATTGTCGGCACCCCTGGCCGAGTCATTGACATGACAAAACGCGGGCATCTCGACTTAGCTGCGATTTCGATACTTTGTCTCGACGAAGCAGATCGTATGCTTGACATGGGATTCTGGCCCGACATATCATGGATTGTTGGGAACATGCCAGAGCGATCTCAGACCCTTCTTTTCAGCGCAACCTTCCCTCAGGAAATTATCGACGCTACCGAGGAATTCCTCACAAATCCAGTTACTGTGATGAGTGAAGACCTCGAGGTAGAGGTTCCAGAAATCGACCAGAAGTGGATTCGGATTGGACGTGCTAACAAACTCTGGGCAGTCGGACGCATCCTTTCACACATGGACGATGACGATCAATGTCTCATCTTCTGTAATACAAAACGAATGGTCGAACTACTTGATGAGCGCCTTAGTAAGCACCGCTTTGAATGCTCGACCCTGCATGGAGACATGTCACAAAACAAGCGTGAAAAGGTCATGAATGGATACCGTGATGCTAGTGTCCGAGTATTGGTCGCCACCGATGTAGCAGCTCGTGGACTCGATGTCGATGGTGTAACTATCGTCATCAACTATGATTTGCCTGATAACCCCGAAGACTACGTCCATCGAATCGGCCGGACTGGCCGTATGGGACGTAGTGGAACTGCGTGGAGTTTTGTTGGTCGTGAGGACTTACTTCAACTCGACCGAATCCGTTCAACTTGGAGCCTAACAATCTATCAGGTTGAAGCACCCGAACTTCCAGAGAGTGTGAAGCGTGACCCCATTCGTGCACGTATGGATTGGTCCGAATCCTCCGACCCATTCGGCATGGTCAGAATCTCCATTAGTGCAGGATCCAGCATAATACGCAGTACGCTCCAACTCTCGGATTGGATTATAGAGAACGCCAAGGTCAAAGAACTCGCAATTGGTGAGATTCAGATTTCAGATGACAACACATTCGTAGACATACACTCAGAATCTGCCCAAAGGGTTCTCGAAATCATTGAGCGTCGCGAATTCGAAGGGCAGCGATTGGAAGCAAATCTCGCGATTCGCTGATTACTCTTCTTCATCCCAAGCAAACCTTGGTCGAATAAGTGTGAGTGCACCCATTCCCACTGAAATTAGCAGGAGGCGTAATCCACGGCCAATAGCATCATGATGCTCCGTAGTTACTCTATCACAAGTAGCAGAGATGATGCCTTCACAGGCACTAGCAGCGCTCGCATCTCCTCCTGTAATCATGATCCATGAACCCCAAAGGCCGAGGAATACGAAACCAGATAGGGCAGCAACACGAGGGGCATCCTCACGGAGATTCTCTAATTGAACATCAGCGCGGATTCCTTGAAGTGAGGGAATTCGTTTCCAGAATCGACGCACTTCAGACCGCGCTCCAGTCAAATTAAACCAGAAAGTCCATCCAACAACTAGGACGATTAGCGAGCCGTAACGAAGCACGAAATCATGGAATTTGAATAGGTTAGCATCGCAACCAACGACCATTCCTGCTGTCCCTTCACAACCATTGACTGCAAGTGGGTACAATACGATGAGTCGAACCATATTCAGCAAAAACAAGATGACTGCTGCATAACTTAGATGTCGGACTTTTGTTCGGAAGTCGAACGCTGGAGTGAGCATGACCATCATTGAGAGAAACAGGAACTCGTGGAGTCCAGCGCATTCATCTGATACATAGAGTGGGATGTAGCCGTCCACGAAATCAGGATGGATTAGATTGACCTGTGTTAGAGGACCTGTCGAATGGGCAACAAGATCGGTCGAACCATGCCAGATGAGTTCTGATATCGAAGACCATAGCCATGCTTCGACTAATTGTAGTGGCAATAGAGTGTTCGCTGGCTCGATGAACCAACGGAAAAGAACCTCACCCAATAGAAGCATGATTACAAGGCCGAGAACCGCTCCAATCATTCTCATTAGTTCAGGCAGAGGGATATCCTCTGATGGATGGCCCACAGCTTCCCGCATAGGTAACCATTCGCCCCCACCTGTTTCAATTTGCCTCGGCCAGTATGAGAAATTAGAGATTCACAATGAAACCGTTGAAGAACGACCCCCCGTAGGATGGTGCATGGCCGACGTTAGAGTAGTCGATGTCGTGGGTTTCCACTGCCCAGTCCCAGTGCATGAAACCCGTAAGGCTCTCAGTGAAATGGAGAGTGGAAGTGTTCTCGAAGTGATTTCCGATGACAAAGAGAGCCTGCATGACATACCTGCACTCTGTGATAGAATGAAAATCAAACTGATGGCGGTAGAGGAGGAGGCTGGAGAATATATCTTCAGGATTCTCAATGCGGTGGTGAAAGAATGACTCGCTTAATCGAAGAAGTTGCCAACGTCCCAGCTGATGCCCGCCTTCCCACCTCACACGGTGATTTCCGCATCCGTGTCTTCAACGATCAGAATGACCTGGACCATGTTGCTCTTACACTCGGAGATATGACTGGACCTGACCCTGTTCTTGTCAGGGTTCACTCCGAGTGCCTTACAGGCGACGTATTAGGAAGCCTGCGATGCGACTGTGGCCCCCAATTAGATGCTGCTTTGAAGGCAATCTGTGAGCGTGGTTGGGGTGCACTACTCTATCTGAGACAGGAAGGACGTGGGATCGGTCTCCACGCAAAGATTCAGGCTTACCGCCTCCAGGACGGAGGAGCTGACACCTTAGATGCAAATCTCAAGCTTGGATTACCTGCTGACGCGAGAAACTACTCAATTGCGGCTCAAATGCTTCAAGCAATTGGAGTTGAAGAAGTCGCATTACTAACCAATAATCCTGACAAAGTGAGCCAACTTGAGGAATATGGTATCGACATTGCAGAACGTGTCCCATTAATCGTTGGAATTAGTGATGAGAATGTAGAATATTTGCGGACAAAGGGCGAACGCATGGGACATGTAATCGCCCAAGAAGACCTGAAAAATCCCAAGTAGAATTCCTAAAGAGAGTGGATAAGTGGGCCCGCCCAGATTTGAACTGGGGTCTAATGGTCCCAAACCATCAAGTATAGGCCAAACTAACCCACGGGCCCTTGTTCAGCCTGACGAAATGACTGCCCGTCATGAATGTTCCTCAGAGTAAACGATACTCTCCTGGACCCTCACGGATGAGAGCACCTTCAATCTCAGACATCTCAATCCAACGCTTCACCTCATCCTCATCAACGCCGACTTTCACTGCTTCGCGAACTAGCAAATCTATGTCGATTGAACCATCATCCTTCGCAGCAGATTGGATCATCCTCACAGGGTTAGGCCGAATAGAACTCCCGTTACTTGGATTCAATTCTGGTCGACGCGACAAGGCATCCTCCACCTCCTTGCGAATCTCTGGAGGAAGATTTGCAGATGATACCGCTTGGGCCATCTTTCCAGCATTATCGAAGGATTGGGTGATAGTCAATGATGCGGACCCACAATGTCGACAGGCTATGCTACGTTGTCCTGAACGGCCACCACTAGCCCTTCCACAAGAATCACAACGAAGCATGTCCCAACGCTGGTCGGCCATCGGTGTTGTTCAAAGACGGGAGTGTTTGAGCAATTCGGATTAAAGAGAGAAATTTCCGCCACCATCACCTGCTGAGCGGAGACCAGTGGAACTACTCGACTCACGGACACGGCCTACAGGGCCTCCAATTCCAAGTGAATCAGGGAGAATAAGTGCAGCAATGACTCCGCCCCAATGGCCTTCAGCGGCAGTAATCTCATCCACAGCAATACCGTGTTCGATAATCTCAAGATCGCGGCTTGCCAAACGTCGCTGCATCTGTCGCTTCAGTAGGAGCTCTGTTTCTTCGTAATCCTCCTCAGTAGCGATTGTGGCAACAATAGCTACCTCCTCGCCCTCTGGCGTATTGCATCTCGCCCATGCGGCACCAGCGCATGCGGTACCCCCATCCCAAGAGTAAGCTACAGAGAAGTGACATTCAACGAGGCTACCCATCGGTAGAGGACGAGGTTGCTCTGCACTGAAACCCATCGGAAGCATCGCCCCCTTGACCTGAACAAGGCGACAGTCGCCAAGACCAAGGTCGACAAGACACTGATCGAAGGCATCCTCTTCAGACTCGCCCCAAGGGGCAACAGCCGTCATCAACCAGCCACCAGTCGGCGTTCCAGTAGCCTGCGGTGAGGATGCACTCGGAGTACCACTCTGTCCGCCGATGCTGAAGTCCATGTGATTCGGAGGACCTCCGGGTTCATCAACGGGAAGGTTGGTGACTGTGCAATGGCGGCCAATTCACCATCAATCTCGATGAGGGCGGCTCCAGCCCTCTTCATCTTCGGTTGGATTGCAGCGGTTCTAGGCTACTTCGGAATCCTACCTGAGAACTTAGGAGCAGGCCTCGCCATCCTCGCATGGACTACATCGGTTACTCTGATTCTCCTCGACAGGATGGCAAAATATCGAGCAGAGGTTGGTCCACTTCAAGACATGTGGAGCGACGGAGAAAGCGAAGATGAAGAGACAGAGGTCGAACCTCTCGCTAATCCACGTGAGTTAGGACTTGATGTCCCACTCTAATCTCATAGAAGACGAATCGATTCAAGATTATGAGGGGCTGCAGTACGTACCTTGAACGTCTCTGTGAGGGTTTTACGGAACTCGTTACACACAGTGTCATCCCCGTGATGGCAGATAATCCGTCGAGGTTTAGGATTGAGGGCATTGACATAATCGAGTAGTTGCCGTCGATCAGAATGGCCTGAAAAGCCATCAATTGTGACAATATCGCACTTGACATCGACCATCATCGTATGTCCATCTTGAGCCATAGGGACCTCGGAATACCCTTCTTGTAAACGCCGGCCAAGAGTGTTCGATGCTTGATAGCCTACGAACGCAAGTGTTGCACGGTCATTCGGTGCCCAATGTTGTAGATAATGCAATATTGGGCCACCAGTCATCATACCACTCGTCGCAAGTACGATACAAGGCGATGGATCGAGAACAATCTGCTCACGACGCTCGCGCGAATCTACAGTACGGAACCATGGAGAGTTGAATGGATTCTCGTCGCCTCCTCTAAGCACCTGCTGCCGAAGATCACGATTCAAGAAATTCGGATGCGATGCATGGATTGCTGTAGCCTCAGCAATCATGCCATCCAGCCAAACCGTACACGGGTCACTAGTGAAATCCTCTGACTTGAATAATTGGTCGATCGCGACCATGACTTCTTGGGACCGCCCCACTGCGAAAACAGGGCAGAAAATCTTGCCTCCACGAGCGAGTGTCCTACGAATAAGATCCTGCAGTTCAGCTGTCGCTTCCTGACGTGTAGGTTGGAAAGAGGAACGGCCACCATAGGTAGATTCGATCACTAAGGAATCGACTCGAGGGAAACGGACTGTCGCAGCATCGAAGAGCCAGGATTTTTCGTATTTGATATCGCCTGAGAATAAGAGTCGATGGAGATGCTTATCCTCGCCAATCTCGAGATATACCGAGGATGAACCAAGGATATGACCTGCATTCTCCATAGTCATCTTCATATCTGGGGCAACGTCGATTTTCTGACCATATTCGATATCAATTACATGCTTGATGCACATCTCGATATCTGCTATACTGTAAGGTGCTTCATCACCATGCTCCATCCGACTCACCTTGATGTAATCCTGCTGAAGCAATGCCATCAAGTCACGAGTTGGAGGAGTACAGTAGACAGGCCCACGGTATCCAAACTTGAAGAGGACAGGAAGCATACCGATGTGATCAACGTGTGCATGCGTGATGATTACAGCGTCAATGTTGTCGAGGGGTAGGAGTTCTGGTGCATCAAAGAAGGGTTGGATTTCTGAACGATTGTTAGTCGGCTTCGCCCCACAGTCAACAAGTACACGACTCTCGTTGGTCGTGACCATGTGCATAGCGCGACCAACCTCGCGATATGAGCCTAGAGCCGTCAGACGAACCCAAGGTGCGCTGGATCTCTTTGGGCGATATATACGACTGCCAAACTTCCGAAACAGTTCCTTCCTCTCGGCTGCTGTCTCACGCCGATACCGACGAATATTGTTGAGCGTCTTCGATTCAATAGCAGAGGAGCGCTCCGCCCGAAATAACCAACCAAGACGGTCGCGAAGTTCGACAAGATTGGCCCCCTTAGCACCAATCGCTGTTGATGGATCATGACATTCGATTGTAACCTCTGATAATGCAGGATCAATCCAGATGTTGGTAAGACCGGCTTCTTCAGGTATGACCTCCTTCACTGTGCTCATCACATCTTCCTCCTTTGCCAATATGGACGGATCAGGACGCACGACAATTCGACGACGTATCGCCTTAGCCAGTTTCACCGTCAATGCGTTCCCCTTTTGAGAAAACGCATCAGGTGTAGGGGTGATGAGGGCAATTGTCCCTGCTTCCAACTCTACTGTATATGGAATTCCATCAGGTATAACCTCCTTGGCCTTCTTCTTAATCTCGCTCAATGTCAGCCTCACGGATTCAACTCCTTGTTATCCCTCAGCATCCGCACGTAAATCCGGAGATGACGCGCGGGCGTCAGGGAATTGGATTGGCGATCAGAGTCGCTTGAACAGAGCCTCTAGCTCTTCTTGGGGAATCAATTGGTATCCATCTTTTGCCGTAATGACACAGACATCCATACCATTGCCAGACGCAGCATCGCGCTGAGCAGAAGCGAGAAGAGCACGCGCAACAACCTCGACGGCTTCGTCGCGGTTCATGCCCTCACGGAACTTATCCTCAAGCACACCATACATGTAAGGTGAACCAGAACCGGTCGCGCAGTAAACATCAGGTATAGATCCACCTGCAGAGTCAATGGAATATACGTGAGACCCTTCTTCATCCACTCCGGCGATCAACAACTGAACCCAATGAGGACGTCCGCCAAGTATGTTCGCGGTAAGTGTGGCTGCACCCTTCACAGACATCTGTGTGCCACGCTTTAGCTCAAAGAGGGCAAGTTCAGCAGCAAGAGAACGGCTGAGGGCTTGTGCATGACCTACAAGGCCAGCGGTAGTGAGGGCGAGGTTATCTGCGATACGGAAGAGTTTCTGAACTGACTTATTGGCAACGAAGTGACCCATTGTAGCACGGTGATCGGCACCAACGACAACACCTCCGTTGAAAGTGACTCCAACAGTGCTCGTTCCAGTCTTGGTCTGTTCCATCATGCCGTCCATAGGTTCACAACCTGCCCCTCACCGATTGACTTGGGACAAAAAGAAAGAATCCGCGGCCCCTTATGAATACGCCGTCAACTCTCATTCAATAGCACTCAAGACCCTCAGATTCATGACCGGCCGCTGCGAAACAGCGACTATGGCCGGCGAGGATGAACCTCAATGGATTCCAATCGGAAGAGCATCCAGAACAGCCGAAATGCAGGAAGGTGAGACATTTCACTGGATGGATGGACGTTACCCTGACCCACCTATTCCGACCTCTTTCAATGGAACAATAATCCATCGAGCTGAGATTCGCGATATAACCGGGCTACCTCAACTTCTCGATTGGGTAGCAGAAGGAGATATCTCGATTGTGAACACCCGCCACCTCATGAGCAGGGAAACCGAATTCAATGCAGTCATAGAGGAACTTGCAGAATTTGTCGAGAGAGATCTGGGCGGAGAAATTGTTCAGATTGGCGATTCTAGGATACTCATACTGCCCAAAGGAGTGCGTGCAACCCAATCTGCTGACGAAAGGCGGTGAGTACATCGACAGCAGAATTGACCACCCGTGTCCGATTTGTGCTCACGTAGATGGCCTGAAAATGACGGTTCACATAGATGAGATTCCATACTTCGGTGAACATACACAGGTGACGCTCGCCTGCGAAGCATGTGGATGGAGGAAGACCGATTTCATCCCTGCAGAGGCTCGTGGTCCGACTGGACATCGAATCATTGTGAAACAAGAGCATCTCGGCTCACGTGTTATCCGATCATCTAGCTGTACCGTAAGGATCCCAGAACTCGGATTAGAAGTTGAACCAGGTTCTGCAGCGTCGGGATATGTATCGAATGTTGAAGGTGTCTTCATCCGTTTCAGAGATACAATGTTGATGATGGAAAGAGGACATGATCCCGAGAGTGATGCATCTGAAAATCTAGAAAAAATTCGTCAGATTCTTGACGTATTGGAACGAATATTGTCGGGAGAGGAGTGCTCAATGGAACTCATCCTCCTCGACCCGTTGGGTC
>DAFJ01000030.1 GCA_002497905.1 Euryarchaeota archaeon UBA251
TGGCCAGTGGTTGATGGTGCACCATCATGAACGAGGTTGGGAACTTCCCGGTGGCAGAATCGAACATGGAGAGTCCGTTGAATCCGCTGCATTAAGAGAATTAAGTGAAGAAGCAGGAATGTCTGGGGAAATCGCTCAAATCCCATTCTTAGATACTCTTGAATCAGGAATAGTTGTCTTTGTAGAACTCAATCATACAGATGTAAAAAATGAATGGAATTCAATGGATCCGAAAATCCAGCGTGTTTCTTTCCATCAAGAAATTCCTGAAGGCCTCTATTGGGGAAGTGAAGAACTCGAATCTATCCTAGATTACTGGAGGGCTTCTAAAACTAAAGCGTCCTGAATCGTGTCTTTTACTTCGTTGAATAATTCAATAGAATCTGACTCGAGTACGCATAATGCTTCGATTACCAACTGCATATCGACCCGTTTCTCACCGCTAACATCCCTCAAAACCCGTGGAACTATCCATTCCGTTGCATCACGGAGATCATCTGGATGTATACTCGGTTCAGTAGATTCCTTACGTGGCTCTGGACGTGCATTTTCAATACGATTTTTCATCCTACTGAAAGCATCGTTGACATTAGCTAGGCCTAGGTCAATGATATGAAGACAGGAGGTCTCAGCAACTACATCCATACCTGAATCACGTGCCATAGACCACGCTGTCCAGTGATGCCGTATCGAACCTGCGAGATCACCTAAATCAGCATGAATGGATGCAACACGTTGTCTCGATACAGCTACAATCTCAGGTACGTGTGTCTTCTCTCTAGCAATCTCAGAATGAGTGGCTAATGCCATTACAGGTTCACCATTCTGGCGATGCCAAGCAGCGACGTTTAGAACTGCAATACCATGTGCTTCAGATCCTGAGTCTAAAGCATTTAGGCGATCCATAGCCCAACGTAAATCAGCAGAAGCCTCGATGGTTTCACCCAACCCTGATCGGCAAAGACCTCGCAACATCCTCGCTCTGGCTTCAAGCACTGGATTACGTGTAGATGGAGTTCGTGAACGGTTCATACATTCCTCTAACGATGTAAGTGCACCTTCGATGTCATTTTCAGCCAATAAGATTGCTGATGAGATGAAAGAACCCTTTGCACAAATCGGTTCCCCAAGTTTCGCCTTAGCTTTCTCAATCTGATTTGAACCAACGAGATCTTCCAGAATAGTAAACTCATCATCACTCAATCCAATAGTCAATGTTCGCCACCTCCTATTGCAGAAATCCTAGACAGGATACTAGATACTGCTTCTACTGAATCAATATCTGTAGTCCATCCAGCAGCACCGGGATGACCTCCCCCTTCTGAACCGTGTAATTCAGCAAGAGTTGAGAGAATATCCCCCATACCTATGCCACCTTCAACAGCCCGATGACTTGCACGAGTAGTCACTCTAAGAAGTGGATTTTTTGTATTGGTAACGATGGCCACATCAGCTCCAGCGTTGATGAGAGATCCCCCGACTAATCCTTCATGCGTCCCGCAGGAAGTAATCGCAACCGTCCATCCTCCGGAAATTTCTACTTTAACCCTAGACAGAGCCCTCAATGTCGCAGTTCTCGTAGAACGCCCAAGCCCAGTGGTACGAAGAAGGTCCAAAACATCCCCATGTTCGATATCCGAACCTAGAATTGATCCAGCATCAGAAAGTGCTGCTGAATCTGCATGTCGGTAATGCCCTGTATCGGATATCAATCCGGTCATCAACAACTTTCGTATCCTATCTGTCAGTGTATTCGGCATTTTATCACGAAGATATTCGTAAACAATCTGCGTTGTTGCCTTAACTGGACGATTAACGTGTAATCCAGTATCTCCGACATTCCATGAATCAGAGGAGTTAGCATGGTGATCAAGGACACACAGAGGGATATTTTCTGGAAGTTCGATTCCTATTTGCCCTGGGCCACCAGCATCTACGACAATAATTCCCGCGATAGTTCGGGGCCAAGCAGGACGATTGGCATCCATCCGATGATGATGGAAATTGAGTTTCTGTATGACTTCCCGTGCCACCTTAGACACATGAATACCGACACAACGGGTATTGCTTCCAAGTGCTTCAGCTAGCGCGCAACCACTCGCAATCGTATCCATGTCTCCATTTCGATGAGTTACGATAGCGATTACGCCTTCCGACTCACAAGATGATATCCACGAGTGAAACTCGTCCGTCCAGGACATGATAAACTACTCACTCACTGTGCCTCAAAGGCCTTGACTGCCGATTCGTAGGCGGCTCTCAATTCCTTCTCTGTACCTTGGATTCGTCCAAGATGTTCATCTAATGTAGACCTCGACTGTTCAAGTTCCTCCTTCAGAGATTTTCTATCATCCACCTCAAGGAGTAGGGGGCCTACCTGGCGATACACTGGTCTATTCGGATCTTGAGATTGAAGTGCACCTATTGTGGTCTCAATCTCTCGGATTTGGGTCTCGACTGTCTGCACTTGCTGCATGATGTTCTGCAACTGAGCAGCGAGCCGCTGAATGGTTTCTCGTGTATCCTCGCTCATCGCTCAACGCCTCATGGTTCGATGCTATGAATGGTTTGCAAAGCTTCGTCGGCACCAATTAGAGCACGCATTACAGTATTCCATCGAGCTCGGATATCAACGGTTGTTGCGGATTCGATAGAGATGCATACTCTACCGCCATTTACAGTGCAAGGAAAAGGTTCGGTTGAGAGTGAGGAACAAAGAGCATCAAGATCGGTAGAAGCGATCTGAATAGTGAGATCCCGGTCACTCCTCTTCGTCATCGACGGTAGCCTCCTCGGAGACCTCCTCAACGGTAGGTGTGGATTCAGAATCATCTTCTCGCTCTGACAGGGTTTTCTCATACTCTAAAGCACGTGTCTGAGCGATGACAGCCATATCAGTAGCTGTCGCCCCTTCGATTCCACGTCGAAGAATCCGATGGTTTGCTTCACTAGCACGAGTGTAAGGTTCCCAAACACCACCTGCGAAAGTGTGACCACACTTCTTGCAGGTCCAAATACCAGACGCCTTACGTGTTACCTTCTGATATTGGCAAGAGGGACAAGTGTACTTACGCTTGACACGATCGAGTGCCTTTCCGGCTCGGTGACGAACTGAAACACCGTACCGAGGTCCATATCGAGCCGTCTTTCCGGTCTTCTGTGTCCGCTTCGACATCTCAAATCATCTCCACTTATTCGATCATGTTTCTCAATTCAGCACAACGTTGCCGGGCGTGATCCATTATCTCAGCGAATTCGTCCGCGGTGAACGCTCCCTTTAGACCCTTCTGTAACGAATGGACATGGTCGTCATCACCGAGTGTGATGTGAATACGTTCAGCGCCACCAATCTCTTCGCGTCGGACAGCATCGTAAACGAAGCGACCACCAACACGATGATAGGAGCACATCATTGGTTTCTTAGTTACAGGTAATGGACGATCTTCTCCAACATCGAAACGCTCACCGGGAATGATAGCGGTCCTTAGTGCAGCCATGGCGGCTGTAGCAAATGCATCAAACAGGTTACCATCATCTGAGAGAGCAAAGACATCGAGGATGACTTGCCAAGCCTTCTCACCAGGAAGAATACACAAGTCAGACATATCGAGACATCCGGACTCGCGAATACCGCGATCTACAACTCTACCAAGTTCGATTGCAGCAGGTGATGGAGGACCAGCCTCCCAATGAACGCCACTGACTGGACGAACCTCGGCACTAGTCATGAAACCGCCACTTGTAGGTCGATCAGGGTATGGTGTCATGATTTGGAACTTGACACCTGCGAGGACAATCGTATCGCCCATGACTACACGAGCGCTTCCTTCTGCTCGTGGTAAGACGCCCGTCTCAATCTGAACTTCGCGACCTTCGAAACGACCACGTCCATCAAGACGCTCATCGTTCTTAGCAAGCTCAGTAAGGTGGGCCCTAAGGAGTTCTGGAACAGGGGGTGCAGCCATCAAGATTCACCCCCATTAGCCTTCTCAAGAGCTTCAATCATAAGTTCATGAACAGGGCCAATCGACTCCATATTGTAGTCCCAAGCCTGTTGGAACTCTTCGGGTGAAAGGTCACCATCCATCTGAAGGAAGACAAGATCACCTGAATTTGCACAAATGCCCATTGGAAGATCAGCTTCACCGTAGTTGTCTTCCTCCTTATTGAGGTCACATACCACTATTCCATTGATCTTACCACTTGCCACTGAGATAACCATGTCAGTCATAGGAATGCCTGCATCAGCAAGTGCCACACTCGCGGCCGTGATTCCAGCACAACGAGTCCCTGCCTCTGCAGTTAGGACTTCAATTTCGACTCTAATCTTTGAGCGGGGGTAAAGTTCTGTGAGCACGACGGTCTCAAGAGCTTCGGCAGTAACCTTGCTAATCTCGCGGCTACGACGGTTGAATCCTGGTCGCATGCGGTCAGTAGTACTGAATGGAGCCATGTTGTAGCGGACATCTAGTACTGCTCGGTCCTGCTTCTGAATCTTGCGAGGATGTGCCTCCATCGGCCCATAAACTGCAGCAATAACGTGGTTTGTACCCCATATTACCTCTGCACTACCGTCAGCAACTGGAATTACACCAGCCCGAATCTCCACAGGTCGAATATCTCCTGCAGTTCTTCCATCCACACGGATTCCATTCTCATCAATCATCTGTACGTCTCCATAACCACCCATTCAGGCCACCTCCGTGCTCAGGATCGCAATCATTTCATCGCGATTTGAGATATCTCGAGCCATGGACCGGATCCTTGTAATCCGTGCCACAACATCTGTGATAGAATCTGAAGACCCATTAATCCACATACGCCCGTTCTCAGCAAGAACTACACGGCATTCTGTTGATGCTTTCAAAGCCTTGAGTGCTACACCACCGTCTGAAAAGAGGGTCTGCATTAGATGAGGAGGTAGAGATTCGACAAGTCCTGAATCAACTCGGCGAAGTCCAAGTCCTTTCATAGTCACAACAGAAGAATGAGTTTCGTCGACTTCTTGAATTCTGCAGAGAACTGTCTGCCCCACATTCAGGACATTTCGTGCGCCCCCGAACTCAGCTTTTCCAGGACCAAGACTCATTGGAAGTAGGGCGTTGAAAGGGGCATTGATGTCAAGGAACCAAAGATTGCTTTGAACTGCTTCAACAACTCCGATGACAAGGTCACCTGGACGAGGTGTGTACCTAGTATGAGTAGGGAGGACCGAGATCGTTTTGTCATCCGAATAGATGACTCCTACCTTTGTGGCAATCAATCCACTGTCGGTTTCCACAACTCCGTGGCCCAATCGACGGCCCTCTCTGGCTCCCAGCATCGCGCCGGGAGTGGCGAGGCGGGAACCTCGCCCATCACGCCCACCATGGGCGCTCTGGTCACTCATTTGTTCATCTCCAAACCGCCGGACCGGTCCCCCCTTCATAACGGTGATGGAAAGTAAATCAAGACAATACAAACACGTGTCACGATTCTGATTTGAACCATTCAAATACTTCGTAATCAATCCAGATTCATGACAGATGCCACCCGACTCGATGTGAGTGGTATGACTTGCATGTCTTGTGTAGGGCGCGTCACTGATGCTCTCGAATCAATCGATGGAATAAGCGACGTTTCAGTAAGCCTCGATGAAGGCACAGCAAGTTTCCGTGGCATACCAGAGGATATCGCCACTCAAACGATTCTTGAACTCGGATATTCCGTTGGTGGAGAGGTTTTGCAAATGGTGCCTCCAGAAGATTTCAACTGGAAGGATGGTCCGATTTGGAAACAATCAGCAAACAACACAAAATGGTGTCTTATTGGTTGCTCTATTGGTGAATTTGGCACCCTTGCAGCATACCAATACTATGGAGTTCATCACCACCTTAGCTGGGACTTAATCAATCCAAATTCAGGTGGTTTTGATCTATACATCATATTCTTGTTTATGTTACCTCTAATCAATGGTTTAGCAACGAGTGTGATGCTAGAAACTGCGATCCTTGTCCGTGGTCAAATGGACCTTAGGAATGCAATTTCAACAGCATTCGGCATGTCATTCATTTCAATGCTGATGATGGAAATCGCGATGGAAGTCACTGATTTAATCTATACTGGCGGACAACTTGGATTAGACCCAAGGGCTGTAATCCCAATGCTAGTTGTCGGTTTCTTGACACCTTGGCCATACAACTACTGGCGATTGAAGAAATATGGAGTATCTTGCCACTGAGATGCTCAAGAACCCTCATCGATAACTTTCACATCTGAATCTGGAGAACGTTTCGCTACTTCGGCCATCAAATCCACCTTTCCTCCGGCTGGAATTTCAACGACACAAGCCCAATCACCATTGCTAAGCCATTCATCCTTAACCATTAGACCCCGGAGAATCTTCTGAACAGCTCCATATTGAGCCCCTGGAACCTTGAATGCAAGACGTGCTGTAGCGAAT
>DAFJ01000080.1 GCA_002497905.1 Euryarchaeota archaeon UBA251
CAAGGAACCCCGGCTGAATTCAGATTATACTATACTCATCCTTGTCACAGCGATACAACGCCTCCACAGGAAGCAAACTGTAATTCAGATACAGAGAAGCCGGCGAACCATAACAGCACAGTCACCTTCCCAATCCTCAACCAGAGTGAAGCCGATCAAGTTCTCGACACTGGCGGTGCTGATGAAGAAGAGACCCCTGGCTTCGGTGCAGTCGTCGGCCTTGGTGGACTTGCAGCAGCAGCTTGGATGCGCGGTGGACGCGAAGAAGACGAGTGATTACTCGCTCTCATCGATTACGTCATCACCTGGCGGGAACGCGATGAAGCGTAGCGCAAGGAAGGCAATGACTCCTACCAATGCCGTGTTGATGTACCACGAACCATACTCGACAAGAACTGGATTGAGATCACCACTATCCCATACTTCAGCAATGAAATGATGGAAATAACTCGCAATGGTAATCGATGCCCCGTAGATGATTAGAGTCAGTGTTAGGCTGCGCGCGTAAGGACTTGAGGACCGGAACGTAACCCGACGATGGAGATAATGCGCAACGATGCAACTCAGACCTTCAGAAAGCCAGAAGGCGAAGCCGAGAGTATAGGCCGGCCATGGGTCCAGAAAGACGAAAATCTCGTACAGAATGAGGCATACGAGGACATTGAATGCACCTACAACAGCAAATCGTGCCATCTCACGGAATAGACGACTCAAGGAATAATCGAGCATCTATTCACCAATCTGTGCCGTCCCATGGGTCGAGTTCTGGTGCGGGCTCAACCGCTAGGGACTTCACTTCTTCCGCGTGAGGCAAGGAATCCTTCGGCATCTCAATGGCAATGGGTCCAAGTTCAGGGAGAATGAATTCTTCTTCGACCTCTGGAAGGGATTCCAACATAGCTTCGATCTGCGGAATATCAGCATCCCCTGGCATCTCAATCGAGAGGTTCTCCTCTGATTCAGTCACCACACGTGTATCTGAATCTGCTATTGAGTGCGATAACTCGGTGTTTACTCCAAGTTGACCAAACGCTGCAGATACCGTAGATGTTGCAACGGGTTCGGGTCCTTTCCTACGACGTAACTGAATCTCAAGAGCGGCTTGACGTGCTTCTTCTTCACGGATTTTCATCTCCTCAATCTCAAAAGCAAGACGAACATCATGCTCCTTCTTCCGGCGATCCATTTCTTCCTTGGCCGCTGCACTTGGACGATCCCATAACCTCCAGAAATAGTAGAAGATAGGGACAAGAATGAGAGATATTAGCGCCGCGACGCCCACCCACTGTCTTGGAGTGAGTGCCATGACCAAAGGACGGCCTCCTATCACAAAAAGAGAGAGGAATAGATGACGAATCAAATCCAGTTCGCTAGAGTAGAAGCGATATGTGGAGGGACATCGCTTGCAACGAGGCCAGGGCCACGCTCTAGAGCGGTTGCATTACCAGCCTCACGGAGAAGAGCTGAGGCAAGGCGTGCAGCAGGCCAAGGGGCCATTCCTTGAGCTAGAAGTCCCCCACAGATACCGGCCAGAAGATCTCCAGTTCCACCAACTGCCATTCTCGGGTTCCCACCCGTCCCCAATGCACCGCGACTCTGGGGTCCAAACAGGCGATCTACGGGCCCAGTAAGAAGAACAACACGCGCTTCAGGATCATCTGCTTGATCGAGTTCGTTACGAATGGCTGCAGGTTCGGATCCAATCCATTCTTCTGCCTCACGTGAGTGAGGTGTGATGATTCCAACCATACCCGCAGGCCATCGACCCTTGGGGAGTACAGAAATCGCATCAGCGTCAATTACAACTGGAACCGATTCTTCAACTGCCACCTCAATCAATCGTTCGACTGCTTTCGATACTTCTTCTCCTCGACCGAGACCTGGTCCGATAACCATCGCTTGCACGCCCCGTCCGGATAGAACTCGCCCAAGCAAATGCTCAACAGAATCGAGGGTTAGACTAACCTCATCAGGAATAGATTCTGGAATAAGATGAGGGGGCCATTCCGCCCTCGAACGAGCCTCGGAAGGCATCGCTACATGAACAAGGTCACAGCCAGAACGGGCTGCTGCATCCCCTGCGAGGATTGGAGCCCCGTGATATGGACCACCACCCACGATTAGGAGGCGCCCTCGATCACCTTTCCTCGCATCCGGGTCAAGTGGAGGATAGCGTAAGGCATCCCCTGGACCACAATCTAGGACCTCGTCGGGCCACGGTAAGGGTGCAACTCGAAGGTGCCCAATCGTGGGGATTATCGTACCTGTCGCATCACGCATCCCGATTTTTTCAGCATGGAAAGTTACGGTAGAAGTTGCAGAAAGTACTGCATCGGTGCCAAATCCAGTTGGAAGATCGCAAGCAATAACATTGACACTGGCAGAGTATGGTCGAGTCCATTCAAGAAGTTCAGAAACATCTCCACGTGGTACAGAACCAACCGCACCTGCGCCAAGCAAAGAATCGATGATAGCACGTGGTTTCGATTCAAGCGGTACCATCGGCCAAACATCAATCTGAAGTGAGGCTTCTCGACATGCATTACGGAAAGATTCTGCTGACTCTCCCTTCTGAGTCACATGTGATGCAATAAGGCGA
>DAFJ01000012.1 GCA_002497905.1 Euryarchaeota archaeon UBA251
ATTCTCTTAATGCAGCGGATTCAACGGACTCTCCATGTTCGATTCTGCCACCGGGAAGTTCCCAACCTCGTTCATGATGGTGCACCATCAACCACTGGCCAGATACGGGTTGAATGGCGAGTACAATGACCCATCCTGGTTTAGATATCATTGTAGTTGCTCCATCGCGGAATCGTAGTAGGCTTGTGCCCATTCCTCACCGGATGTAACTAAGCGACGAGCAAGGAATAGAGCAGCTTGTATCTCTCCCTCATCTAACATTCTCTCGAGACGATTCTGTTCAGATTCTTCGACTTCACTAAATTCAGCATCTACATCTTCAATTTCTAATGCTATTTGCTTTGATGATTCAGGTGTTGCAAGGCTTTCCATCCTTGTAAGGAATATCTCTCTTGTAGAGATGTCAGGTATTTTCCAAGATTTACGTTCACCGTCTAATCGTGCATCCATTCGATCTCGATATTCGTCTCGGACGGGCCGAGATGGGAAATGTGTCTGCGCTTGGTCGTAGCAGAGCCATGCCTCATCGTATTCCTCTCGACGCTCATGAAGACGTCCTAGTCCAATCCATGCTTCATGGTTCTGTGGGCGTTGAGCGACGATTCGGCGGGCAAGAGGAATGAATTCATCATGCCGCCCAGCAGTGTAAAGGCGTTCGATTCTTCGTCCAAAAACGATGTTTGTTCGAGGGTCCCGAAGATCTAGTCTTTTGATTCTCTCACTGAATTCTTCAAAACGTGCTTCATCAGATGCGACATTATGGTACCACTGTTCTGGATCAAGGGGGTCAACTTCGAAGGCAGCATTGACTAGGTCTACACCATGGCTCAATAGATCAACTTCCTGGAGTGTTTGTAAACGCTCAGGATCTCGTCCGAGAATCAAAAATAGGTCTTCGATAACGGCATGAATACCTAGTTTGTCACCGATTAGAACCTTGATTTGAATGAGGAGCCGCCAGTTCTCATCATTAGTAAAATCATACAATACTGATTGACGTGATGATTGTTCAGCCCAGTTCAAACATTGTATTCGCTTATTCTCGTCCTTCTCTGAATTTCGAAGAAACTTCTCAGCCTGTGCACGGTGTCGATCACCCAAACTCCTCCGTGGATGTTGGAGTTCTGCACCACTTCTCCGACCCACGCTCACCACCATCAATTGACAGCGGAGTAGGGTTCCCTGTCTTCACCATAAGGTATTGTTGCGTTAAATCCGACCTTTGAAGTGGTCCCATCCTCGGATCTTGAAGGATCGAGACTCGAACCTTTTTGAGCACTCAGAATCATAGTGTCACGATCAGGCTGCCAACGTGTCATCATTGCCCATTCGACATGAACGGGGTCATCGATGCGGATATCGTCATCGACAACCGTCACGGCCTTCATCGATCGATGACCATCCAGTGCGGCTTCGATTGCCTTCAATGCATCATCTGATGAGCTTGGTTTAATTGCAACGACGGAGGATAACCAGCCGCATCCTCCTTCACTAAGATGGACGTCGGTGCAATCAGTTACTTTGGATACTGCTGCTTTGATTGTAGGGGCGCGCGGCAATCCCATGAGTGTCTTGTGCTCCTTACCAGCAGGCAAGATGGCATGGAAGATTGGATTGTTTCTATGGTGTACTGCCTCAACCTGAATTACAGGCTGCTTTCGGACATCATCAACTGTTCCAGTGATGTCCACATAGGGACCTTCATCATCATCTTCGTTTGTTATTTTGGCAGTGAAGACATATTCACAATCTGCAGGGACAAGGACTCCGTTTGAAACCTCGACTACACGAAGAGGTTCACCATACAGTTTTTGGTGTAATGCAGCAGCAACACAAAGCTCATCCTTTCGTTCGTCGAAAGACATTGCAGCACAGAGGAGGACACAGGGATCGGCTCCATTGATAATCGCAACTTGAAGGTCTTCATCGTCGGAGCGGGCTTCATCCGTTAATTGTCTTAGGTGTCTAGGAACAAGGCGTGCAACAAGTCGATCTGGCCCTGAAAGGAACTGACGATGGTAACTCATATTTCGATCAGGCCCCCGTTCTGCGACGATTACGGATGCAGACATGTAGCGTCCTCGGTCCTCAGGGTAATGCCAAGGCACAGGTATTACGGTAAGATCTGGAGATTCCATCGTGTTCTGGAAGCATTCAGCATCTTCTTTTGTGACTAGCATTGGTTCCATGGGATTCTCCATAGCCCATCCAAGTGTATCGATCAACTCTCCAGGGCTAAGTCCCCAATGTTTGCAGAGTTCTGTGCGTGTCAGGATATTCATAATAGCACGATGGCCCGGAGCCTCAGTGATATTTGTGAAAATCAGGGGGACGTGTCCAGTTCTTCCTGACTCTTCCATGAAGCCATGATTAACAGAAGTCACCTTGTCCACGACTGTGGCCCGTAAAGCATGGTCTCGGAAGGACATGTATTGAGCCGTGTGTTCATGCTCCTTCAATATTGCAGAGGTTGAGGTGTGAATCAACCACAGTCTCCCCGTCACTCTCATATACGGGGGGACGGTCGGCGAATTGCTTCAAGGGGCTGAGTGACTCGTGGGACGTGGACTGTTCGCTGGATCAAAAATCAAAGCGGACCGTATGCGCTTCCGAAAGAAGGACCGTCTCGTCCGTAAGCGAATGGAGAAGAAGGCACGTGTAGGCGGTGTCCTAAAGCATGATCCTCTCCGTGGCAGCCATCAGGCTAAGGGCATCGTGACCGAGAAGGTCAATATCGAAGCTAAGCAGCCTAATTCTGGTCTCCGCAAGGCAGTTAAACTCAACCTCAAGGGGTCTGGAAACAAGTTGACTGCTTTTGCACCTGGCGACGGTGCTATCTCTTTCATTGATGAACACGACGAGGTTCTCGTCGAAGGTATCGGTGGCCGCATGGGGCGTTCCTATGGTGACTTGCCGGGAGTCCGATTCAAGGTTATCAAGGTCAATGGCGTGTCTTTGGATGAGATGGTGCGTGGCCGTAAGGAGAAGCCAATCCGTTGAGGTGATGTGACATGTCTGAAGACGAGATCATCGAGGAGGCTTCTGTGGAAGCGGAAAGCCCAGCCAAGATCCCAATCGCAGGCATTGGTACTCTAGTATTTGGCAAGTGGGATGCAACTGAGGTTACTTGTGACGATCCTGGTATTGCACCATACATCAACCTCACAACAATTGGCGTCCCACTTTCCGGAGGAATCCATGCGAACCAGTGGTTTGGAAAGCAACGACTCTCCCTAATTGAGCGATTTACAAACGGACTAATGCGCCGGGGCCCTAACAGTGGCAAGAAGGGTGCAACAGTTTCGGCCATGAACAAGGCTCTGGACACGATTCACGATCGTACAGGAGAGAACCCTCTTCAGATACTTGTTAACGCAGTTGTGAACTCAGCACCTTGCGAAGGTATCACACGTATCCGATTCGGAGCAACCTCGCAACCAAAGGCAGTCGATGTTTCTCCTTCGCGCAGAGTTGACATGGCAGTCCGTAACCTTACACAGGGTGCTACAAGTGCAACTGTGAAGAGTAAGCGCAACCTGACTCAATGTATCGTCAACGAAGTTCTGAAGGCTGCTGAAGGAGATGTATCCTCTTTCGCAGTATCGAAGCGTGAAGAGACCGAACGCATCGCAGCATCTGCACGTTGATTGGGTTATTACCCATTTATCACAGTGGTTTGAACGCCGAACTGCGTCTCTCTTTGCGTTCTCCTTAAGAACCCGGTTCAGGTGGCCATGAATAACTGGGTGATTCCGTGGGCCGCAAGGAAGACAACATCAAAATCGCAACTCTAGTGATGCACGACAGGGACCGTATTCGGAACCTTGCTATTGCAGCTCACATTGACCATGGTAAGACGACACTCAGTGACAACCTGATTGCAGGTGCAGGAATGATGTCCGAAGATCTCGCAGGTAAAAGTCGTGTCCTTGATTTCGATGAGCAAGAGTCTGCTCGAGGGATCACAATTAACGCAGCCAGCGCCTCGATGGTTCACGAAATAGAGGATGCTGAAGGAAATAAGGACAATTATCTCATCAATCTCATTGATACTCCTGGGCACGTTGACTTTGGTGGAGACGTAACTCGTGCAATGAGGGCAGTTGACGGGTGTATCATTCTCGCATGTGCCGTAGAAGGAACCATGCCCCAGACTGAAACAGTTGTTCGTCAGGCATTGAAGGAACGTGTACAACCCGTTCTTTTCATCAACAAGGTCGATCGCCTCATTAACGAATTACAAATCGATGGTCCAGAGATGATGAAACGTTTTGAGAAGATCATTGGTAAGGTGAACAAACTGATTGCTGCCTTTGCTCCTGATAAGTACAAGAAGGAATGGCAGGTTGACGTTCAAGCAGGTACGGTGGCGTTCGGTAGCGCCTACTACAATTGGGGCATGAGTATCCCATTCATGAAGAAGACTGGATTGAATTTCAAGGATATTTTTGAGCACTGCCATAATGATGAGCAGAAAGCCCTTGCAAAGAAAGCACCAGTACATCAAGTGCTTCTCGATATGGCTGTAGAACGGCTTCCTGGACCGCTGACTGCACAGAAGTATCGTATTCCAAACATCTGGCAAGGTGATCTTGAATCTGAAACTGGTAAAGCGATGCTAGGTTGTGAGTCGGACGGCCCCCTTTCGGTTATGATTACGAAGATTTGGATGGATCCACACGCGGGCGAAGTCGCTGTTGGCCGGATTTTCTCAGGGACAGTAAAGCAAGGAGAGACTCTCTGGGCACTTGGTGGTTCCAAGGCTGAACGTGCACAGCAGGTTGCTATGATGGTCGGTGGTGACAGAATCCAGGTCCCAGAAGTATCTTCTGGTAACATCGTTGCTATCACTGGTATTCGTAGTGCAGCAGCTGGTGTGACAATATCTCGTGAAGCCGATGCAACTCCTTTCGAGGCTATTCGACACTATTCTGAACCTGTCGTTACAGTGGCTATTGAGCCTAAGGCACTCAAGGATCTCCCCAAGTTCGTCGATGCTCTCCGCACACTTGCTAAGTCAGACGCTTCACTTCAGGTAACGACTAATCAGGAAACTGGTGAGGCGCTACTTGCAGGCATGGGTGAACTCCATCTGGAAATATCGGTATATCGTCTTGAAGAAGAGCAGAATATCAAGGTCAATGTCTCCGAACCAATTGTTGTCTATCGCGAATGTATCGAAGGCGATAACAATGGTCATGCGTTTGAAGGCAAGTCGCCTAATCGGCACAACCGGTTCTACATCGAGGTCGAACCACTCCCACTCGATGTTGTCCAAGCCCTCCGGGAAGGAGAATTTGGAGATGGTCCAGTCCGATCTAAGGATGCAAAGGAAGTTGGCGATAAGTTCGCTGCCTTCGGTATGAAAAAGGATCTCATGAGAAAGATATACGCTATTGGTGGAACTAATGTCCTTGTAAATGATACCAAGGGTATTCAGAACATACATGAGACACGTGAATTGATTATCCAATCCTTCGAAGACGTCTGCAAGCGTGGACCACTCTCTGAAGAACCGATTATGGGAGTCATGGTTCGCCTTGTTGATGCTAAGCTTCACGAGGATGCTATTCATCGTGGTCCTGCCCAGACGATTCCAGCAGTACGTAATGCAATCAAGGGAGCCATGGTGCGTGCTAAGTCCTCACTAATGGAACCCATGCAGAAACTCCAGGTCTCTGCTCCCAACGACGTGATGGGTGGTGTAACTCGTCAGATCACTTCTCGTCGAGGGGTTATCGAGGACATGCCTGTCGAAGGTAGTGTTACTACTGTCATCGGGCGTGTTCCTGTTGCTGAAACGTTTGGTTTCTCGAATGATATTCGTGCTGCAAGTCAAGGACGTGCTACTTGGAATACTGAGAATGCTGGCTTTGAACCCGTTCCACCCAGTCTCTTCCACAAGACTGTCGGAGAGATACGTGAACGCAAGGGATTGAAGCCTGATGTGCCAACTGAGACTTACTATTCCGATTGACTTCCTGACACATATTGATTCGGCAACGGTTAAGGATATCCAGAACTAAGAAGTGTTGAGGATTGAGGGTTATGCGCCTCGGCACACGATTGGTTGTAGTCATCCTTCTGCTCTCCATGATTGCTGCACCTACTGTTGCTTATCACCAAGGGCCACCTTTGGTGGAGAATAATGGCAATCCTACTGCAATCTATGGTTGCACGTGCCATGGTGTCGGGGGACCCTTGAACGGACAGCCCTCGGATCGTGCTGTTGTCAGTGTATCTGGTGTTCCGATTCAATACGAGATCAATGTTGACTATGAATTGACAATCAAGGTCCAAGATGCCAACACTCTTGCAGGGGAATCTGGTAATGTTGCAGGAGGTTTCCTCATGTCATCTGGTGATGTAGGCACATTTACTTGGACTGAAGAATATGACATCCGACCTGCAGCCGGGACGACTGATGAAGATTCTACATCCCGTTCTACCAGCAACAACATATCACAGTCTGATACTGATGCAGATGGACAGTGGGTAGTCACTTGGACCGCACCAAGCGAGGATTCTGGTGCTGTTGTCTTCTACGTAGCTGGTAACTCTGTTGATGACAGCGGAGGAGCAGACGAGGGTGACTATTGGAACATCTTATCCTTCTCAATCAATCCACCTGGCACAGTAACCAATGCCGATGGTGATGACTTGACAACTCGTACTGTGAGTGTTGGTACCTACGAGAACCTCTTTGTCGCAGAAATCTCTGAAGATCAAATCGAGCATGAGCGACAAATGGCTCTATCTGCAGATGTCTTCCTTAAGGGGAATATCTACTATTGGAGTAGTCTACTGTTCCTAATTGTAGGAGCAGTTCTACAGAGAGAGGTCACTGAGCGCAAACGTGGTGAAGGACCATCTTATCTTGCACGTGAGTTGGGTTATCCTCAGATTCTTCGCCGCGGGATTGCTGCCATTGTTCTGTTTTACATTGGAGTCACGGTGAAGGCAGATGGTGGAGACGTAATGTTGTGGTCTGTAACGTTCTTTTGCAGTGCATGGGCGGCATACGGCGTGTATCGGACATGGTTGGCAATGAATACCGAACCTACACCTGATGATGTGATGTGATGGGGTTCCATGGTCCGTACATCATTGGATGATCTGAGACCTGCTGAGGAACATCTTGGCATCCTTGCAAAGGATCTCCGCCTTGTCTTTGGAATATGGATTATCATTACTACAATCATTGCATTATTCTCTAAGGAAATCATTGAACAATGGATGTTGAGTTTAGGTGATTTCATTGAAGGAAGTACTGTCTATTCTCCAGAAAGATGGCTTAGATTGAGATGGGGAATTGTTCTCCTAGTCGGTATGCTTGTTGTCGCACCTTATTTCCTCTATGTTTTGAATCGATTCACACGCCCTGGACTCCTACCAAAGGAACGTATCTTGATGTCTACAGCATCAGTGTTTACCATTCTCTTCCTTTGGATAGGATTGCCTACATTCTGGCTTTTCATCGGCCCTTTCATTCTTATCGAATTAGATTCAATCAATTCTGTTAGTGGAATGACAAATCAGTATGATGTATCAGTTATCTTTGAGATATTACTTGGAATTTCTTGGGCCTTTCTTAGTACAATCCTAGGAATTATGACTCGAATCGCAATTTCAATGACACATCACAAGGATCACGACAACAGGATGTCTCTCGATGCAAGGACATTGCTGTTCACAGCGTTCCTTCTCTACCTCTCTCTTAGTGGACCATTGACTGGTTTGTGGTTACCTTGGATGGTCGTCACAATTATTCTAATGGAATCTATGACGGCAGGAATTACAAATTCAAGAATAGAAGTAAAACAACCAAGGAGTATTTTGGATACTGACGGAGATGTCCATCGCATAACAGTGTTAGATTGCTCCTGTGAAGGTGCTTGTCCGAAGTTATCGATTACACCTCGAGGGTGTGGTTTGCTACGTACTGAGGCATTGTGTCTGGATAATCATGAGGCTGACCGACTTCTCGAGGCTCTTCATCTCCAGCAAACAACACGACTGATTGTAACTGGATGTGATGGCTCACCAATGCCATTCCATATTCAATCGTCTTTAGCTTCAGAAGATATCGAAGTTATCGGATTATCTTGGTTAGATCAAAGGGGATATCATCCCGAGGATCTAGCAATGCGTGATATGTATCGAAAACACACATTGATGAAATATTCAATGAGCCAAGAAATGAAGCTTGATACTAATTCTGTTTTGGACTCAGGATGGGGGCGTTATATCCCCCGAGGCGTTATTGCTCTGCCAGTATCCCATGATGAACGTCCGTGACCGAGTGGGTTTGATAGTCAAAGGGCAACCCATCGAATGACAATGCGGACGATTCGGGTCATCTTTGCCACCCTAATCCTTCTCTCTGCTGGATTATCTCACATGAATCAAGATGTCATTGAATCAATGTTGCAAGACGTTGTCACACCAGAGGAAGAGTCCGATGATTCAACACTTGTAGGATTACAAAATGAGGAGTCTTGGCTTGTAGTAATTATCGAATTCCCCCAACTACCTACAGGCCCAGGAAAAGATGCTGAGAGGATAGATACCATCCTAACTGGAGTTGATGGAGCAGATGATTACATTGCTGAGATGAGTGGTGGAGTTTCATCATTGAGTGTGACAATAGTCAATACAACTTACTCAGCAGATTCCGCACCCTCTGCATGGGGCACAGATACAGACGGTTCTAGAGATGTAGCATCCGATGGATCCAGACCATCAGATTTAGCACAAGAGGCAGCGATTGATTCTCTAACAGGTCTCGATTTATCGCCTTACGACCTTGATTCAGATGGTGTCGTCGATAGACTTCTCTTTATCCATACAGGTAGAGCTCAGGAAGTAAGTGGACGTACATCAGATATCTGGAGTCATTTTCAGAGATTTACAGAACCGATCACGATTGGTGAGCATCAAATTCATCACTATACGATGGCCAGTTTCCAATCTGGACTAGGAACAATACTCCATGAGATGCTTCATCAGATGGGAGCCCTCGATCTGTATGATGTTCATGACGAGACATCGAATAGTGATTGGAACGGCGTAGGTGATTGGGATATAATGGCCAGCGGTAATTGGAATGGTAATGGTCGTATCCCCGCATTACCAATGGCTGCGACTTTGGACCTCATCGGTGTGGATCGAACTATCGCTTTGGATCCAACGATGGGTGTTATGGATGTCAACCTAACAGCTATGTCAGCAGGTGGTCGTGCAGTAACCTTGCAAATTTCTCCCAATGAATTTGTTTATGTCGAGAATCGTGGCGATTATGGGTTTGATAGGAATCTACCAGGGCATGGTTTACTTGTCTCAATTCGAGATGATTATGGAAAGGATCTTGACCGTAATGAAGTGAATACAGACCCTGATACTGCCTATCTTCGCCTAGTTGAAGCAGATGGCGATGATGCGTTGCTTCGAGGTGTAGACTCTGGATCCTCCAATGATCCATTTGGTCTGTTGACTATCTTTGGAAATGATGGGATTTTAATCCATGACCGACATGGTCGTCTTGTTGATTGGAATATCACTGTACAATCAGTGTCTACTGATGGAATAGAGATCATCTACCAACCGGGCATGATACGAACTCATGATATTCTTCCACCTCGAAGTCCGATTGAACTCCTCCCATCCGAATCAATTCCAATTACTGTTGAGCAAGGTTGCAATCTCTCAACTGATTTGTATAGCACTGATGGTAGAGATGTAATCCTAGCAACTAATCCTACACGAATTGAGTGGGACACACAATCAATTTCAGGAACTAAGGGGTATATTCGCGGAACTATGTCTTGTGATGATTCAATCTTCCAAGTAGATATGGATTGGAGAGTTGTTCCTCACCGTATTGAAGATACATCATTTGAACAGATTATACCTCATGATGATTCAACAACTATCGTTATCCCACTGGAGTATGATGGTGACGGGCAACGGTCCTACGATGTTTCTGCAGAGGGCCCCCTTGAACGAATCTTTGCTGGACCTTCGACAGTCGATCTTTCATCCAATGAAGCACTGGAAATAGTAATCGATCCTAAGGGTTTACTCACTCCTAATATGTATGCTGAAGGAACACTGCACCTTACATCAGATGGAGGTGACATTGTTACTATAGATGTCATACTTTACACATCTTCAAACAATTTCAAGGGGATAGGTCCCATTGATTCTCAAGCTGATTTAGTCACAATATTGCTGTTCCTTCTGGCTCTCTCAGTACTCCCTAGTCGAAAGCAATCTAACCGTTCACAACCCGAGGTGGAACAGCAAACACCCCATCCTTCAGCTAGTGATTATCAGTTAAACCAATATGACGACTTGGACGATTCTCAATATCCGTTCTGATTTATCTCCGATGAAGATTCGTCCATCTTCGAATACTAGGTGGCCGATCAATTTGCAAGTATTGTATCTCCTCCCCCTCAATAGCGATCAGTAGATTCTTATTCACACCAGCAGCGAGTCTTGCAGAAAGACAGGCTTTAGCCCATGTTTTTGGTGCATTTTCTGGAGTATCGATTAGGTATGGTGCATGATCCTTACCAACTGGTCCTGAATAGGCCCTCCAGTGAGTACCATACTTGAATCCAGAGCGAAGAGCAAGACCTCTATACAAGAGATCAAGAT
>DAFJ01000041.1:0-22806 GCA_002497905.1 Euryarchaeota archaeon UBA251
TTCGCTATGTGCAATACTCACCGTAATATCGGATTCTCCATCACTGAATCGTAATCCATCTGAGGTCAGGTTCAATTCACCTGATGATGGATTCAAACCCTGTCTTCGAAGCAAATCGATGAGACACAAACGTCCAGCGATGTGCTGGTTCCTCCGCTTAGGGAGCATCCGAGCAATCTGTGATGGATCTGTCAATGGTAATCCCTGGAGATCTACGGTTGACTCAGAATCAACCTCCATCCAACAGACATGTACCGATTCTATGCCAGATTCAATCTGATGCGGCCTATCCCGCAGATTCTCATCCCCCATTATACATCTGAGAAAGTGAATCTCTCGGCCTCTGAAATCGGAGCCATACCCTTGAGTCGTAGACCTGAAACATGCATCACCACAGCATTATCCTCGTTAACCACGACCGCGTCATGGGTTGTCATACCTTGATCATCGATACTCCTGCGAACTGTCCTGACCCTCAAGGATCCGGAGAAAGAAGACACATCCATGTCTAGATGGTCGATGCCTACAGGTAGGGATTCCAATCCATCTACCTCCATGGAAACTAAACCTGCATTCTGCAAGCACCCTTCCACTACCATAGGAAGGAATTCAAGATGCATGCGCTGACCTCGAGATTCTTCGGCAAACAGTTCCTGATTTGGAAGTTCATCACGACGAAGGATGTGTCCATCAAGACCTCGATTTCCATCTACATCTACGCCACCGATAACTCCACCGTGGACCTGGAACCGGGGACCATGGAACATCCGTTCATAGACGAAACTCGGACCATGAATTGCTGACGACATGGTAACTTTTCCGAGGCCATGATCTCCAACCTGCTCGGCGGAACCACCTGACTTCAGTAATCGGACAATCCCTTGATGGTGAATCGTCGGTTCACCAAATATCTCGCCCGAAGAATTTGTGAGATCAGTCTCTAGATGACAACGGATCCAGATATGATCGTCGTCCTGTCGATCGAACTCTGCCTTAACTCGAATCGATTTGCTGTCCTTGGTTACCTTGACGGGAAGGCCAAATTCGACTTCATCAAAGCCGTCAACAGCACAAAGAGGCCACAATAGAACAGCACCCTCTGCAAAGGCCTCAAGGGCCATAACCCCGGGCATGTATGGGACTCCATCGATAGCATGATCTTTCAAGTGAGGATGGCGCTCGGAATCTATCACTGTGGAATAGGTCACAGAAGTATAGGGAATAAGCTCCTCAATATGGCCAATTAGCGGGAAACGCATTGGATCTGCAAGAAGATTTGCAACATTCTTTGGGAGGCGTTGTGGCGGTGGCCGGATGGAATCCTCATCGTCAAGTTGACCGAGTTGGCCAGCAATCATGACCATGCGTTTCCCTGAACAAAGAGCCTCATCAGCAAATTTGGAAGCCCCGTCATCTGCCGATATCATATCGATTCCTGCTTGGTCGAACACGGATTCGAGTGAACCTCGTGTTGCCATCCCGACATCAGCCCAAGGAGCCCATGCAATTGCGACTGCTCGTGGGGCTTCTCCATGAGCGGCAATTCGTGCCATCTCTACATCGAGTACCTGATTGGCAGCACAGTAGCCGAATTGCATCGCATTTCCTTGACGACCTGCAATACTAGTGAATACAGACAGGAAACGCATGTTTGGAAGATCGTGCTCCAGAGCAGAAGTAAGATTACGCCAGCCCTGAATCTTGACCTGAAGAACTCGTTGGAATACCTCCGGATCCTTACGTTCGAAAGGTGTAGAATCCTCTATGCCCGCACCGTGTACGATTCCCGTGACAGGCCCCCATTCCTCACTAACACTATGCAGAGCCGAGTGAGTGGATTCACCGTCCGTGACATCCACGCTTACGTAATTTGCTCGATTCCCAGTTGCTCCGATGGCCTTGAGCGTATTATGAATCTCAAGACCACGCAGCCAACGATTCCAAGAATCGTTCCACTGTTTGAGTGACACATGGCCATCGTCGCTCTCCTCGATCATCTTCTCACGTAATGACATACGCTCTGCTTCCAGTTCATCCTCTCCCAAATCGAGGAATCGTTCCTGATCGAGATCTAATGAGGATCTTCCGAGTAGGACGAATCGTGCACCTATGCCTTGAGAACGACGCGCGACCTCGATGATGCTACGTGCGGTTACACCCGCGCCACCACCTGAGACAACCCATACGTCGTCATCGAGCAAAGGAGTCGATTCCGTTTCCAGTGCTTCCTCATAGAGGCTTAATCGGTATCGAGTTCCGTCCCTCTCTACTGCGACTTCGCGTGGTCCGCTTTGTTCAAGCAATTCACTAAGGAGCATTTCAGCAAGGGTATCAGGCTCTTCCAATAATCCTGGATCAAGATCGACTGCACGCGACCTGAGATGAAGACGTTCACGCCCATAACTCTTGATTCCACCATGAGCACCTGCTGCAATCGCGTTGAACCGGTCACCTCCAATCCCATGACGACCATCAAGAGCTGAAACCGATGCTACAAGTCCATTCTCCACATCGCGGAGGTCCTCATCCAATCCCTTCAGGATACTGAACAGACCAGTGATGGATTGGTCGAGATGAGCGGTTGTTGTCACATCCTCCCAAGGCACGCCTGCAAGACGTACGGGTGCGAGGTGGACGATGCCCGCTGGTGGTGCAATCTCACGAACAATACGTGCAACCTCGAGCATCTGATCAGCATTGGATGGATCCGCTCTGAGGATATCCACCTCTCCATCACGCTCACGAATCGGGCCAGTGGAAACACTTGCATCAAAGAAGACCCGGACTGCTTCGATACCGCGATCTTCGAGCAACGAACAGAGTGTTCCTGCAATACCCCATGCATCATCAGTCACGACAAGAGAACGACCGGCTAAATCAATCGGAACAGGGTCCCCCCATGAACATGGTTCAACTTCAACTTGGAAGCGTCGGGCCTCAACAGGGCCTTTCTTCAGCCCCGGTTCAGAAGTAGTATCTTCAACCACATCTTGGACCAATTCGTGTTCTTCCACCGTAGAAGATGTTTCAATCGCATCAATCCCCTCAGTTTCGGGAGGAGAAGCAACGGCCGGAGTTAACACACCACCACCTTCAATCTCAGAACGGACGTACTGAATCACATGACCGAGAGTTGGATAATCACGCAGTTGGAAGGAATCGTCTACAGATAGTCCAAACTTCGAACGAAGATCCGCCATAATCTCTGCTTGCTTGATTGAATCGATACCGAGTTCGCCCTCCATATCCGCATCCATCTCAAGGAACTCTGCAGGATATCCGGTGTGTTCCACTACAACTTGGATAATCTCATCATCCATAGAATCAGTAGATTGTGAAACTAGAGTAGATTCGCTCTTTTCCTCGTAATCATTCTCTTCAGGCATTGATTCCTCTGAAGATACAATTGCCATATCGGCCGAATCATCAGAATCCACCAACGTTGATTCTAATTCCGCAGAAGATACACTGTCGAAGGATGCGATGTAACCTATTACGTGGCCAAGTGTTGGATGCTCTCGGAGTTGGAAGGAATCGTCTACAGGGAGAGAAAACATCTCGCGTAGTTCCGCCATAATCTCTGCTTGCTTGATTGAATCGATTCCAAGCTCCCCCTCCATGTCTGCATCCAACTCAAGGAACTCAGACGGGTATCCCGTCGCTTCCGAGACCACTGAAAGGACTCCTGATTGGATGTCTTTGTTTGAGGAAGATAGAGTCGGAGAGGGAATAGGCTCGGGTGAGGAAGATGTCTCCGCTGGAACAACAGGAGCAGGTGCAGGATTAGAGAGAGGCTCGACTGGAACAGGAATTGCAGAAACAGAGAATGATGGATCGGATATTGAACCCTCAGAGGCTTCGAAAAGGGGCGTATTACCTTGCACTCCTCCAATGAGGTTGTCATCAGGATCAAGATAGGCAACGAACTTACGATCAAGGATACGGAGATGAATATTGGAAGCACCGGAATGTGCCTTGACCCACGAATCAATCCTACCAGGAGTGAATCGAGCAGTGTCTGAATTTGCAATACGACGTAGGAAGGTTAGCGCTATCTGGCTACCAAAACCAGCCCCATGCCGCAAGGCGTATCGGACATCGTGCTTACCACCCATGCAGAGATTGAGTTCACCCAGAGTAGAATCTACATCACGGAAGTTTGCTATCGGAGGAAGACGCCCTGCAGCTAGGCCACGAATTACAATCGCATCTTCTAATCCAACCCCCATTGGATGTCCAGTGTAGCCCTTCCCGTTCGTGATTAGAATCCGGGAGGCTGCATCGCCAAAAACAGAGCGGAGAGATGCGACCTCTGCAGAGGCTGAACCCCCGCGAGGAGGAGTGTATGGTTCGTGCGACATGAAGGTCATATCATCGACGAGATCCGCTCGATTGAGACCATGCCGCACCTCCATCCTCGCCACAAATCGTTCCATCACCATCGCCGCATGATCTGTATCAAGACGAGTCGGGTGATACGCACTGTTCGCAATTTCTGCTCCAAGAACTTCGACGTATGGAGTAACCCCTCGCTCAAGAGAATCCTCAGACCTCTCGATGACGAATGCAGCCCCTCCCATGCCGAGAAGCATACCATGTCTCCTAGCATCGAACGGTAGAGCAACCTCACTCACCTCCGAACCCATTGCATGAGCGCCTGCTGCAGCAAAACCGGCGCCAATCCATGGCATCAAGACATCACTAGTTGAATCATCGCCACTGACAATGATGACTCGATCGCATCGACCGGTTGCCATCCAATCCTCCGCGATAGCGAAGGCTGCAGGAGTAGAAGCGCAAGCGTTGTTAATTGCAAGATTTGGACCGCGGGCACCTATCCAATTAGCAAACTGGCTGTGACCCATTGAAAGAACTTGGAGGAGATACTTACGGTCAAAGTGGCCTCCCTCAACCTGCCCATTGTTCAGAGAATGCTCGATTACCTTCTGCAAGCCGGGAAATACGGATGCAAAGATTACACCTGTTCGATCACGTTCCGCTTCTGGTAAAGACCAGCGGCGAATCATTCGCTTTCCAACACCGTTAACCTGCTCCACAGGTATGAGCGGTAAACCTGCATCTGCAAGTGCCTCAAGACCTGCTGCAAATGCTAGAGAGGTCGCGATATCAAACGCATCGACAAGGTGTGAGTCAATACCATACTGTTCGGCAAGATCGAAGCGCCCGCCTTGGCCAGCAAGCTGTGGGATTGTATCAAGAGAATCCGCAGGCACCAAATTTGCAGTCCCATCCTCCTCCTTCACCAGGCGAACAATACGCTTGTCCAATAGGCGCTGCTTCATCTCTGGAGAGAGTTCTGAAATCAGATTCTGACCGCTCAGGATTGCATCCCATCCACCCTCGTCGAAAACCTCGTCAAGACCGGGTAAGCCAAGCGATACCCCTGATACAACTGGATTACCTCGTTGAATAACCTCTGAACTTGAAGATGTGATTACAGTGCCATGATCAATAGGTCGAAGGATTGGTTGAATGACGACCCAATCTACCAATTCCTGGATGGTACTAAATGTCGCAGGATCATCATCTGATACCTCGTGGATTTGACGAGTCTCATCGGCAATCATAGTGAGTGCCTGGGATGTCAAGCCAATCTCATCGAAGGAAACCTGACCTACAAGAACGCCTTCGGGATATGAAACGTGTTTGGAGATGATTTTCCCAATTGATGCCGCCACTCTCCGCTGTGCTTGGAATTCGTCTTCCATCAATCCAGTAGATGCTACAGCCGAAGAAGTAGGGTTCTCCAATGCGGTTGTTGAAACTGATGTAACACCACTTTGAGGAAGAGGCCTGGCACGAAGACGGAGGGCTTCAGCTTCAGCAGAAGAAGGAATACCTGCCTGCAATCCATTCGTCCCTTTTGGTCCGGCTTGGAACTCAGGAGTATGAATCGATGAATCTAGACCGTGGATCTCCGGGACACGCCCCGCTACAGCCAGCATGGCAAGAGCCCCTAAGAAAGATGTAATTCCGCCCGCTTTAGGATGATTAGTGATGTTGACTAAACAGTCATCTTCATCGATAATCTGACTAGCAAATAAGGCGAGAGCACGCTTCGGTCCAACCTCGAGATAGAGGCGAGCACCTGCCTCATGCATAGAACGAATCTGTGAGGTCCACTCCACAGCCGAAGACATCTGAGGGGCGAGTTTCTCTAAGATGGCATCTTTCACATCCTGGCCAGGCTGGATATCATTTGGATAGAATGAACCATCCACGTTTGCTGAAATGGGAATCGACGGAAGTGAAATCTCCAGATCTTCAAGGAAACGGCGGAGGGGTTCGTTGGCTGGAGCAACAATACGGCTGTGGAATGCATGACTAGTTTGGAGTTGGACAACCGTTGCACCACCTTCTTCAAAGAGGCGCATCGCCTCACGCATTGGTTCGGTTTCACCAGCGATTACAGTCATTGTAGGAGAGTTCTTGTTCGCCGCGATAACGTACCCATCGACAGAACTGAGCACTGATTCTATATCCTCAAATGGTGCGGTAATCGATGCCATGATGCCTCGGTCTGGAACCTCCACACTACCCATCTCGGTACCTCGTGCTGCCGCGGCTCTGAGTGCATCCTCAAATCGGAGAATCCCTGATACCATCAACGCAGCATATTCACCTAGACTATGTCCAGCGACCATGTCAGGATGGATACCATGCTGATTGAGTAAACGCTCCAGCGCGAGGTCTGCAGTCAACATCGCAGGTTGAGTATACTCCGTCTGCTTGAGTTTCTCCTCTGCAATCGCCATCTCTTGTTTGCTGAGTCCAGTTCTCAGCACGAAATCTGAAAGAGGTTCGCCGATGATTTCATCCATCACCACATCAGCTTCTTTCCAGGTGCTTCCTATGATTCCATACCGCATCGAGAGATCGTGAGTCATTCCGACATACTGGCTTCCTTGACCTGGATACATGTGTGCAAGGAGTTGGTTGTCTGTAAGTGGGGGAGCATCAGATACGAAAATGAACTGCTTAGCTAGGAAATCCCACTTTGAACGGTCTTCTAATGAGGATTCAAGCATCGAGAACCGTTTCTCCAAGGTTGCCCAAGAATCAGCAACAAGACCTACGCGAACACCCTCTGCAACATATTCTGCCGATATCTGAGGTAAGACAAACGAAAGACGGCGGCCTTTAGGAGAATCGTCGAAAGTAGGGCTGCCGTCGAAGATATTACTCCGCGTCTCACTGAGGAGATTCGACATTGCTTCGATGTCGCTAGCGTTCAATAGGAGAAGACCGCCTTCAATGGCTTGAATCTCCTCCCATGTCATTGATGCTGGATCTTCGCTAAAGGCCTCTGCCGCTGCCGTAAGTTCCTTTCTATTTAGGTAATCATTTCCGTCTTTATCAAAGGCGGAAGCGTGAGACAGGAACTCATCCTGATTCGTAATCCCATAACGCTTCATCACACTTGCAAGTACACTGTCAGAGAAACCTGCAGAGGGTTTCATCAGGTAGGCATCTCGCCTCATTCGCCACTCAGCTGCAAGGTTCGCGTGGAACTCAGGATCGAACTGCTCTAAAGCACAATGGAAGTTTGTCCCACCGAAACCAAATGCACTGATAGATGCACGACGGGGGTGACTCTTGGGTGAAGGCCAATCTCTCGCTTCGGTCGGAACGAAGAAGGGGATAGAAGACCAATCGAGACTCGTATTCGGATTCACAAAACCGGCAGATGGCGGTAGAGTTCGATGGTGGAGGGCAAAAGTCGCCTTCAGAAGGCCTGCGGCTCCAGCGGCTGCCTTCAGATGTCCAATCTGACTCTTGATTGAACCAACCCCAACCGAACCAGCCTTCGCATCCCCTCCATACAACTCGGTAAGAGAATTCAGCTCAGTAGCATCCCCGACGATTGTCGATGTACCATGTGCTTCGATCATTTCTACTGTTCCAGGACCGTATCCGGCCTGTTGGTACGTCCGGGCCAATGCTTGCACTTGGCCACGAGTACTCGGTGCAGTGATCCCTTTACCTCGGCCATCACTACTTCCTCCAAGCCCACGGATTACAGCATATATTCGGTCGCCATCAGAAATAGCATCGTCAAGGCGCTTCAGGATGAAGGCGCCCGCCCCCTCACCCATCACGAACCCGTTTGCATCTGCATCAAATGGCGTTGAATGGCTTGCTGACAAAGCACCGATTGCACTGAATTTAGAGAATGTTGCAGGATCCATTGTCCGGTCTGATGCACCTGCAACCATCAGATCCACTTGGCGTGCTTGAAGGAGGCGGGATGCGTCAAGGATCGCTGCAAAGGTGCTTGCACAAGCAGCATCCGTAGCATAATTCGGACCTTGGAGATCGAGGAGATTGGCAACTCTTCCTGCAACCACATTCGCGAGTTCCCCTGGCATCGTATCCTCATCAACATGGGGCGTCCCCTCAGAGATTGCTTCCTTGAATGAATCAACGGATTCCAAGGGCATTCCAGCCTCAACCGCCTTCCGTGCAAATGAATCGGCCCATACTCGATGATTGGACAAATTACGATTCTCTCCCCCTAACGCATTGGCGAATATCACGCCTGTGCGTGCCTTTGGTATCTCTGAACGTGAATTCTCTCCGAGATAGCCCGCATCCTCCAGAGCAGCAGCGGATACACTGACAGCCCACTGTTGACAGATATCTATCTGAGTCAATGAGCCAGGAGGGACACGCCATCGTCGCCAATCGAACTCAAACCCCTCAACAAAGCCACCGATCTTGGAATATGTCTTGCCTTCAGGGACATTTTTTGGACCCCCCTCGACCCAATGATCTCCAACCACCCAACGATGCTCAGGAACTTCTCGAATTGACACATGTGTATCAATCACATTTTGCCAGAATTTCTCAGCATTGGGTGCATCAGGCAAGATTGCCCCTACTCCGATTATTGCAATTGGCTCGAACGGATCCTGAGGCGATTCATCGAGAGACATATCTGCACCTCAATCATTGATGCTCTCCGGCACCATAGTGACACTGTAGCCACAATCCACATGCAAAATCTGTCCCGTGACTGCACCACTCAACGGGCTTGCGAGCCACACAGCGGCTCCAGCTACATCCTGTTGAGTAGTATTCCTACGCAATGGTGAGTTTCGTTCCACGTGATCAAGGATACGATCGAAACCAGGAATTCCCCCGGCGGCTAGAGTCCGAATCGGCCCGGCAGAAATCGCATTGACACGATGGCCATCCTCTCCAAGGCGAGCAGCGAGTTCCCTGACCCAAGACTCTAGAGCCGCCTTTGCGACACTCATTATCCCATAATTCGGCACATAACGAGTACTTGCAGCATAAGTTAGAGTGATAGTAGAGGAATCAGGATTTAGGTAAGGTACAGAATGACGCATCAAGCGCTGCAGGGAATGGGCACTTACCCTCATTGCAAGGTCGATGGAATCCATCTCGTTGAACAACATGTGACGATCGAAGGTATCCCTTGGAGCAAATCCGATTGCATGCACTAGAATATCGGCCCTCGCACCAGGTGATTCCTTCTGCCACTCGTCGAAGAACTCCTTTGTCTGCTCATCACTGGCAACATCACAAGGATAGAAGGCTTCGATGGCATTCAGTTGGTCCTTTAACTGGAAAATCCGGCTCCGATAACGAGGCTGGAATCCTAGAATAAGCCTACACCCCGCTTCAGCGAGTCGCTGGCAAATTGCCCAGGCGATGGAATCCTCGGATGCGACCCCGAACACAAGTGCTGTCTTACCCTCTAGTTCCAACATGGAATCGAATGACACCCCCCAATTTCACCACAGGGAGTACCGAAGCCATATGACCGTTGCCGACGGTTGAGTAGGCAATCACCGACATTCGCCATAGAGTGTATCTGGCCAAACTCTGTGCAACATCCACAGTAGATTTGCAACAGTAGCTCGATTCCAACCCAAGCCGCCTTCCGAGACAGGCATCTGGAGATAGCGACCCAATTCGTTGGTTCTTTTAGGAAGCGTTTTCGGACCAAGAACAGCCCCTGGTCGCCTTAAATCATCAAGATAATCGGTCTCCATAAGGAATGGTGTCATATCCTGTACAACCAATCCTTCCTCAATTAGGCTCAATGCAATACCTTGGATAGATTCCTTTCCCATACTGACTGTAACTGGCAAACCAGAACGGAAAGACTCGGTGACATTCGATGGAGCATAATGTCGAAGTGTGAACTTAACGGGAAGGCCCGCAGAATGACGAATCTGATCAATCTCGGCAAAGGTATGGTCTGCCCGGTCCTCCACATGGAGTTGAACTGGACACGACCTCTTTGAGCACCTATGAAGGACCTCATGGAGCATCATATTTGCCGCATTCCAAACCTCATCTTCAACAAGGAAATGGGGGCGACCTACCTCGCCTACTGCAACACAATCTCCCGACTCAAAGTAATCAAGAGCAACATCTACAGCATCAAGATGAAGTTTAGTCGCGGCTTCTATCCCCATCGAAGGTATCTGATGCACCCAAGTTACTGGATGTGGGCCAAGCACTACTTGCACCTTAAGGCCGACAGAATCGCGTACTTCATCCGCCATCGCAAGAGTATCTAGATATGCTGCATGGATAGCATCCATGGTGGTTGGCAAGCACTCGAAATTCGGCTTATGAACGAGGATCATCCGTGTACCTCCTGAGCGATGGAAATCATGCGCCGCATCGAGAAATCTGCCCGAACGGTCGAGATGAAGATGACCATCTGTGATTGGACCTGTCCATTCAGTTCCCGACCAGAATCGCTCAGGGCCCTGGATACCTTCTGCTGACATGTAGTCCACTCAGGTATAGAGGCGGGAACGTTCAAATCGACGCGCCCAGAACTCAGCAGCTCGCTCAGAGATTCGACGACTGAGCGAGTCAAGGAAAATGGTTCTACCATTACGGAAAACGAGAATTTCAAGCTCGTGATCCATATCAGCGATACGAATTGCATCGAGTCGAGCCTCATAGCGTGCTTCTGAGATACTCTTGATTGCCTTCTCGAGATTGACCCCTGCCGGCATATCACAACTAGCAGTCATTGGTCCGAACTCGGTGCGAAGCCCACCATCAGATTCTCCAAGACCAAGAAGAAACTCCGAGACAGCCATCCGGGCAAGATCTTCCTTGACTGCTCCATGAACTGTGATAGTTCCCTCCGATGAATCAATCAGAAGAATGTATGGAGGCTGGCTCATCTGCTTGACAACAAGATTACCAGACAACACGGCTCTTGTCTCCTTAACCAATCTCTCATCATCCAATACGACAGAAGTGCGATATCGGAACACCTGGTTCTCAACAGTAATTGTAGGGCCAGCCATCATTCCTCCTCCATGGTGAAGTCCTCGGACTCTGGCAGACTACCCAAGGCCTCGAGGACCTCCGGGAGCCTCACCTGAGGGACCGGGACAAGCATGACCTTCTCGTCTCCATCATCAACCTGTCCATCCAAACCGGCCCGTAATTGACTCAACGCACCCCTGAGGCGGGCCGCGAGGCGTTCATGGAGGTCATCAGAAATCGTCTTCGGTACGGATTCCATCTCGTTACGCCACCATGCTGCTTGAAGAGATGCAGCAATATGGAAAGAAATACGATCTATAGACGGAGCCTCCATTGCGATATTCTTCGCTGCCTTCATCACTCGACGGTTTGCTCCAATCGCTCGAAGGAGGCTGCGGGTGCGGGTTCTTGAGTCGGCAATTAACAAGGTCATATCCACCCATCTTGAATCATCCAAATTGGGTTCAATACACCATATTCGAGACCCCTCATTCCTCGATTTACAGAGAAGATTGTAGGGCACAGGGTCAGGGAAACAAACTACATCCGAATCATCCAACATGGCCATCTCCTTGACTACGCGACCGGATGGACCTAGATTCGCAATCATTGCATCACGAACAATACCTGGAGAATCTTTCTCCTCCCTATGCTGGTCGTCCCATAGTGCAATGTCTTCACTCGACACGAGGAGGGCTAAACCATCCCATTCCACATCATCCGCATGATTCACGAGTGGACAATATGGGAGAAGACGGAGGATACCTCCTTCAGGGTCTTTCCAGTCGACTGCCCCCCAGGTGAGCAGGGGGTCCGAATCCATGGAACTCGGCTCACTGATTCTGCTCGGCAAGCCAGTCGCGCAACTGATCGATAGACCAACCCATGTCGAAGTAGCCCTGGATTGTATTCTCGTCCCAGAATGTGAACTCCTGTAGAGCGCGCTCCATCTCTGTCAACTCAGGCGTAGGAGGTCCACGGCTTGGCGGGCCACGACTCGGTGGACCGCGGGATTTTAGTGGCTCGACAGCTTCACCCTGTGGCAAGAAATCGTCATCCTCAATGTAATCATCTTCGTCATCGCCTCCACGCCCGGAGAGCACAACAACAGCGACAACGATGCCGATTAGTATGAGAGCCAATAGAGCAACAAGTCCAATCATTGCACCACTGAATCCACTCTGTTCATCGGATACCAGAGATACCACGAATGTCGTGGATTCATCAAGGACATCCCCGGTCTCATTGTCTACCAACTGATACTGGACGTTTACCAGAGGAGATGGGAAGTCGCCCATCTTGATACGCCAATCAGTCGTTTCACCAGGCTGAATTACTGGCGAGTTAACAGGTGTTGTAGACTGGGTAGTTCCACTAACCACTGTAACTACCTTTCCAGAGAATGAACCTGGCTTGTTCCCAGTATTCTGAATCGTGACAATGATCTCCA
Organism: Euryarchaeota archaeon UBA251; assembly: GCA_002497905.1. GTDB lineage: Archaea > Thermoplasmatota > Poseidoniia > Poseidoniales > Thalassarchaeaceae > MGIIb-N2. The sequence continues at coordinate 12,740 of DAFJ01000041.1, forward strand.
TCGCTTCACCTACAGCAGGTGTCGAATCAGAGAGAAGGACGTTTTGAATCTCAAACGATGCGGATTCGTAAACGACATTGAACTCACCACCATCGAAGGCGTTCTCATAGGTCCCACCTCCAATCAAGGCATTACCAGCTGAATCTGTTCCTGAAATCCAGAATCGAAGCTCGACACCTGAAAGATCTGCAGGGAGTGTGGCATTCCATAGATTCACGCAATTAACAGAAGCCCGGACTGGGTTGTTACCACTGAAAGTCATCGGGACAGAGAAGTGAGACATCTCAGGGAATGCTTGGTAGAACTCAGTCCAGTTACCGCCATCTTTGAAGTACATCCAGTTGAGGTGAATATCGCCTTCAAGCAGTCGTTGACGCTCCTCGACAAAGGCCTTGACGGACACGCATTCGAACTGAGTTGACGACAAAATACCAGCGGGAATCTCGACTGAGTCAGCGTCTGAAATTTCCCATGAACTCAGCTGAGTAGCACGAGGGGCCTCGCTATCCACATTAACATAGAACACACTGTCCACGGATTGGGTTCCATCCGTTGCACCAGAGGGTAATCCAACAAGAGAGAAGGTAAAGGTAAACTCATTCGTCTGTGTCGGTGCAGGGTGTTGAATATCGAAGGTCCCATTCTCAAACGGATATTCGAAAATTTGAGACGGAGCGAAAACGTATCCCTTGACGTTGTCAGGATCTGCCTGCTGTTGCTCGATGCGGAGCGTCAACGGCACCTGCGGGTTAATCACAATGCCATCAGAAAGGCGTTGAGAAAACGCATACTCGCCGGAGATACGAAGCATATCTCCGGGATAAACGAAGCCAGAGTCCCTAGCTCCAACACTCGGCGTGATGTAGCCAATTGTATCCTCGATGGTAAAGGACGAACGATCCAACTTGAAGTCGTCCGAATAGGACACCTTCTGGACATAGTTTCCAGCCCCACCAGAAGTGGTAGTCCAACCTCCGTTGTTGGGGTCAAAGTCAGTGACTTCTACAACCGGTGTTCGAACTCCATTCAGTGTGGTAACAGACCACTCGAACACAATAGGAATATCGAGGATGAATTGTGTCTCAAATGGATCAAGGAGGATTCCGCCATCCAAGCGACGCATTTCTGCACCCTGTCCATCCTCAACCAGATCGAGAACCTTGATCCAATCGCTATCCGTCCATGCAGTATCGTTCGATGGAGTGTAATGAATTACCATGTCACCTGCATTAATCGGATTGAGATTAATGCGAACCTCTGCAATATCTCCCCAACCGTTCGGATCTGCTCCTTGAACACGCAAGTGGTAGGTATTGCCAGCGTACATCGTAGTGTTCGCGCTGGTTAAGCTAGTCCCGAAATCATCCTGAATGCGGATAGAAGTCACACTAGGTTGGCTACTTTCCATCGCCTGATAGGTTACAAGATCAAAGGAAATGCCAGGTCCGCCCGCACCATTGACTGAGTTCCCTCCGACGTCGGTTCCTGAAACGAAGAGGCTAACCAACGGGCTGTTCATTAGACCCTGATTTGCAATATCGCTGATGCACGCAGCGCCTTGGTTGTCAATTGTGTATTCTGACTCGTTCAACGCATTGGTACGAACCAAAGGAACCTGCGCATACTCGTCAATAGTGGCAATTCGATCGAGATTAGTGTCATGATCCTTCTCGACCCAGTAGTTGAGTGTGAGAGTTTCTGGAGCAATCGGATTATCTCGAGCAATTACACGGAAGGTCTGGCATGAACTTGCTGGGATCCATGTGTTATCTGTGAGTTCACGCCAGTTTGCCCCATCCATCACGCTGATGTTCACTAGTTGCGGGGGCAACGGATCCATCGATACCTGCATGCGGATTGCACAGTCAGAATCGGGACTCAACTCCGAAGGAGGGCATACTGTATCGCCACCCGTGAAATTAGCCATCATGAAGCGATAGGAGCGAGCGCCTGCCGTCTGAGTGGGCAAGGATGGCGTCCAAGTGAAATCACCATCAACGAAGCCGTTTCGACGATCGACTTCATTCCACTCCTCGGTTTCAAGATTTGAGGTATTGAGTTCCTCAAGCACAATGGAATAACTTGCTGGATCTGGAGCATTATTGAGATCTTCAAAGCGCACCTTTCCAGTCAATACGAGGCTCTGACTACTCTTCACATCCATCAAATCTGTCTGCTCGACACCAGCCTGATTATACACACTGAAATCTGTTATTCCCGCATCATTCTCTACTGCATTCCCCACTGTAGGAGAGAGGGAGGAAGCAGCGGGTAGGCCTATGACTCCGCTGTCACTAATCGAGGATGCATAAATCATAACGGATTCAGTATCATCCCAATCTGATGAGACACGGAAGCGCCAGTTAACCTGCATTGCACCTGTGTTAGGCGCACTTACAGACACAGACAGATCGATACCGTCAACAGGGTCACTGACTTCCCAGAATGTATCATTCGAAATGGTATATTGTAGCTCGATATTCCCTCGTGGAGATTCCATCAACAAAGAAGCACCTGCAATGGTCTGTCCTTGAGCAGACACAGAGTGTGTTGTTACAATCTCGTAGATATTCCCGTCATCGTATAGTCCGGTGAAACCATTTGTCAAAGAAATAGTACTCGAATGACCCATGCTTGTCGTAATGCTGAGAGTATCGAGTAAGATTGATCCGCCTGTAGCGGAGGTGAATGTCAATGGAACTTCCACATTTCCAGTAGTTGCAGTACCCATAGCAACACCCTGTGATAGTTCACGGGCCAGATAGTTCCCATCCGTGATGACACGGCTCCAATCGTAGTTGACTACGAGATCTGTGAAGGTAATCGACTGCCCCGGAGTCGCATTTTGGCTAGACACCTTCATCCTGAACTGAATCCATTCATTACCAAAATCATCTACATCAGAGGTTGGAACGACTGATGAATCGTAGTCAAGGAGGGTGTTGAGTGCATCCGCAAAATCACTGAGAGGATCTGAAATAATCTGTGGACTAAGTTGAGGTAAATCCGCAATCGTATTCAGGAACTCTTCTTGAGCAGCTGCAGCCACATAGATATCAACATCCTCAATTTGATTCTGCATGAATCCGATTTGGGCATTTGTCACATCGGCTCCTCTTGGAAGCATGAAAGTAGCACCTTGACCAACGCCTCCCGCTGTGACACTGACTGTGGAGGTATCAGATCCGATAGATACACCCCCCACTGATCCTGTACGATATTGGGTCTGTTCGCCCAGTGCACCAAAGGCTGGCTCAACGATACCCCACTCAACATCACCATCACCAGCTACATCGAGGCGGACCTCTTCCGCGTGATGGGCAAAACGAAGATCAGCATGGACTCCAGTGACTTCACACTGAACACTGGAGTAGTTCACAAGCAGTCCGAAACCATTAGTCATCGCAGTAAGGTCGTTCCAAACTCCTGGAGTCAAACTAATCATCCCAACTCCTCCCGCAGCAGCAGAATTACTTGGAATAAGCGATACCGCCGGCGTATTGGCAGGGCAATCATCGGAGATAATCGGTCTTATCGCAGTAATTGGTTTAGCAAATGTGGAACGCTCTGAAGGTGGGTTATAGGACTCGTCCACCCATACTGGTGAAATCCCCAGACCTGATGGGCTTGAAGGGCTACTTGTCCACGAACCTGGTTGCTGGTATCCATTCTCACCGAATACCATCGCTGAAGTATTGAATCCAGTAGTATACCGTGTTCCGATATTAAATCCGAATAGTTCTGGTGAATTGAGCTGATTGGCTCCTGAATTGAAGTTGAATCTGAGATCTATTGCGGCATGGTCACCAGTATCGATATCCCAGAGTTCTATAATCGAACCACTCAGGCCAGACATCGAATTGCCATGACGATCCGCGATAGTGTTCGTAGTTCCCGGTTCAAGTACGTCGACCGTCAACTGTCCGTCACCTGTGACTTCTGCTTCCATATTGAGGAAACCGAACCCGTTAGGAGATTCTCCACCTTGTGCATCAGTATTAGAGAACGTTCTGAAAGTAACAGAACCCGAAGATGGCAATGCATCTCCAATTCGAAGACCGTCGATATACCAGCCTTGGAGATCCGCAGAAACAGGTGGGTCACTTATGTCGTTCTTCTCAAGAACGAACTTCAGACGAACGTATTCCGTCTCATAACTTGAAAGGTCGAGCCCAACCGTTGCCCAACCTGCATTAGAAGCAGTCTGGCTATTGTTTGAAGTTCCCCCAATCATAGTCGCGCCTGTTGGGAAAGAGTACTTGTTGCACTTTGTCGTAATCTGATTAACAGAAGTTCCACGTGTAAACATACCATTACCGGTTGAAATACCAGAGGTATTGGATTGATCGAATGGAAGGAACTCAAAGGCGCCCCATGAGGAACCATCAGTCGACGACTGAACCATGACATAGGCACAATCCTCGTAGTAGAAAGATGAGGAGGGGGCATTACGGTAGTACAGGTTATGCAAGGATTGGAACGACGCTTGAGACTTGCCAGCCCAAACATAGATGGAATCAGTGGTAAGTTCGTAAGTGTAGGCACCAATTTCATTCCGGTAGTTCATTGAATCGAAATCAGTCCCATAACACCAGTCACCAGAACCGCACTTAGGAATCGGGAAACCTGATTCCGTCATACCGCGCTCCCAGTTGTTCTCTTGGAAACCATTGACTGCAGGACCTACAGTGAAAGGTACGGGGGACTCAAAGTCCTGATTGTAACCTAAACTCTGTAGAGCCAAGGTCTCATCCTGTACAGAAAAATCGTTAGAGGTTGAATAGAGAGTGAAACCCCCATTATATTGGGGGTCCCAGAGGTAAGATCCGAGGCCGGTAGAATGGGCATCGTATCGTTCATAGTTATCGTATTCCAAGTATTGTGTCCCAACAACCATTGCTGCTGCGTTGACTGTTTCACCTTCTGGTAGCAGGATTGAACCTGAAGTCGAATCAAGGTAGTTAGAAGGATCGTCTAACTCGACAATTGCTTGGCTCTGACCGTTGGAATATGTAGAGACAGATGCGGCTTGTGATAGTCCCATTGTCAGCATTAGCATAGTCAGCACGATGGCCATAGTTCTCTTGGTGCGATTGATTGATTCACTCGTCATCTTCCATCACATACCCAAAGGTGGGTGATTAATCCACGGTTGGCTGGCTTAAAACACCACTCGTTCATGGTGCCTTCCGGAATGAGTCATAATACGGCTGAATCCTCATCTCAGATGCCGACTCAACCACTGGTTCAAATCAGAGGAGGATACGGTGCATTTCCATGACGGAGCCATACTCGAATGAACCCGTGACCAAGATGGATGAGGTATTCCCACAGCATACGAACGCCTACAATACCCTATTCGGAGGGCGTCTTCTCAGTATCATGGATACTGCAGCAGGCATGGCATCGAGTAAATTCGCCCATCGTGAGTTTGTTACGGTCTCGGTTGATTCACTCAAATTCAAACGTCCGGCATACCAAGGTGACCTCATTGAGACAACAGCGAAAGTTGTGCACACAAGTACCCACACAGCAGGCGTCTATGTCGTCGCAAAGAGATTGAACCGAAGTGAATGGGAGCGGGAGGAAATCTGTGCAGGATTCTTCTTCATGGTTGCAATCGACTCACAGATGCGCCCGATTCCAATTCCTCAATTCACCCCGGAAACAGAGGAAGACCACATATTCTGGAATCGAGCGCAGACTGCTCGAGATGCGATGAAGGCAAACCCATCTTGACGCAATCATTGAATCAGAGTTGAAGTTCCCGCGAACTATGGCTGTCCTGAATGTTCTGTGTGTGAGTACCGAGGACTTTGCAAGAAACCTTGGAAAACGGACTGATGATCGTGACGTTGAATCCTACATCCACAAGGAAATGAGGAATGAACAACAAGATGCTTTGACTTTCCTTAGGCCACGAAAGCATCCAGAACGAATTCGACCCTTACTAGCTGCTCTTGACATCTCGGACGCTGGTGTAATCCAAGTCCAGCGTATTGATTCATCACTAGGCGAAGTGCTTGTCGCGACCTCTGTTGCAGGCCTTCGTAATGGCACCGTGGTTATCGACCCGGAAGAGGGGGAATGGGTCGACCCCGACCAATTGAGTACCATCATCAAACAAGCAGGTCTCGAAGGATGGAAGATTATGTCGACTGTAGATGTACACGCAATTCGAGAACAGGCTTGGGAAACTCTCGATAAGAAACAGAAAGATTCGGCTAATTCCACAGATGCGCCTCTCGCGATACCTGTGGATCAGAACTTCAGCGTGAAGGGAGTCGGGCTCGTTGCAATTGGGACTGTACAGACCGGAGTCGTCAACAAACACGATAACTTGGTGACTGCGCCTGGAGGCGATACGGGAGTGGTTCGTTCCCTTCAGGTCATGGACGTCGATGTCGATACCGCTTCTGAGGGAGATCGCGTCGGTGTCGCTCTACGAAACATGAAGGAGAATGCACTTTCACGAGGAATCATTCTGACAAGACCTGAAGACGTCGGGCACATCGAAGTGCATTCCAGTAGTTCTATACAGATAGAAAGGGCCCCATTCCAAAAGCGTTCAATAGAGGAAGGCACCGTTATACATGCCTCTGTAGACCTCCAATTCGTCGTTGGTCGATGTAAGGAAGTTGGTGAACGAATTCATATCAATTGGGATGCCCCTATACTCGTTCGAACCGGAGCTTCGAGACGCCTTATCCTGAGTCAATTAGATGCTGGATCCATGAGGATTCTTGGCCATGCCACTAATATTCAATCCAAGTGAAACGGCGTTAACACGTTAACCGATAAAACGGAGCATCCACACTTGAAAATGATAAATTGTATAAGTGCAAAGAGAACATCTTCCCTCTGGATGCACTCTGAAGACGAGCCCCTGCGGGCTCGGTCGGATGGAGAGGGGGCCGAATCCTTCGGCAACCTCCGTCTGACCGGGATGGATGGGCGGTTACGCACAGTCCTCACTGAAGAAGCGCTACGCTTGGAACGGAGCGATGGCAAGGGTATTCGAATCCAGATTTCATCAATAATCTCACTCCGCCTGATTCCGATTGCCCCTGTTCCGAATGGTTTCGCTGTTCTATCTGCTCTCCTCCTCCTGTATGGGCTTCGGATTGCCCCGCCTTCGTTGATGCCCTATACGACTGCTGGATCGGTCCTCATACTTGGCCTCTGGATGCTGTTAAGAACGGACACCATCGTAATCGAAACTGCGATTGGTGATCGACATCGACTCCAAGGTAACAGTGAATCACTCAAGCGACTGAAGCGACACCTCGGACTGATGATGGATGGCGCATCGCTCGAAGAAGTTCAAGAAGAATTGCGAATCGATCGCCCTACTGCAACACCGTTCACTATCGATTTAGATATGCAACAATCCAATGAGAAAAATCTAGCCGATGCTCTCGCAGCCCACGTTAACATAGGGGGATTCCTAAACTCAGATTCGGAAATTCAAACTCCTCTTTTGGATGAGCCTAGCACCCCCACTCCCTCTTACATGGCTGACTGGAGAGACAGCATCCCAAGTTCAGAGGAAACAAGTTATGGAATGTTTGGAGAAGCACAGCGGAATCGTGCTGCTGATGCACTTCGGACAAGCCAGTCAGAGGTAAAGAGTGCCTCATCCGCTTTTGAAGCACCTCCTGTATCTATCGATACGGATAATGGAGGAATATTTGGATCACTCTTCGACGAACCGTCAGCAACCCCCACTCCTACTCCAGAATATGGTAGACCGAGTATAGAAGATGACCTTGCCTCAGCGAGACGTAGCTATGATGAGTTCAGTCTGAATGCACCTTCGCACAGCACGGGGTTACTTCCAGCCCCTATACCAACACCAGTCGGACGTCCACTGAGTAGCAGTCAGATGATTCGCCGTGCTCAGAATGAATTCGGCCCCTTTGATCCCGCGGCACTGCCTGCGCCTTCTACAGATGCTGTACGCGACGAATGCCGGATGGATGGATTAGTTGCATCAGCGAGACGTATCGAGATTCAAGATATCGATGTGATAGATGCAGAAATCATCGAAGACAAAACTACAGATCCATTACTCGAAGAGAGACCTATGATTCTCAGGATGCTGCAGGGTAGTGAGAAGAAGGGGCGTATCGTAATCCGACCAAGAAAGTCCAATCCTAGCCGTACGATTCTCGGATTAGTCCCTCCATTCCGGCAGCGTGCGGCACGACGGAGCGCGATGTCAATCCTAAGGCTTAGGAGTGACCAAGAACATCAGGCTCAACGCGTTGAACACCTCCAAGATTCCATTCGAAGTGAGGGCTCAGACCATTCGGTCAACGATGGAGTTACTAGAGCTATGGAGAGTATCAATGCTACACTTGATCAAAATCAAGTCACACCTCCAGAAAGTATCACATTGGCCGAGATGAGAGCCACTCGCCCAGATGGGAAGGAGAGTCAGTATCCTGGCCTTCGTCGCTTTGGCTGATTAAGCCCCAATGATTCGTCGAAAGCGATCCAAGCGAGCATGGTAGGTCCCACGATCTAATTTGACCATTGGAGCTGTCCCAAATCCACCTACTACGAAAGAGGCGGCAACCGTTGCATGAATCAGTGCATCTCTGAAATCCTTCTCTGTTGGATTCTTCACACCACTCTCGGCTAGGCAAGCCATCACCGTACCTGCGAATGTGTCTCCACAACCAGTAGGATCAATGACGTCTCTTGAGGGATAGGCTGGCATCGCAATCGTATAACCATCGGCAATCATCAGAAGACCGTGTTCTCCTTTCTTCGCCACAAGAATCGGCGGACCTCGCCCTGCTTCGGCACCACCTGAAAGTGCTGAGCCGTCACGAACAGCCCGCATCGCAAGTACTAGATTGGGCTCCTCTGCCAACATTCGAACTTCGGCCTCATTCAGGAATGCTATATCTGCACGGCGTAGAACTGAAGATAGTGCCTCTCGCTCAATATCAATCCAGAGATTCATTGAATCAACAGCAACAAGGGATGGAGATTCCATCTGTTCGATTACAGATGCCTGAATGGCAGGATGGATATTAGCACAGAACAGATAGGGGGCAGAACGCCACTCTTCCGGAACCTTCGGATTGAAAACCTGCAGGACATTGAGATCCGTGTTCAATGTCTCAGCTTGATCCATCGCCCCTTCATAACGCCCTGTCCATCTGAAGGTCAATCCATCAAGTGTCTCGATTCCAGTTAAATCCAGATTGCGTAATCTGAGTATCTCTAAATCTGATGGATCTACATCCTGTCCAACCACGCTAACCAAACCCACTCTTCCCTCTTGATGAAGGACGCGTGATGCTGCAAGACCAGCATGCACCGCAGCGCCACCCAATGTGTCTTCAACAGTGCCGTGCTGTGTGGATATGGTATCGTAGCCAAAACTTCCAACAAGAACGAGATCCAATACTCAAACCCCCAATAGACCCGGATGCTCCTCAAGATACCGGATTGTTACACGACGGTCGAGGAAATCCCTCTCATCAAGTATAGCCCGATGTAATGGAACTACAGTATCGACACCATCTAGGATGGTCTCCGACAGGACGGCACGGCTTCTCCTAATTGCTTGATCCCGGTCCTCTCCCCATACGATAATCTTCGCAAGAAGAGAATCGAAACATCCAGGCATATCGTACCCAATATGCGCATGAGTATCGACCCGAACACCGACTCCACCAGGAAAGTGACATTCCCAGAGCCGACCAGGAGAGGGGATGAATGTATGAGGGTCCTCTGCATTAATTCTGAATTGGATTGCATGCCCCTTGAACTCAATCTCATTCTGACTCAAAGGTAATGCCTCACCGGATGCAACACGGATCCCTAACTCCACAAGGTCATGACCAGTAATAGTCTCTGTAACCGTATGCTCGACCTGTACACGAGGGTTGACCTCAAGGAAGTAAAAATCGCCATGGGCATCTCGTAGGAACTCAAAGGTCGCGAGACCACTGTACCCTACAGCCTCCGCTCCGGCACAGACCTTAGCACCGATATCTGCACGGACTTCTTCGGTTAACCATGGACCCTCCTCAAGCAATTTTTGATGG
>DAFJ01000041.1:23103-24036 GCA_002497905.1 Euryarchaeota archaeon UBA251
CCATGGACCCTCCTCAAGCAATTTCTGATGGCGTCGCTGGATGCTGCAAAATCGCTCTCCAAAGTGAATCGCCCGCTTACCGTCAGCGAGAACCTGAAACTCGACGTGTTGAGCACCCTCAATGTACTTCTCAACAAACACACGATCATCACCAAATGCACTCCTAGCGCGTGATTGACATAGGTTGAGAGCCGAAGTGAATTCACCTGCCTCATGAACAATCTGCATTCCAATTCCACCTCCACCAGCAGCCGCTTTGATAATCACAGGATACCCTATATCCTCTGCTAGCAAGATTGCTTCCTCAGAGGTAGATACTGGTTCACTGCTACCTTTAGCCACAGGGAGACCAGCGGCCTCCATAGCCTTTCGAGCCTCTATCTTGTCGCCAAGAAGCCGTATCACATCGGATGAAGGACCAATGAAGGTAATCCCTTCCTCCTCCAAACGACGCACGAACTCTGCATTCTCAGCAAGGAAGCCGTAGCCAGGGTGCACTGCGTCCACACCCATACTCTTCGCCGCAGCTATGACTGCCTCGATATCAAGATACGAATCCAAAGGATTGTCTCGGAGAATCCCACGAGCATCGTCTGCAAATCGAACTGGTAATGAAAGGCGATCTTCACGACCGTGAATCATACAGACCTCGATACCGAGACTCCGCAACGCGCGCCCAATTCGAAGCGCGATTTCACCTCGATTCGCAACAAGGACGCGGTGGAACATACCTCGTCGAAGGACAATTCGGTTGATGATAAAATCGGGTCAGTAGACATCGCGAAGATATCGCTTCTCGTCCTTCATCATCCGCTGCTCGACGTACGTAGCTGCGTCAGCCTCAGACATCCCGCCGTGTTCGGCGCAAATTGAAATCAGAGTACGATGAACATCTTTCGCCATACGTAGTTTATCTCCACAAACATAGAAATA
>DAFJ01000041.1:24335-25401 GCA_002497905.1 Euryarchaeota archaeon UBA251
TTTATCTCCACAAACATAGAAATAGCCACCTGCATCTATACGGGACCAAATCTCCTCACCATGCTTAGCCATTAAATGCTGGACGTATACTTTCTCAGTTCCTTCACGGGACCAAGCAAGATCAATTCGTTCAATAGCGCCAGCCTCCATCCAAGCCTCAATTTCATCACGGTAGTAGAATTCGCCTGCCTCAGTCCAATCCCCGAAGAACAACCAGTTTCGACCCGTTGCTCCGTCAGCTACTCTTTGTTGAAGGAAGGCACGGAATGGAGCAATTCCGGTTCCGGGTCCAACCATGATAATGTCCGTTGAGACATCCTCTGGAAGAACGAAACTCCTTGTTGGAGACATGAAAACAGGAACAGTTGATCCACCCTCTGGGCATCGATCTGCGAGATAACCTGTTGTTAGACCTGTGCGATCTCGGCCATGGTGGGAATACCGGACAATACCAACTGTAAGATGGACGGTTCCAGGCTCATGGTCAGGGCTTGAAGCAATTGAATACAAGCGAGGTTTGAGAGTATCCACTGCATCAACGAACTCTTGAGCTCCAAGATTGAGAGACGGCATATCCTCGAAGAGGTCAACATAGTCACGTGACCATATGTAATCCTCCATGGCGGCATCATCGTTAACGAGGCTGGACCAAAGCGCAAACTCTGGGTCGTCTACTGGCCCAAGTGGGGCATATCCTTCCGGATAATCGCCCTCTTCACTACTCATCCATTGCTCAAGTAGAACTCCATCAGAATCCAACCGAGTTCGGGATACAATCTGTATTTTTACACCACCACCCCCAGATCCAGAAAAATGAGGTGAAAGACCCTGGATAAAGCGCTTAGAGACACGATGTATCTCAGACTTAGTCAGGAGGGCTTCGCGTAACGTCATTTCTTCGCCCTTAACTTCAACCATTTCATCAGGAGGGCAACCAAGGCGTTCGATGGTGAGATCGACTAGCTCGGGTGGGCTGGTAGGGAATACTCCTAACGCATCGCCTGCTTTGTAGTCAAGACCTGAATCGCCAAGATCAAACACGATATGTCGGGTCTCTTTCAATGAC
>DAFJ01000041.1:25707-25897 GCA_002497905.1 Euryarchaeota archaeon UBA251
TATGTCGGGTCTCTTTCAATGACCCCTCCCCATTAAGCACATAATTCACATTAATATTCGAAAGATAGGGGTTTTTCATTGTAAAACTGTTACTTGTCTCGACTCCCATGTCAGAATTTTCATTTTCTGTTGTGCCTTTTATCTCCAAGACCTCTGGCTCATTTCCAGCTGAGTCATCTTCAGTTTGAGG
>DAFJ01000041.1:26220-26646 GCA_002497905.1 Euryarchaeota archaeon UBA251
GGATCTTCAATTTGACTCATTATTTCCAACACAGCATTCGTCCATTCTTGGGCAGGAGTTTCGTAGTCAACATCACAATCGACTCGTTCATGAATCCTTTTTGCCCCTTTGGATTCGAACCAATTATCCCATTCTTTGCCAGATTCGCAAAATAATTCGTATGATGTATCTCCCAAAGCAAGAACGGAGTAGTGAACACCATTTAGGGAATCGATAGTATCTCCATTGGCAGCTTCCCACAAATCTTCTGCATTGTCTGGCTGTTCTCCATCACCCCATGTGCTGCAACAAATCAACACCCTGTTGTAGCTCAGCAAATCAGTTATTTTCACCTCGTCCATAGGGGAAACTGTAGGTTCTAAACCGTAAGCCTGTGAGGATTTTCCTGCTTGGATTGCTATCTCTTCTGAGTTTCCAGATTGAGAA
>DAFJ01000051.1 GCA_002497905.1 Euryarchaeota archaeon UBA251
TGCTAAGCCATTCATCCTTAACCATTAGACCCCGGAGAATCTTCTGAACAGCTCCATATTGAGCCCCTGGAACCTTGAATGCAAGACGTGCTGTAGCGAATTTCAAGGGAATTAAAGGACGCATCATCTGAACTGCATCGTTTACTTGACGTTCTAGAGGAAGAAATGGATCAACACTGTATCGGCATTCCTCAAGGGCATTTTCGATCCTTGATGGTGGATGAGGTAACTTCGATCGAGGGTCAATGGCAGTTGATGCAATACTATGGATGATGGAAGTCCTCAAGGTTTCAATTCGCGCCTTTCTCTGAACAGTTGTAAGTTGGATTGCACCGTCCAGCAAAATACGATCGACACAGACTCTCAAATCATTAGTACCGAATGCGGCCTCAATCTGTTCTACAGTCGGTCGTTCCCCACCCCGTGCATCTAACCAAACTTCGTCAGTTGCCAACAAGTCATCGAGTTCGACACTCTGAGGGTCATTTCGATGGGCATCAACAAGATCCGGATTAATTAGAATCTCAAAGCGAAGTCCGTTTCGCTCGAATCGAGCTAGAATAGCGTCATCAAGGCTGACCATCGTGTAACTCTAAACAGAGACAGAAGATGGATGTGACGGTCACTCAAGTGGCTTTAGTTTGCCAATGTGCTTCACAGTATCATCCGAAGATAACTTGGCATACCCATCAGCAGTTACGGCTGCAATCTCGACTGCTTCCGTGTTGAGTTCCTCATCAAGAGACTCCCGCAGTGACTCTAGACCGAGTTTGATGGCCGCATTGAGGGTCATGTTTGGCTTCCAACTGGCCTCAAAAGCATCAACAACTGTTGAACGACCTCGTCCGATAGCACCGGCTTCATAGGACTGGTATGCGCCAGACGGGTCTGTCTCATACAGATGGATACCTTCGTCATCGACACCTGCAATCAGAAGAGCAGTTCCAAACGGGCGTGCACCTCCATACTGTGTGAAGGACTGCATGTGATCGCACATCTTCTTCACCAAGGTGGTAACTGGGATAGCATCAGAATAGGTCATACGGTTGACCTGACAGGTGACTCTAGCCCTGTCTACGAGTTGTCGAGCATCTGCGACAAGACCGGAGGTGGTGAATCCAATATGTTCATCAATCTTGTACATCTTTTCAATAGAATCAACGTTGATTAGCTTGCTTGTAATCCTCTTGTCAACTATCAGAACTACTCCATCACGATACTTCAGACCAACGGTAGTAGTACCCCGCTTGACAGACTCTCTGGCATACTCCACCTGGTAAAGTCGTCCATCAGGACTGAATGTGCTCACTCCATGGTCGTATCCTCGTCCGCTCGGTTGCATCAGTTCGCCTCCAATCTTGACCTCCGGTCGACCTCTTATGAACCTTCATTCGACCCATGGCCATGAGCGAGCCGACCTTAGGATGCAGAAAAGATGGATGTTGCTGTGCTTTCTTCTGGAGGAAAGGATTCCTCATACGCCGTCTGGTGGGCCATTATGAAGGGATGGAATGTTCGTCTAATTGTCACTCTTCGAGTCACAAGCGAGGATTCGATGATGTATCAATTGGAAGGTACCGCCATGGCAGGCCTCCAAGCAGCGGCCGCCAACATTCCCTGGCTCCCAATTCTCCAAGAAGAGGAAAATGGTACTGATTCACTGGAACAGGCACTCATACCATTCGTAGCAGGTTCATCTTGGCCTCGATCCAATACTTGGTCCCGAAAGAATCAGGCTGCTGCCATGTGGCCTGAAGATTGGCCATGGCCGGAAATCAAACGAGCCACTCCTAATCGATCAATCCAAGGCATTGTATCCGGTGCTCTCCGCTCAGATTACCAACGTACACGGATTGATTGCATGGCGGAACGTCTTGGAATCCATTCATTCAGTCCACTCTGGCACATGCCTGCAGAAAGGCACATGCGGAATCTTCTGGAGGCAGATTTTGATGTCCGATTCTCTGCCGTAGCTGCTGAAGGGTTAGATGAGGAATGGCTCGGAAAGAAACTCAACGAAGAGACCTTGGAGATGCTTATCCATTTGAACAAGACAAATGGGTTGAATATCGACGGTGAAGGAGGAGAATTCGAAACATCTGTTCTTGCAGCCCCCTGGTTCAAACCCTTGACATGGACGATTGAAAACCATTGGAAACGACAGAGTGGCCGAATTCGTATTACACACGCATCAATCAGGTGAGTTTCCACATTAGAAGTAGAAGAAGACCAGTAATTCCGGATACAATGCCCAGAAGTGCAATCATAGCATGAGGTCCGTACTGATTGACATCCTTGACAGCAACATTGAGCAGACCACCATGCATGATGCCACTCATGACACTATGGTTCTCATCGAGTTCTTCAAAGTCAGGTGGAGACCTACGTGGAATCCGTTCGCCTGGCTTCGGCGGCAATGCTTCACCCATG
Source organism: Euryarchaeota archaeon UBA251 (assembly GCA_002497905.1). Taxonomy (GTDB): domain Archaea; phylum Thermoplasmatota; class Poseidoniia; order Poseidoniales; family Thalassarchaeaceae; genus MGIIb-N2. The sequence continues at coordinate 2,431 of DAFJ01000051.1, forward strand.
AAGCCTGTTGGATGGCTCAAGCGTATAGGGATGACGGAGTGCCGAACGGCTCATTGACCTAAAGCACTAGGGATGTTCGATGACGGGCCTACCTGAGCACGGGCGATTCCTGCATATTGCAGCAGAACCCGGTGCTGGTTCAACCACACTGGCACTTCAATTGGTTCACAGTGGACTGAAAACTAATGGCAGAGTACTCTGGGTAGGCAGGGACATGCCTCATCCTGATCGCCTTTCAATAGTTTTCGCAGATTTACCTGTGACTGCACTTTCACGCTTCCATGCTGGATCTTTTGGAGAACACATTGGACGTGGACTTGAGGAATCAATCGAACTAATTCTTGGACTCGATAGCTTGACTCATATCGTAATCGATGATTGGGCTGGTCGTAGTGGACGTGCTGATTCACAAGTGAAACAGATGCTATCACGTGTTCTTGATATCTGCAATGAACAAACCATTGTCATTGTCACTTCGGCATTGTATGCTGATGCTAGCGGAGAAGATGAATGGGCAATGCGTAGCGGTTGTGACATTGAAGAAGTTTGGAGGCTCACGAGACAAGATATCACAGATGACAAGAGGAATTTGATTACACCCGAACAAAGATACACGCTCCAACTGAGGGATGGGATGTTCGAAATCCAATCTCATTCCTTGTAGATCATTCCTTGAGCCTCAGCGGCTTCTTCAAGCATCTCACCAAGCATGTCTAATGTAGCCTCATCAGGTTCATCAAACTGAGAAGGATCGATGGCAGCGCCACCGATTTCATCCTCACCCGCAACAATTGGCTGATTAAGTGCCGAGTTCTCCTCCATGTTCTTCGAACGCATCCTCATGATGACATAGAGCAGACCAAGAGTGATTAGAAGCATGCCAACGATGCCTATTGTCTCAGGTTCCATGCATTGCGATAGAGCAAACCATCAATCAATGCTTCCCATCCAATCGACCGGCTTTGCAAGATGTCGCCGTTGATCGGCTGACGGCTCTACCCATCCTGAAGGGCCTATTATCTCAGCAGACCAACGACGTAGAGATGTTGAACCACATTCTTTGCATCTTAATGTACCATTCCGACCCGATGAACGATATCTAACTCCACATTCACATAGAGGACGGTTCAGGTTTCTTGGGACAAGAGCAATTGTGCGCATCCGTTCAAGATGTAATTCACCATCTGGTGATTGAAGTCCAAGTACCTCTACAATGTCGCCCGGTTCAAGTGCAGCAACGGCATTGTTGAGGTCCCCTCCTTCCTTGAAGCAGCGGATAAGAAGCGGGCCTTTCTCAGACGTAGTAGCGACAGTCACATGACCTCCACGATGAACTCTAGGAGGCATTATCGTGGTAATCTTCAACGGACCTAGGAGATGATCATCACTGCATTGGTTTGTCTTAAAGATAGCATAATCCTCAGCTGATTCAACCCCCCTAGAAGACAAAATTTCCTCAATTGCGGCCAAAGCAGACTGCTCAGTACGGGCCCGAATTCCAAACAGAACTGGGCATGGTGAACGGGGAGAAATCATTCCGTGTCCACGGGTAGGGTCTCGATTCATGAAAGTATCAGGATGGAACTCTTCGAGAAGTTCAAGACAGGTTGAGGATACCTTCCTAGGCGACCCCCAGCGAGATTCTATTCTCCATGCAATCGCCTCCCATGTGAATGATTCTTTAGGCATCCAAGAGGCTGCAGCCAATGCACCAATTAATCCATCCTTACCCTCTGGATGATGAAGATACAATAGACAATTACTCATATTTTCCACCAAGTTTGAATGAGCAACTTCGTGTCGAACAGCTTCCCAATATGCATCATCAGAATATTGCTCTTTGAGAATGACCAAACCCGGACGAGCATGCGACGAACTGTCGACTTTCTTCAGTTCCTCAAGAAGCGAATTAAACCAATTATTCACCACTTCAAGAATGGTTAGTGTGTTGTCGGTATCTACTACTAAGCAAACTGCTCCATTACCTCTAGTCCTTCTTGGAGCAAATGGCCAGAGGCGGACCAATCGACGCTCAAGAATATCTGCGCCTGCAGCTTCAATAAGTTGGGCAAGAATCTGAGATGTCCATGTCGTACATCCACCATTAGGATGATCTGTGTCATCAATTCCGATGAAGAGGGGCATCTATCTCAACCCATCAAAATGGAATCGATTGCAGATGCGACTCCTAAGGCTCCATCAACCTGAATACCACGAACTCCGAAAGCATCAGCTGCCTCCATATCGACACTTCGATCCCCGACCATCACACTAGATGTCTCATCAAAATCAGATGACGCATAGGCTTCGGCATCAATGAACGATTCATCATCGAGTAGTAGTCCACTCTCTGCTGCCTCAATTAATTGTCGACCTGCTTCCAACATCCCTGGATTACCCTTACGAGCATGAGCCCCCGACCATGGAGAATATGGACTATATAGAATCAAATCGAGGCAAGCATCTTCATCCTCTTCAAGCAGTTTTTCTTGGATGTAATCGTGAATTTTCGCCAATGTTTCATGATCCCACCAACCACGACCGATTGGAGATTGGTTTGTACAAATTACAATCCTGAAGCCTGCTCGGCGAAGTTGGCCAATCGCTTGGCCCGCACCTTTCAGCATTTCTACCTCACTGACGTCATTGACATATGTCTCCTTTCCAATATTGATTACACCGTCTCGATCCAAGTAGGCAATCCGACCAGTCCATGGAACAGGAAGTTCGGGTAAATCAAGAGGGTCTAGCAGCGACGCACGATGACGGTGTGCTCTCATTGAGACATCACTCCAAGGCGTCCATCGCTTTGATGGATTCCTTCACAATGTGATTCAGCACAAGTTGTAGATCCTCGATACGCTCCATCGATTCTGTTTCAAAGTGAACAAGGTGGTCAACATAATCCGTAATCAGACCTGCTCCAGCACCGTTCAAATTACCCGTTACACCAACTGTTCGGCCGCCATTCGATTTCGCATACTCAAGACCGTTGATTACGTTAGGTGAGTTGCCACTCCCACTAAATCCGATAACAAGGTCACCCGGCCTAAGGAAGGTTCGAAGAGAACCAATGAAAATCTGGTCATACCCGTAGTCATTGGCAAACGCGGTCATCATCGCAGTATTATCTGTGTGAGCAATTGTTCGGATACCTATCTCCTTAGACCAATCTCCCGCACTATGAGATGGAGTTGCTGCACTACCACCATTTCCTAGAAAGTGGATGCTGCCATCTGCAGATCTAGTATCCAAAACCATTCTGATCAAGGTAGCCACAGTATCCTCATCGATTGCCTCAAGAGCACTCTTGAGATCTAAGATGTAGGAGTGAAGGAAGGCTGCACCATCAAAGGAGGTGTTCTCGTCCATCATCTGCCGCTGTCATCGCTGCTTATTTACAGGTTGGGGAAAACGCACAGGTGTGGAAGACCCGATTATCGAGCTTCTTCACGGCCTCGCCTCCGCGTTAGCTATTGAGGACTCGGAACTCAAACTCTTGTTTGGTGCACTTGGAGTTATTCTGCTTGGTTTTGGGCATTTCCGTGCCTCATCAAAAGGTAGTATATTGGCCATCATTGGCTGGCCTATGATTGGTTTACACTTTTACATGGATGTCCCACACTACGTCGAAATCCAAGACCCAGTACTTATCTTAATGACTGCTGCAGGTCTTCCTCTCACAATCGCTGTGGCAGCGTGGGACGGACGAAACATATCACGGGGAATTGAAGATGAAGCTCTGATATGGGCCAGAGGGGCCATCGCTTTGGCAACTGGTCCATACCTAATCATGGCTCATGTCCCAGTTTTCAATGTGATAGCCGTATGGATTACAGCATGGAGTGCAAACACATTCCTTGCAATTTCAGGTCACGATGGATATGTAATCGGCGCCATGTTAGTAGACACCGGCACTGCGGATGTACTCTGGTCCGAGTGGGAAGGTAACCGTTGGATACTCACTCAACAACTAGGTGAGGCTGGATTCCATACTCCCTTGTTAGATCAAACATCTGGTCAACATAGTGTCAGTTTCGTGATGGCCTGTTCTGCAGCGCAATCAATGGCTGTATTCATTGGCGCTCTATTCGCAATTCGGACGGCCCCCTGGCAACGCAGAATGAGAGCGCTTCTTGTGACAGTTCCCACAATCTTTGTTCTCAACACATTCCGGAATGCGGGTATCGTCTGGCTTCATACCACGTATCCACATTGGGACCTCCTAGGCATCACAATGTTCGACTTTGCGCACTCATATGCAGCCAAGGCTGGTTCCTTATTCGCAATGTTCCTAATGGCACTCGTTCTTTTCGATCTCCTTCCAGAGATGCACAGGCACATCATGCGACTAATCAAGCCTATCAGCGACTTGCGATCCGCGACTTGAGTTTCTCGAACATACGCCCAACAAGGGGCATATTGTGTTCCCAAGCGAACTCTTTCATCACACGCAGTACTTGCCTCTCAGTATCTGGATCACCGTTGAAGTCCGTGATGTCAAACACATCATCGCGAGTATTAGCCTTGAAAGCAGCAACTGCATCTTCCTTGTGGAAGACAATGTAGGCAGAACCAAAACCAAACCTCTCTCTAAGCATCCCACTGAAGTAAGGCAGGAGAGGGTCTGAAGGAGGCATGACGAAATCCCGCATCGGATCAAGTTTTTCACCCTCTTCAATCAAGTCAGGCTGACCCCACTGAATCTCTGCTGAATCTACTGTAAGGAACCCTTTGACGAGCTCTCCTGAGTCCTCCATATCGTGGAGTACTTGGGCTATTTCCTCGGGCTTAAATGAGGCACCAACCAAGCGTTCCATCTGCTTCATGGAAACTACAGGGTATTTCAGAATCTGATCTTTGAGATACGATTTCTTTTCCTCCCACACATCGTATTCAGGTTTAGCATGGACGACCTTGAATCCACCACGATAATCCTGCACCATGTAACCTGAACGTAACAGAGGTTGGATTAACTTGCGGAATTCCGCCCTCTTCATTGCATATCGTTCCATGTAAGCACGTGGATCCGTATTCTCCGTGAAGGCATCAATGACGTCTAGGAGTTCCTCAGGAGCAGGCATATTCCGTATCATTAGCAATCGTTGGAAATGAGAGTAGGATGACCAAACAAGGTGACGACGCAGATTTGTTCCCTGATGTAATTGATTTGCTGCAGCCATAGCATCAAGATCAGCCCTCATAACTTCACAACGACCACGTAAGGCGATTGTGTCCCTAACCTCATCCATTTCCATGACTGCCTTCATCTCATTCTCTTTCCGAGTCGCCTGATGCAAATTATGGAGTTTGAATAATGAACGATGAATAATACTCTTCTCGCGAGTTGCAACCACACCTCCACGGATGTACCTATCACGCTGGTCATTCATCGGAATGAAACCGAGGCTTTCTACGAGTTTCTGAATCTCAGGCGGCGCTAATGGAATTATTTGACCATTGAAGTTGTGGAGAACTGAAACATCGATTAGTTGATCCCTGAAGTTATCTAATAGTCGATTAAACTCAATAGCAAACTCATCTAAGTAAGCATGAGGTACCTGAATATCCTTAATTTCTAGATAATCATTGACCTTGTACATCAGAATCCGACCTATTGGATCAACGCCTTTGAACACAGGACGGTACCAACCGTCCCGAAGTACGAAACGTATCTCCTGGATAAAGCGACTACAATATGGATCGCTCTGTGTGAGAATACGGAGAGTACGATCTTCTTCTCGGTAACCTCGCAACCGACGTGCATCCTCTGGGGATGCATAGAATTCGATGGGGTCAGGTTGCAAAGTGATGACTTTCTCGATGACACCCTTGTCTTCGAGTACACGTAAGGTTTCAGCAATCTCCTCGACAGCCCTTGTCACGTTATTTCGAATCGTATAGAGGCGAATGGGACCCATACGGTTGACGTATATTCCTAATGCTTCTTCGAAAGACATGGGCTCGTAAACGTCACTTACTCGATGGAACAATGACAACGAACGCTTCCTGTTAGGTACCACTTTGTACTGCTTAGCTACACTAAGCGAACGATCTAGATTACCAATTGCATTCCTGAAGTCTCGCTTACCCTTCTCAGCCTTTTCTGAACCATACGATCTCAAGAAGGCGATTTCAAGTTCCTTACGCTCCACATTACGATCATTTGGGACCATCTCAAGCAGGCGTTCCTCATTGGAACCCCGCCATGGTGGAGGCCGGAGTCCCAAAATCAACGGTATCTCCTCCTTCAGAGTGTAACCAATACGGTTGTTCAACAACCGGCCCATGATCACGTCAGAATCGTGTTTGATGTCGGCCCAATCTCCGAATCGATAGTCTGCTGAACGGTACAGTAGTTCCTCTTGCTTCGAAAGCATGATGTGATTACGCATCACATCAAGTGGGTCTTCACAGTTTGAGAATGACTTGTCCAATAGAAGGTTCTGAATCGTTCGTGCCTCTATGACGTCTTCCTTACCCCCAGTGATTTTGTATTCATCTACTCGTAGGATGTATTCTCCATCCTTTGTCTGCTTGTAGAAGCCGACTGAAAGTAAGTTGCGCACCTCAAGTTCATGCAGTATAACCTCAATCTGTCTCTTTGGAAATGGAAGTCTATCAACAAGAACGTCAGCAGGCTTTGGACCCTCGGAACCAAGGAGGTCGAGTATCTTCACACGGAGGCACTCATGAGGGTCACTTAGACCTACATCTTCCCAATCTGAATCAGTCACACTCGAAGTCGCCTGGAAGAAGAGATTACCAGTATACAACTCTCGGACATTGTCCATGTCTGAGGCACCGGCAGTGGCTAGACAACCGAGAGTCCCATGAACTCCTGCCATGGACTTTGAGAACCATTTCCCATCAATTTGGTCACTACCAGTTCCACGAATCCTCATAATTCGTCCTGCTTGAGCCAGTTCCTCTACCCAACTTCGGAGTGTATCTGATGAAACTGTACTCAGTTTTTCTACATAGAGTGGATGATCTGAATCCTCCTGAAGACCACCGCCTACATCCATCAATCGTAACAGATCATCGGGGCTCTTTGGAGAAGGTACTTTGTCAGTATAGTAGCGATCGATACGCTCAGGATTGAGGTCTGTATGCAGAGATCTCTTTCCAAGAAGGCGACGGAGAATAACAGGGTCGATATCTTTGACTAAGAAAGCCTTGGTCCTCATTGAGAGGAGATCTTGGAAGGCAGAGATGTACAGATTCATTCCGAGAGGAGATGGAAGCTTTACTCTAGAGTGGACCATTGTGACATTATCGTTAGCCATATCTTGGATGAATTCCTCAAGTGCAGGCAAGTCAAGATCGCTATGATAAATTTCATTCTCAGCCTCCTTGATTAGCAATGAATCACCTGAATCCATCTGTCGGTGTTTCCGTAGGAGGGCTTCGGCCTTCTGTTGGAATTGTTGAGGGCTAACCTCATCGGCTCCAATCCGGCGTGGAATAATCATACTTCTAGAGGCAACCTCCCGGAAGCGCTTCTGGAATAATTGTGAATCAATGAGGAATTTACGAATAATCTCACGGCCGTTTCCATCGCGTAGAAGACCAGGGACAAGACCGATGTTGACCTCTTTAGTAAGTTTGAGAAGGAAGCCGTTTTCGTCAAACGATGCTTCAATAACTTTGATTTCATCGGCCTCAGCTAAGGCGGCAAAGAGATTTCCAAGCGCCATGTTGAACGCTCTACCACGGCAGGTTGTGACAACATATGTGGGCATACTGCCTTCGATTTCCTCAACAAGAATACGAGTGGGAGTAGGTACGAGGAATGTTTCACGGAGATGTTCCTCAAGGAACTCTGCTAGGCTGTTAGAAACTGACGGACTCAACCTGTAGATCTGTTCAAACACTTTACGCGGATCCTTCTGGATACGAACAACTCTAGCAACTTGATCTAGGACTTCAAGAACGGCATCTGAAAGTTCCCGTGTGCGACTCATAGCCTCCCCTGTCCATGATGGAACTGTAGGGCGATGCCCAGTAACTGGACTCACATTCACACGAGTTGAGTTGATTGCGTGGACACGGTAAGTTTGTCCTCCAAGAAGGAAAACATCTCCACCTCGAAGGTTCTGAACGAAAGATGACGAAAGTTGACCAACGAGTGTACCATCTTGAGTGAAAACTAGGTAGTTATTATCTGCAGAAATAGTCCCGATGTTAGTGTAATAAATCATCTGACTGAATCCACGCTTCGAGTAAATATTCTCCTCCCAATCTACCCAGATACGACGCTCTTCGTGGAGCATGTCAAGTACCTCGATAAAATCGTCATAACCAAGTTCTCTGTAAGGCCATGAAGAGGCGACAAGTTCGTACGCCTCATCGATATCCCACTCTTGTTGAATTACGAGCCCAATTAGGAACTGTGCTACCACATCGAGACAACGTTCAGGGAAACGAAGTTGATCCATTCGACCAGTAAGGATTGCATTCTGAAGTGCTACCAATTCAAGGAGGTCGTGAGGACTCGTAGGTAGCATTCGTGCTCGTGGTACTCCTCCTACCTGGTGACCTGCACGACCGACTCTCTGCAAAGCGGTTGCGATACTTCCAGGAGAACCAACTTGAACTACCATATCGACTGAACCGATGTCTATTCCCATCTCAAGGCTGGACGAAGAGACAACACAACGAAGTTCACCGCGTTTCAGACGCTGTTCCACATCCAAGCGAATCTTCTTGTCCATTGAACCATGGTGACCTTCGACACCCTGAACGCCAGCTACCCTTAACTTCTGAACGATTACCTCAGTCATCTTCCTCGTGTTTGCAAATACAAGTGTGGTATTGTGAGCCTCAACCAAAGTGCGAATATGAGGGATATTAAGATCCAGAATCTCCTTCAGAGGCCGGACATTGAAATCTCGTGCTGGTAGAATAATGTCTAAATCGAGTTTTCTCGATCCTGAAACGTGTGCAATCTGGACTGGTCGAGTGTCGATGGAACTACTCGATGAGACGAGGAAATCTGCGACTGTAGACAACGGTTCCATAGTCGCAGAGATGCCTATTCTCTGAACAGGCTTGGAAATCGTATGGTCCAAATGGGCGAGAGTGAGAGCGAGATGAGTACCCCTCTTTGTTGGAACCATAGAATGCATCTCATCAACAACCATGTACCTCAGATTCTGAAGAATCGGTCTGAATCGCTTAGAACCAACTGCTAGCGCAAGTGATTCAGGAGTAGTAATGAGGATATGAGGAGGGTGCCTGAGCATCTTCTGGCGTTCTGACTGCGGAGTGTCACCAGTTCTGAGACCGACTACTATGTCCTGTGCCCTATTGGGGAGGTAGGTCTCCTTAATCTCCCGTAGAGGATCAATCAGATTCCGTTGGATATCATTTGCCAACGCCTTAATCGGAGAAATGTAAACGCAATGGATGGCTTTCTCGAGAGTACCTTCCATTGAACGACGCACAAGGTCATCGATTATGCTCAGGAATGCTGTCAGAGTCTTTCCACTTCCAGTTGGGGAACAGAGGAGAAGATGATCACCACGCTGAAGAGCCGGTATTGCCAATTTCTGAGGGTCTGTGAAATCAGGAAATTTATCCTTGAACCAATTCCTAACGGGAGGGCAGAGGGAATCGAGTAAATCCTGCGTTTCCGCAGGCTCTGTAGCATATACTGGTTCCATGGTTGAATCCTTTTCCAAATCGGCGTCTGGACGGCACCCGAACGAGGTTATAACGCTATCCAAACAGATTAGACTTTACTCACCTATTGAATACGAGAATTAGAGTTGCAAATGATGTAACTCCTATTACAAATCCAAATGAGATAGTCTTGAGGCCATTTCAGTGCGAAGGATTGAGAAGCGGCATGCCAAGCGATGGATAATCATGAGTGAGAACGAGGACAGGGTCCAGACCCTGATGGCGATGTTCAAGCGACGAGGTGTCGTTCGACCAGCATTCGAACTATACGGGGGAGTCGCCGGCCTATTCGATTACGGTCCCGTAGGTGGGCGTATCCTTAGGAGGACTCAAGAGATTTGGTTACACCACTGGCTTCGACTTGGAAACATTGTCGAGATCAATAGTCCAACAGTGACTCCTCACCAGGTGCTTGAAGCGAGTGGACATGTTGGTGCATTCAACGACCATGCTGTTCAATGTCGATCATGTGAAGCCGTTGAACGGGCGGATCAACTGCTTGAAGGGCACGTGAACAATCCGGATACATTAGATGCGGCTCAACTTGATTCAGCTCTATCTGAACACGCTATTGAATGCCCATCCTGTTCAGCCAATGATTGGGCTGGCAGCGCACCGATGAACCTCATGTTTCCTACCTCAATAGGCCCAGTAGGATCAGGACGTAGCGCCTTTCTCCGCCCTGAAACGGCCCAAGGGATGTTTACCAACTACCCTTCGATTTATCGCCACTTCAAGCAGCGCTTACCCTTTGGAGCTGTGCAAGTTGGGAAGGGGTACCGTAATGAGATTAGCCCGCGCCAGGGTATGATTCGGCAACGTGAATTCAATATGGCTGAACTTGAGTACTTCATCGACCCCGAAGCAGATGTAGATCTCACGGAAATTGCTAGAGACGATGTCTCAATCAACCTCGTCCCAGATCCAAAAGGGGCTCATGCTGAACCATTATCTTCTGAAATGATTCCTGCCTTGGAAGCAGGCATAGTTCGCCATCCAGTCGTAGGCCATTTCATGCTGGAAACATACCGACTAATGATTCAACTCGGTATTGACCCAAACCGGATGCGCTTCAGGCAACATGAGCAGGATGAAATGGCACACTACGCTTCCGACTGCTGGGATCTTGAAATTCATGGCTGTTACGGCTGGATTGAATGTGTAGGTATTGCTCATCGAGGATGCTACGATCTAGAGGCACATGCTTCAGCTTCAGGAAGTACAGAATTACGGGCTTGGAGAGAATATCCAGAACCCATACACGTCGATAAGACCACTTGGGCCCCTGTGCAAGCTCAAATTGGCCCAGCATTCAGAGGCGAGGCAAAGATGGTGATACAAGCTCTTGAAGCAATCGAAGAAGCACCTGAATCGACACCATTTTCCTTGACATTAACAAACGGAAACGTGGTCATAATTGAAGATAAAATGGTCGAATCAAGGCGAGTTAAATACACCATTAACGGTGAATGGTTCACTCCTCATGTTATCGAACCAGCCTTTGGTATTGATCGAATTATCTGGCATATGATGGACCATTCATTCAATCAAATCGAAAAGGAAGGAGAATCCTATGACATCATGCGTCTACCCGAAGATGTCGCACCCTACGATGCTGTAGTCTTGCCACTCTTCAACAAGGACGCAATGCCTGAAATGGCTGAATCTTTGTTCCGAGACATCTGCTCAATCCCTGGGCTAGTTCCAACCATCGATGCCTTTGGAAAGTCGATTGGTCGACGCTATGCTAGAGCAGACGAAATTGGAATTCCGTGGGCTATTACAGTCGATCATCAGACGATGGAAGACAGAACTGTCACCGTAAGGAGTAGAGATGATCAACGTCAAATTCGAATTACTATCGATGATCTCTTGGAACAACTACGTTTCCGAACACTCTCAGACAATTTCAACTGACCAATGTTCAAGTCCATCCGATGGCAACAAGGGACGATGGAGAACACGTCCGAGGATTGGAGCGAGAGACATCGCCCCGACCGGATGGCAGCACTCGTCGGAAACGACGGCCAGAGAAAACGTATCGAAACATGGCTTCGTTCTTGGTCGAAGGGGACGCCAGAGCGAAAAGGACTCTTACTAGTTGGACCCCCTGGCATCGGAAAGACAACAATCGCACACGCAACGGCGGCAGAATTTGGATGGAACGTGGTCGAACTCAATGCATCAGAGCAACGCAACGCCGCTGTTCTACGACGTGCTGCAATGAGTGGAGCTGTTCATTCCTCTCTGGATAGTTGGTCATCGGCTGGACAGAATACCAGCCGAACACTTATTCTTCTAGACGAAGTTGATCACCTAGGGGGATCGTTCAGGAAGGTTTCGGAAAAACGAATCGAACGTACCTTCGATACAGAGAAGGAAGGAGGTCTCAAAGGAGACAGTGGCGGTAAGGCAGAACTTCTCCGCATCTTAGAAGAAACACAACAACCTGTTATCATGACCTGTAATGACAAAATGCGACTCTATGGTCGTTCAGATTGGCGTACGAATGAAACTAGAATTCGCAAATACGCCGACATCATTGAATTCCGGCGTGTGACCGCGATGGATCTAGAAACCATCGCACTGCGCGTCCTCAAGGAGGAAGGAGTTAGCATCGATGGTCCCGCTCTCGACGCGATGGTGCGTAACAACTCGGGCGATATTCGTGCGCTCATCAACGATTTACAATGTGCCTTTGAAAATGGCCATATCAACCTACAATCAGCATTAGATCAGATTGAGATTGGACGACGTGATGCACATGTCGAAGTATTTGAAGGCGTGAAGCGAATGTTTGAGGCACCTACGAATCGTGACGCTGCAACAGTCGCTCGTGAACTGGATAGAAGCCCATCTGAACTACGCACTTGGCTCTCTTGGACTACTGCGATTAATCGAGCCGAACATGACGACCTCGCCATGGCTGTACGAGCACTGAAGCGTGCAGAATGGTCACATCGTCAGACCTTTGCATCAACTGCATACCGAGCATGGTATTGGACCTACGAACTCATGGGAGCTGCAGCACGAGCTCCAGGCCTGAAATCTAGGCCAGATGTCAGTTATCCAGATACACTTCGTAGAGGACGTGAAGGGTGGACCACTGGATCTGCGAACCAGATTCTCTCCGAAGCCGTTGGCACGAGTCATGCCGCAGGTCGGGAAAGTCTCTACCCTATCCTACTCGCAATGCACGAAGATCGTATGGCTAGCAATCCAGAGGATATCCGACTATCACAAAGAATCGGACTAATGGCTGAAGACCATCTTGCTCTCCATGGGATTCGACGAACTTCTGCTTTGGGAAAGAAAATTCTTGAACAGTTCTCAGTGGAGCCAGAACCCACTCCAATCCCTGAAACTAAGCCTGTCAAAGAGGATAGAGAAACAGTTAGCCTTGACACTGAAAGCGAAGAAGTGTCAGGAACTCAATTCAGTCTAGATTCCTTCTGATAACTCACAATCGCCAAGCACGTGGATTGAATACGACGAGTACGGTGAGGATTTCGAGTCGACCGAGCCACATCATTAAGGTAGTAATCAACATGGTAGGTGCATTCATCGAAGCCCATGTAGCAGTTGGCCCATAGGTACCCAAAGCAGGGCCTGTATTTCCAAGACAAGAAAGAGACAGGCTCAGAACAGATTCAAGATCAAGATTTGGTTCGAATATTGCAATAAGAGTCGTACCAACAACTGCACTTACAGCCCAGGCTGATAGCATGCCAAGAACCACCTGCACTTTACTCAATGGAACAACTTCACCATTCATCCGTATTGAACGGACAGAACGTGGTTGGACAATTCGACCGATCTCTTGACGAACGATTTCGTATGCTATCTTCAATCGTAGAATCTTGAGTCCTCCCGAAGTAGAACCAGCAGATGCACCTACAATCATCAGGAATAAGAGAATCAAGAGTGAGAGGCTTGGCCATACAGCATAGTCCGCAGATGCATAACCAGTAGATGTTCCAATAGATGCTGTTTGGAACATCGCATATCGAGCAGATTCCAATAAACCATGATCACCCTTACTCGATAGGCTGAATACCATACCAAGCCATGCAAGGAATAACACGCCGAGATAGATTCGAAGTTCCTCATCCTTGAGCGCTTCCTTCACACCGCCTCGGAAAGAGATGTGGAATAGGCTGTAGTTAACACCTGTAAGAATCATGAACACAGTGATGATGAGTTCAATCTTTACTGAATCGAAATGCATGATCCCAGCATCATGTGTACTGAAACCTCCGGATGCCATCGTAGTGAAAGCATGATTCAGTGAATCGAACCAATCCATTTCCGTTAATACAAAGAGCAAAATCCACTCAAGTATGGTAAGAAGTAAGTAAATTCCCCAGAGAATCTGAGCAGTGTGCTGTAGTTTAGGTCCTAGCCTTGATAGACTCGGGCCCGTGAGTTCTGCAGTAGCTGCAGATAATCCACCTCCAATCCATCGTCCAAGAATCAAGATACTAAGCATAATCACTCCCATACCTCCCAACCACTGCGTCAAACTGCGCCAAAGTAGGATGCTACGCTTCTGGCTAGCGATACAATCCTCACCGACCACGCAAATTGGACTTGTCTCTGGATCAATCATTGTGGCACCAGTAGTCGTGAATCCGGACATTGATTCAAACCAGGAATGTAACAGTCCAAGGGCAACGTCCCAAAATCCTGCACTCCCTTCAACGAAGTGCAATGGTCCGTTAAACGTCCCACCAAACCAATATGGCATCCCTCCAAAGAAGATAACCACGAGCCAACCTAATGCAACAGCAGTCACGGCTTCACGATCACGGACACCATCCTCCTGATCATATCGATGATTGAAGGTACGTATCAATAGAATTCCAGTAGCAGCGGAGACCACAGTTGGCCCAATGAAAGCTTGTAAAATGAAGGTGAAATCTCCGTCTTCAAGACCAATAGCGGACAAACCTACAGCAAAAAGAGGGAGAGATACTACCGTTAAGGTCCATCCCATCAAGTGGAGAATTGGAGCAGCGCGCATGAATCATGACCTCAGCTTGGCTTCCACCTGCTGAATCGAATCCCGCAAGCCAACGATGACAATACGATCATCCACTTCGAGAACCATCTCACCATCTGGAGGGAAGGTAATCAAACCACGATCTGCAACAACTCGTTCAAGTGCAACGATTTTAGCATCCGCCTTCAGTTTACTCTGAACCTTTTCTAACGGCCAACCAATGTATTTGTGGCCCTCCGACATCATAACAGTCATCGCAACAAATTCCTTAGCATGACGGATAATCTGGAAGCGACCCTCTACATAGGAGTGAACATGCTCCAATACGGCCCCTACAGTAACCTCTCTTCGAGACACTGCACGGGTAAGACCGATTCTACGAACTGTATCGACTAGAGTAGAGTCATCCACAAGGAGTCCGGCTCTCTCAACACCTTCGTCAACCGCGCGCATGGCAATAGCAATCGCTCCATTGTCATCATCCATTGTGCTAATAGCGATATCATGATTAGCGATTCCAATGTCTTTCAGAAGTTCCACATCATCTGGCTCACCATGAATTACGTCTAGTCGTCGATGATTTCCTGCCTCTGACCCAACTAGGTCATTGGCAGCGATGAGATCAGGTTCTACAACCGTGACATTCGAATCCTGCGCGAGGTAATGTTCAGCCAAATCCTTGCCTACAGGTGTGGCTCCAAAGATGATGACGCGTGGGTGATCAACCATAGGCTTTGAAACAAATCCACAAGCGCTTGTTATTCGCGTCTGAACATGAGAACCTGTTGCAGCAAATAGGAGAAGGTCTCCCATCTCTGCCTCTGTCGTCTCATTCACGATTGATGATCGACCACCGCTTCCAACGATACCAATTGGGGGAGGGAGACCGTCGATATCATCTGCATTCTGCAATAGTGGACCACCTATCAGAGCACTTCCTTCTGCTACTCTTGAGACACATATTAGCGTCCCATTCCCCATTGGAACAGTATGGAGAATCTGAGGCGAAACAAGACCTGCTGTTAGTTCCTCAACAATCACCTTATCCGCATTAGCAATATGATCGATACCTGTCCAGCCCGTATAATCAGACCTATCCATCTCGCGAAATAATGGCATCCTATTGACACGCGCAATTGCCACCATATCTCCTGGATCACCCCCCCGCATCTCGAAAACACGCTTCGCGAAGGTGCAAGCAAGAATATTTCTCTCATCTGAATCTGTCACAGCAATGAACATCTCACAATTCAAAATACCAACATGATCCATCGCCTTATTCGTGAGAATATCACCCGAGATGAGTAGACATTCGAGAGTGGATGCCTGCTTAAGAGCATCAGGATTTAGGTCAACTAAAATGACATTCTTACGCTCATAAATTAGTGCTTGAGCAATACCTCGACCGACCTCACCGGCCCCTGCAATAACGAAGTTGCGCATTGTCGCCTCTCAAATGTCTGCCCGCGGGGGGGGTCTTGAGTGTTATTCTCCTTCAATCCACCCTAAAGTGAATGTTCCCTCAGGCGTCGTCGGCGTTCCGACCACCGAATATCCAACATCAAAGGAGCGGAGGTTAGAATCGTAACTGATTCTCATATAGACGCTGTTTACGTCATCTCCAGTATGATCCCAAGTCTGGACGAAATTGGAATACACAGTGGGAGTGTATAGCAACCACTTATTGTTCACAACATCAACGACAGCAGTGACATAGCAAGATGTCGGATTAATACCGCGAGATTCACATGCTTCATCGCTTAATGGAAGAGCAATGTTTGACCAACCATGAGATTCCCATTCTCTGAAATCACCTGAACCTAAAACACCCATTTCATACCATGTTGGAACCTGCTTCGTTCGCAGTATTGACATCCAAGCGTTTGATTGTTCATCACAATCACCTATACCGGCATTAAGGCAAGCAGGTCCACTACGTGGATTTTCCAAACCCTGAGCATATACAACATTGTCACGTACCCAGATGAAGGCTGCATGACTGAATGCAAACACGTTATCCTGATCATCTGGTGAGAGAGATGCGAGAATGTTGTTCGCTACACTCTGGACAATAGGATCATTGCCATCAATCGCGTAGTCACCCCCTCCATTGAGACGATCATAGAACTGTGCATCTCCAAAATTCTGAGTATAGAATCCAATTCCTATGTCGTCTAAATCATCGAAGGTTCCGGATGTCGATTTAGAAATGCCGTTTCCACCAGTCATACCTGTAACTGAAGAGGGGAGATCTGCCTCAGTCCACCAGGTGTATGAGTATGATTCAATTTCATATTCAACATTCAACAATGCACTCTCAATGGATGACGATTGAGGTATAGCTCCAGACCAGATTAAACAACGGCCATACTGGCAATCTTCACTTCCAGTACCTCCTGGTGCAGGCCAGAAGACCTGAGAGTAACCGTCCTCAAGAGTAATTGCGCTGCTAGAATCACGCACAACTCCTCCTGTAAGTGGGACGTCGACAACGGCGGCACCTGACCCGACCTTCATAGAAACTATACGCTGCAATACAGGTGCAGATATGGTTCCTCCATCAGTCTTTGTCGCGAGTATATCTGAGAAACCAGCAGCAGTTCGTTCAGACTGAGGTATCGGAAGTTTGTACATAAAGCCAGAATCAGATGATGATGGGCCGAACTCATATTCATAGGTACTCCGAAGCGTGTAAGATGCCTCTAGAGGATGAGTTGTACTAGGTGTGACTAAATCGAGGAGGTTACCGAAAGAGTCCTCAAGTCCATCTACAAGAGGATCTTGGACTGGAGTAAACAGAACCAATGCGACAAGTACCAATGCAAAAGCAGCTTTCCTCTGTTCTTTTTTACGGACGATTAAACGGCGGGGAGCATCATCTCCGCTCAATTGTCGAAGTGCCATCCTCCGTTGTATTTCAGCTGGTGGAGGAGGAGCACTTGCTTGTTTACGCCTGCCCGGTGCTGCACCCTTAATCGCCTTACGGCTGGGACGACGCCCACCATGCCCAGCCATTCCAGATGATGGACCATCTGAAGGAGAGATTCTAGCCTGCAAACCACTAGACCCTGAGGTCACACGACCACAAGTCTCGCAGATGATGAAGCGGCCCGACATTGGAGCCCGACAGTGAGGACAGCGGGGCATCCAACAAAACTCAGCGAACCGATTCATGAACCTTGAGCAAGCAATCCCTAGTTCAGCCTCATTCCTCTTCGATATCTGAATGCCCAAGTTTGCGATTCTTGAGCATTCGTCGTTCTACTCTAAGTTGCAGTGGAGTAAGACTGCTTGGGAGCCAGCGATTGTTAGCCCGTGCATCAAGCCACAAAGCGAGTGCTAGTCCAAAACCTAGAGCTATGGGGCTAACAAGTACAGCGAGATAAATGCAAAGGCGTACTGCAGCACGACCGGCCCCTGTAAGGATAAGGGGTGTGAATCGTTCCTTGTGGCGAACTAGAGCACCTTGAGCACTACCGAGAGGTGCGAAGGTAAAGCCTGCAGACACACCAATTAAGATAGAGACGACAATTGTGTCTATGCCAAATCCATGCACATCTGAACCTATGGAAGCAAGTGCAGGATCGAAGATTCTGACGGCAGCAACAGCGGTCGTCATTGCTGCACTACCAATACCGAATGCATAACCGGTTGTTGTCGCAGCTGAGGTGACCTTCCGCTCTGACCTTGAACAGAGATAGACACAAAGGGCGCCTTCGGCCCATCCTGCAAGCAACAACAACGCCCCCATTTCTACGAGATAGATAGAATCCTGAGCTAAATCCTCATACATACGTCGGAATACCCAGATGTCAAGAGCAGATGCTAGAATCGCTCCACCAATGAAACCAATTATCAGAGCTTTGTAGGCTTGTGAAAGATCTTGAATCGGAGTGTAACGCCGCATGCCACGGGCCCATGCCATAGTGAACGTAATCAGTCCAATGAGCATCGCAACTTGGAA
>DAFJ01000029.1 GCA_002497905.1 Euryarchaeota archaeon UBA251
CAGATGTGCATCGTCTTGAGTAAATCCACGGACACGAGTCATTCCTGAAATCTCACCACTCTGCTCCCATCGATATACTGTACCAAACTCTGCAAGACGCAATGGAAGATCACGATAAGAACGCGCTTGACTCGCATAAATTCGGATATGATGTGGACAGTTCATCGGCTTGAGCATGTAGCCATCGATTTCGCCCTCACTCATTAGATTCGAAAGTTCACCACAAGAGCAGCCCTCATCAGAGAGTTTCTTCATCGTATCTCTCTCGATAATCGGAGGATATTGGCTGTCCTGATAATAGGGGAAATGGCCTGAGGTACGATATAGATCGAGTTTTCCAATATGTGGTGTGAATACCTGATGGTAACCTTGGCGATTAAGATGCTTTGAGATGAAGCGCTGAAGTTCATCACGGACAACAGCGCCCCTTGGGGTCCAGAGGATGAGCCCCTGACCAACCATTTCGTCAATATGAAAGAGTTGTAGATCCTTACCGAGTTTTCGATGATCACGTTTCGCTGCTTCCCGGATTAGTGTCTCGCGGGCCTGCAAATCCTCCTTCGTGGCATAGCACATACCATAGATTCTGACGAGCGATTCTTTCGATGCGTCCGCTCGCCAAAAGGCAGTACTCATGCTAGTCAGCTTGAACCATCGGAGATGGGCCGTGCTTGGAACATGCGGGCCACGGCAGAGATCAACAAAATCTCCCTGGCGATAGACAGAAGATCCGCTGCCTTCTCCAATCTTATCATCCATAATCTCAATCTTGAACGCGTTGTGAGCAAACATCTCACGTAGGCTCGCATTATCATGCTCCTCTCGCTCGACCTTCAGATTCTGCTTGACCAAGGCCTTCATGCGCTTCTCAATGGCCCGTAGATCTTCCTCACTAATCGGATCCATATGAAAATCGTAGTAGAAGCCATTCTCAATCGGAGGCCCAATTGTTGGCTTTGCATCCGGAAAGAATTCGAGGACAACTTGGGCAAGTAGATGAGCACATGAATGGCGTAGAATGTACAAGCCTTCGTTTGAATTACCAAGAATCGGTCGAACACTGCAATCTGACGACAGTTCGTGAGACAGGTCGACTTCCTGACCATCAACGGTTGCGGCTACAGCACCTGACTTTCGGCCATGTACGTTGTGAATAATCTCTCCTACTGAGATCCCCATGGCGTATTCATGAGATTCATCCAGACCAACATCCACGGTCAGCATCGACATATCACCGCCTCATTCCGTGGTTCGGTCCGCGCATGAAGAAGCATTCGCCCGAAAAGACACTCACCAGTCCATGTCTTCGGTATCATCGATATCGGAGACACGAACAGGAGCTGATTCGTCCCACTCATCTTCAAATTCAGACATGAAATCATCCGCATCTACTGGAATAAACTCAGGATTCAATGGTTGAGGCTCTGGTTCAGAAGCCGATTCTTCATCGATAGGTTCCTCTTGTTTGGGCGACCCTTCTACCAATGCCGATAAATCTGCCACAACTGGCGCAGGTAGCGCTTCTTCAGGAATTACTGGAGGAATTTCAGGGGATGGTGCAATCTCCATTGGAGGACTAGGGGGAGGGCCACCCATTGGAGGACCAGGGGGTGGACCCATCATTGGAGGGCTAGGTGAGGAGGGGGGTTGCAACGGATCTGGACTCTGAGAAGCAGGGGCTGGTGGATTAGATGCAATAGATGGCGCTGGAAGGAGTTCGGATTCAACGGGTTCAGGGATGGACTCAACGGGGGCTTCAACAACCAAAGAAGGAGCCTCCTTAGATGCAACATCGAGTTCGTCACGAGCTGACATCATGTCCGCTAATGTCTTCTCAAAAGCATCCTCAATGGTCTCAACCTTGGACTTCTGTTCATCCGACATGTCTCAACCAGCCCTTGGGAATAACTGAATGAACTTCAACCCAACCCACGAATTCTATTCTTCTTCAGAGTGAGAATCGGTTGGTTGTTGAAGATCTAATAGGAAACTGAAAACAGTGAATACAATTCCAAGACATAAGACGAATTCCCATGCAGCAGCTACCTCTAATGCTGGATATTGTCGTGAAGTACAAAATTCCATCATATCGCTAGGAGATTGATTGTGGGCATCCCAATCAAAATCCTCAGTCCATACTTTTGCCTGATTGGTTAACATCTGCCATAATCCTACGATAGCAGCCATAGCAGGTACTCCTCTAGCAAGAAGAATCTTGCGAAGAATAGGACTTCCCCAATGAATTCTAGCCGTTACTATCCATGCCATCACGCACCAATAAATTCCTTTGTAGAATATCTCTATAGCATATTTTCCGTGCATGTATCCATCAACATCCCAAGGTGTTTGACCAACCATGAACGTAGAAAAAGCGGCTATTATTCCGGGTATCAATGCGGCAAAATTGAGTATATGCCATGCAAAATGGGCTTCTTTTTCCACCAACCTTTCACGATTGAATAATAGAATTTCAATCATCACCCATACCACAGTTACAGTGGTAAGAAATGTACCAAGAGAAAACAAGGTATCTCCAGGTTCAAATAAATCAAAATCAGAAATGAATGGCATAAATGGCTTACAACCACTTGCTACCCAAGCAATGTAACAAAGAATCATCCAACCCAAGGTAATTCCTGTAAACAAAAGAATTGACAATCGGCGACGATAAACATCATCCATGAGCCTCCCGAGTGGTAATTACATTTCACATTTGGTTTCCTGACATATGGCGAGGCTTGATGCATCGGACGGAACTGGCACGAACATGAGCCATCGGATCGGCATCATCGTCAATCCCGATGCAGGGCTAGGCGGACGTCTCGCTCTGAAGGGATCGGACGGTCAAGCCGAACTAGCTCGATCTAAGGGTGCGGATGATCGTTCAGGCCCACGAATGACTGAATCACTTGAACACCTGAATTCAATTATTTCCATCACACTCGGGCCATGGACGGAAGTGGAATGGTGCCTAATGGATGGACGGATGGGCGCCTCATGGATTCCAAAGCCACTTAGAGAGATTGGACTGTGGAACATCATTGCTGAAACTCCACAGAACACAACCGCGCATGATACAACAGCTGCAGTCCATACTATGATTGAACACCATGTGGATATGATTCTCTATGCTGGGGGAGATGGAACAACTAGGGACATCGTAAATGCCCTGATGGAAATTGATGCAAGTGAAACACCGATACTAGGTGTTCCTGCAGGCGTCAAGATGCACAGTGGATGCTTCGGAGCATCTCCACGCGCCTCTGCAGAAGCTCTTGCAGCTTGGATCACAGGTGATCTTCTGCTCGCAAGAACCGAGGTGATGGATTTGGATGAGGATCTGTATAGAGGCGGTGAATGGGTGGTTCGCATGTATGGAGAAGCAAACACACCCGGTAGTCCGCGCTGGATGCAGGGTTCCAAGCAGCGTGTAGAACGTGTATCTGAAACTGAGATTCTTGAAGGGCTAGGTGACCATATTCAGGAAACCATCGAAGAGAATCCTGACATGCTCGTCATATGGGGAAGTGGAGGAACTCTCCGAACACTCGGAGATGGTATTGGTTACTCAATCTCGGTACTCGGAATCGATGCCACTCGTGGAACAAAACAAATCGGAACGGATCTGGATGAGACCGGTTTAATCGAGACTATCAATTCTCACAAAATACTCTTCGGAGAAGAGAGTGAAATCCTTCTCCTTCTCTCACCAATGGGAGGGCAGGGATTCTTGATTGGAAGAGGAAATCTACAACTCTCTCCCGATGTTCTCAGGAGCATCGGTATTGATGCGATTCTTGGCGTCGTCACACCTGCGAAACTTGCAACACTAAATTCACTTAGAATTGATACCGGTGATGCTGAACTTGATGCTGAATTCCGTGAACGAAAATACCTCAAGGCTCTCCAAGGCTACCGCACAACTAGGCTTATCCGCATCTCTGCAGATTGATTTTACCGCGGGAATATTCAATTTCACTGACCTCCGTCACTGGTCCATGCACCGGCCACTAACCGCATCCATGCTCGTTCTGACGATGGTCCTCGCCCTCGTAGGTTCGCTAACCGTCCCGCTTGCTGAATCGGATGAAGAAGCAAATCTAACGGCTGCTCGAGCAGGAGCAACCGCATGGCTCCATGACCGAGCGGAATCTATCGGAAATGCTGGTACTCACTCTAGTATGGAGATTGCTGCTGATGGTACCATGTGGGTCGCACACGCAAAAAATGGCGATCTTCATGTTACAAACAACGCTGATGGATATTGGTCTACAGAACAAGTGTATTCCTTCGGTGAGACTGGACGGCTAGCTAATTTACAACTTGACTCCAATGGATTGCCGCGAGTGGCACACATCGACATCACAAACCATGTACTTCGAATCTCACGTTATGATGGGTCCTCATGGAGTACTACCACTGTTGCACCTGGTGAAGACACAGGTGATGAAGGACCCTACACAGACAATACCGGACGTATCGGATTCCGTATAGGGTCTGATGGAACAGAACACTACTCCTACTATACAGGTGATTACGACCTTGCCTACTCCTCGTATGATGGGACTACTTGGACCACTCAAATCATTGACGATGGACAAGGTGAGGCTGAAGACTTTGACGGATATTCTAGAATGGGGCGCTGGTCTGATCTTGTACTCGGACCTTCAGGGCAACCTGAAGTCGCCTATACTGGATATTTCGTTGATGCAACCATCAACCCAGTCACGAATCAAGCAGAAAGCGCATGGTATGTGGAAAATGTTCGACATGCGATATTGACGCCTGGAGGTTGGTCTGTGAATACTATAATCGCTAATGAGACGGGGGACTCCTACACAGAGTATCTGTGGGTTTCTGCTGGACAGGATGCCTCTGGGACTATGCACATTGCTTACCAGAACCGGTCATTGTCGAGAGAATCCGTTTGGATGGCCACACAGAACTCAGGTTCTTGGAACATAGAACGTGTGTCTCAAGGTATCGCAGATGGATTCTACATTCGTCTCGTCTTTGATTCATCGGATTCAGCACGAATCGCTTGGTATGATGATAGTCTCGATGATACAGTCCTAATGCGCGAGGAAGGTGGATCTTTTGTCAGAGTCACAGTCGCATCAAGCGGAGACGTTGGCCAACACCTCGATTTAGCACTCAACTCAAACGATGAAGAGATTCTGAGTTACCACGATGCGACTGATCTTGACCTGATAGTATCCATCCCTGGTGTCGATGAGGACGGCGATGGGATTGTTGACTCCATCGACCGTTGTCCAGGATCATTGAGTTCTGCCCGCACGGATAGCATTGGTTGCGATTGGACACCTGGAGAGTTAAGCACAGACACAGATGACTTCGCATATCTTGAATCTACTCGGAATAGCGACGGCACCTTGTACATGGTTCTCTTTGAAGGATACGAAAAAGGTACTACGTCCTGCGACCACGACCCTGGCACCAACATGAACGATTCCGATGATTGTAACCTAGTCGTGTTTTCAATTGGTTCTCAATCTGGTAGTGTTGATTATTTCCGCACAGTAATCGATTATGAAGCCGAATCTGGAAGATATGCAGATATTGTTTCAACCTCTAGTTCAGGTGCTCCAATGTCTAATTATGGTCTCGCAGTATCTTACATGCACATTTCTGATCGAACCTTATTCAACTCTGTGAACGGGTCCGAGATGAGGGTAGCTGAACGATCATCTGGAGGGCAATGGGGGACTACTACTCTACATTCTGGGAACTCTACTGGATGGTACACCTCAATCGCAGTTTCTACGAATGGAACATTGGCAGCAACATGGGTTGATTTAGACGGTGATGATACTGTTTGGATTTCAATGAATTACGATGGAACATGGATGCCTGCTGAAATAGTCGCAGTCAACGCAACATTCCCTCGTGTAGGCTTTGTTGGGGAAGACCCTGTTGTCTTCCATCGAGACATCACCAATACGGACATCGTCATGTCTAGCAAGAACAATTCGGGTTGGAGTGCGGAATTCATCGCCGATCAACCAACTAACTTCTATCGCCCAGATCTAGCTACTGGCCCAGATGGGACTCTATGGTATGTGTTCCAGAAAGGATATGATTCCGCAAACGGAGATGCAGACTGTGACTCATTCAACGAATGTAGTGTCCTAATGGTACACCATGATGGAACTCAGATGGGCACTGTTCAAGCAATCGGTTATGCGGATCCCGGGCAAGGTGTTTACCCCTCAATAGACGTTGATTCGGCAGGGCGTCCACATGTATCCTGGTATGCGACAGATGACCTCGGAATCACAGTATCTGCAGAAGGCCCTAATGGATGGGAACCTGTAACTGTCACTTATGACCGCGCTTCCGGCCGTTACTCCGAAATAACGACGAATGACGAGGGTTGGGAAACTGTGTATACCTTCGATCAGGAGGCGAATGGAACCATCGTCTATCTGGAACGGAATCCAACAGAACAAGATCACGATCTCGTGAGCGACGATGATGATCTCTGCCCTAACACGCCGTTTGGTGAATCAGTAGACAACGATGGATGCGGAGAGAGTCAACGAGATACGGACAATGATGGTGTCCTCGATGTAAATGACCTATGTCCATTCACCAACTCAATTGAGGCAAGTGACGTCAATACAGATGGATGTGGAGCAAGTCAACGAGACACTGATAACGACGGGGTAAATGATGCTCTAGATGAATGTCCAGGAACACCTGCGGCTACAGCGGTTGACAACAAAGGATGCGATGCTGCTAACCAAGATTCGGATAGTGATGGCATCAGCGATGTGAATGACCTTTGTCCTGATACCCCATACTGGGCGAAAGATAGTGTGGATTCGGATGGATGCGCCCTGTCTGAGAAAGACAGCGATGGTGACGGTGCCTACGACGACTTCGATAAGTTCCCACAAGACCCTACACAAATCTACGACTCAGACAATGACGGTTATGGAGACAACGAGAGTGGTAACTCACCTGATGGATGTCCCTTCGAAGCTGGAACCTCAATTGGGACCCCTGCAGGTTGTCCCGACATCGATGGAGATGGGGTTGCGGACAGTGTAGATGATGACTTGGATGGTGATGGAGTAGTAAACGAAGAGGATGCTTTCCCATTAGATGCGTCAGAGACAATTGATACCGATGGGGATGCTTTTGGAGACAACATGGACCCAGATGACGATGGAGATGGGCACACTGATGTGAAAGAGGTCGATTGTGGAAGCAACCCTCTCGATGCCACCTCGATTCCTCCAGATGCAGATGGAGATGGTACTTGTGATGCTCTTGAAACCGCAGACAGTGGTAATGAGACACCTTCGGATGGTGGAGAAGCCGAAGGGATCAACGCCATGGTCATCGGCGGAGCTGTCGGATTGGTAGTCGTAGTCATTGCCGGAATCATTGGTGCTATGATGTTCCTCTCCAAGGATGAAGATGCGCCTCTTGGAACTGCTGCGGCAGTATCTACTAGTACAACACAGGCTGAAGGACAGCAGGGACAAATGATCCCAACTGGAAAGAACTGTACTCAATGCAATGCACCAGGCGTGGTCCACATACCAGCCTATGGACGAGACTATTGTTCCACATGCGGTCAGTACAATTGATCCCTTGTTGCTGCCTTTTTGAGATTTTAATCTCAAACGGGACGGCCTAGCGCTGCCTTGACCAAACCAAGGAACGGTGGACTCGGACGTCCTGGACGTGACTTGAATTCAGGGTGGTATTGAGTACCAAAGAAGAATGGATGGCCTTCAAGTTCAATGATTTCCATTCGCTCACCTTCAGTGTCACGGCCGACGAATCGCAAGCCCTTCTCCTCAAGAGCGGTTACCAAATCCGGATTTACTTCGTATCGATGACGATGACGCTCATGAATCTCCATTTCTCCATCATAGAGGCGATAAGCTGCACAGTCCTGTGTCTGAAGATTCGTCTGACGACTACCAAGTCGCATCGTTCCACCCATATGAGTACGACTTCCCTCAGGCATGAATATGACCGTAGGGTGTGGGGTATCTTCATCGAACTCAGTGCTGTTGGCACCCTTTAGACCGAGGCGATTTCGAGCGAATTCAATCGTCGCAATCTGAAGACCTAAGCAGACGCCAAGATATGGAACAGTATTCTCTCGGGCGTGCTTTGCAGCGAGAATCTTTCCTTCTATACCTCGATCTCCAAATCCCCCTGGAACAAGAATTCCATCAGCACCCTTCACTAACGACCATGCTGACTCGTGTTTATCGGTGCCTTCGTTTGAATTCTCTAGATTACTAGCCTCTACCCAGTCAATCGAGAGGTTAACGCCTTCATGTAAAGCAGAATGCTGGAGTGCCTTGATTACACTCAGATAGGAATCTGACAGCCCGGTATACTTGCCAACCATCGCGATTCGAACCTCTCCGCTAAGAGCGTCCATTCTCTGAGCCATATCACCCCAATCTCTCAACAGAGGACGTTCAGTAGGAATATCAAGACCGAAATGGGCCGCCATCTGTACAATGGCGCCCTGCTCCTCAAGCATCAATGGAACGCGGTAGATATTCGAGACATCATGAGCACTGAATACAGCCTCCTCGGACACATGGCAGAATAAGGAAAGCTTCCGCTTCACCTCGGGAAGTAGAGGTTCAGAGGATCGGCATACGAGGAAGTCCGGCTGAATTCCAGAGGCCATCAGCCCCTTCACTGAGTGTTGAGTTGGCTTTGTCTTCTGCTCACCGACCACACCGATTACGGGAACAAGGCTCACGTGGAGGAAACATATGTTCTTGCTACCAACGCGGAACTGGAATTGGCGCAATGCTTCGACAAATGGAGCAGACTCGATGTCACCCACAGTTCCACCAAGCTCAATCACACAAATTTCCGGAACCTCATCGGTCCCATCCGC
Organism: Euryarchaeota archaeon UBA251; assembly: GCA_002497905.1. Lineage (GTDB taxonomy): Archaea > Thermoplasmatota > Poseidoniia > Poseidoniales > Thalassarchaeaceae > MGIIb-N2. The sequence goes on from DAFJ01000029.1 coordinate 8,906, forward strand.
AGGCGTATGGGCAACTCTCTCAATCCAATCTTGAATCTCATCAGTGATGTGTGGGACTACCTGCACAGTCTTACCGAGATAATCGCCCTTTCTCTCCTTCCCAATGACCTCTGAGTATATCTTCCCAGTAGTGAGGTTGTTATCACGAGAAAGAGTCACATCAAGGAAACGTTCGTAATTACCCAAATCGAGATCAGCCTCTCCACCATCGTCAAGGACGAACACTTCACCGTGCTCGAATGGACTCATTGTGCCTGCATCGGAGTTCAGATATGGGTCAATCTTGATAGCAGTCACTCGCAAACCGAGGGACTTCATCAGCACTCCAATGCTACTTGCAGTCACACCTTTGCCAATTCCACTGAGTACACCACCCGAGACCACGACATACTTCATGCAATCAACGGGATTTGGAGCCGTCCACGTTGGCCTATCAAGGTTGTCGGGAAAGTGGAAGGATTCCGTTTCATCCTCTATCATCAATCATCAAGTATCGGACTTGCCGTCTACACCCATGGGCACGGTTCCAACTCGGATTCTAGTGACCGGAGCCCTCGGCCAGATTGGGACAGAGTTAGTTGAATCACTCCAAAATAAATACGGACATCAATCGGTCATATCCACAGATGTCCGTGAATCTGAAGGTTGTATACAACTCGACGTGATGGATGCTAAGAAAATAGAGGATTTAATCCAAACTAAAGGAATCACTGACATCTACCATCTCGCTGCTCTGTTATCTGCAACAGGTGAGAAGAATCCCGATCTCTGTTGGAAAATAAATGTAGACGGGCTCGTGAACGTAATCTCCGCAGCGAAAAAGTATGGTTGTCGGCTATTCTCACCGTCCTCAATCGCAGTATTCGGGCCTGACTGCCCGAAGCATGCGCCTCAAGTAACTGGTCTGAACCCTACGACTGTGTATGGTAAGACAAAGGTCATTGGTGAACATCTAGCAATGTCTTCAGAGATTGATATGCGTGGGCTTCGGTATCCTGGCCTTATCTCTTGGAAAGCGCCAGCAGGAGGGGGGACCACAGATTATGCTGTAGAAATATTTCATGCAGCACTTTCTGAAGGTCATTACAACTGCTTCGTTCGCGAGGATACTCAACTGCCGATGATGTACATGGATGACGCGATTCGTGCAACATTGGAATTGATGGATACGCCCTTCGATTCTTTGGGTACATCTCGCGGTGGATACAACATCGCAGGGTGCTCATTTACTGTAGGTGAGTTAGTCTACAGTATCCAGCGCCACATACCTGAATTTACTTGCTCATTCGAGCCAGATGTGAGGCAGAATTATGCTGATTCATGGCCGGACTCAATCGAAGATGATGTGGCCCGAAAAGAATGGGGATGGATACCGAAATTCGACTTAGACAAAATTGTTGATGATATGTTGGAGAATTTGAAATAAAAAATGAGGCAGAGACTTTGGCAGCGGAGGACGTTTCTGAAGTCAATCTTCATCCTGACCAAGTTCAGATTGCCAGTCCGGCATCTGAGCATCCTGCTTTGCCCAAAGGATATCTCCGATTCGAAGTACAGAAATCGCTGATTCAGTCGCTCCTGTGATAGCTTGACGGGCTATTCGAACAGGTTCGAGAACCCCGCGTTCGTTCATGGGATGGATGGAGCGATCTGTTACATCGATACCAAGCCAATCATTGGACGAGGAAGTCTGCGCAGCAGTGAGGCCGATTATCTGATCAAGACCATCGAGACCTGAATTCTCTGCAAGTGCCCGGGGTATTGATTCGAGGGCTGCTGCGTAAGCTTCCACAGCAAGTTGCTCACGTCCTGGAATCGTTGTCGCATGAGCACGAAGGCGACGAGCAAGAGCGATTTGAATTGCCCCTCCTCCGGGAAGCATCTTGGGTTCCTCTTGCAAACCACAAGCAACCCCAATGGCATCATCAAACGCACGTGAAACTTCGTCAATTACTGCATCTGTTGAGCCTCGCAATACAACGGTCTGACCAGAACCCACTGATCCGTGAATGCGAACGTGATCAATACTCTCCCATCTCTCTTCATTCACTGAATTAAACTCACCAATACTATCTGAACGAATGCCTTGAACGTCCCGAACTATTCGGGCACCACAGGCTCTTGCAATAAGTTCGAGATCGGTGCGTTCCACTCTGCGATAAGTGACAATGCCTGCATCACGAAGCATTGGGATTGCATCCTCGTGGATTCCATCTCTTACAATAAGCAAATCAATACCCGCTTCCGCAATAGCATCTACTCGTTCTTTCATCTCCTGCTTCTGTCGCTGGAGGAAGCGAGCCATCATTCCTGGCTCTGTGATTCGGATTGAGGCATTGACACTGAGTTCCTTCGGATCCAGTCCACCATCAAGCAAGAGGACTTTTCCACCGTCCAATCGATTAGGAGTCTGTGAATCAAGACGAGTCTTACGGAGTACGATTCCGTCAACACGCTCACAATCTGCAATTCGACCACCTCGGATGATAATTCGCTTGATTAGGTCGGGATCAACATGCCTAGATGTGCCCCTATCCGCTGCAATGGAGGCCGTCTCAACTGCAAGATTCGAAAGAATTCGGCGAACATCCTCACTCACTTTACCCGCAAGGCTAGTCGAAACAATTCGGATATTATCGGCCTCCTCCATGGGCCTCGAGATCTCCTCTATTGCGATTAAGCTGTGATCCATCGCAATCCGATAACCCGCAACCATAACTGATGGATGAATACCTCGATCAATCCAATCTAATGCGTTGAGCAAGAGTTCTGCAGTGAGTACAATTGCGCTACTTGTACCATCTCGAGCTTCATCGTCCTGAACGCTTGATGTTGATATCAACATTCGAGCCGTAGGATGTTCTACTTTCGCTGCTTCGAGAACTGTGACACCATCATTGGTGACTTGAACATCCCCCTCATCGGATATGAGCATCTTATCCAAACCGAGAGGACCAATGGTTGATCGGACCGCGTCCGCTAACGCCAACGCTGCACGCACATTGTTGCGGAGAGCAGTGTGCCCTTGTTCTCTCTCCGTGTCTTGGAGGATGCGTTCATGCTCTCTGCGCGCCATAGGAACATCACACCGACCGAGGATTTGCACTTGAACCCAATGCGGGAGATTCAACGCTTTCACGAATGGTTCATATAGAGTCGTCCGAATTGGACACTACAACTCGAGGTTGTATAGTGAGGTGTGAAGATGACTGAAGACTGGGAAGAGAATCTAATCCAGCAACTCCTAGACATGTTCAAGCAATTAGGTCTCGATATGAATAAGGAACAGTTGACCGGTCTTATCGACCAAGTCCGTGGCCAATTCGAAGGTATGGGTATCGATATGGAACGATTGCAATCTGGTGAAGCTACTGTGGATGCTCAAGCCAACATGGAAGCACTGGCCAAGGCACTCAGCACCCTCATGAGCGAAGGAAATGGAATTGGCAATCTGTTTGAGACAATGGGTTTCAAGGTTGATGTTCAGGCCTCAACGCCTGTTACCATCGACCCTAGTACTCCAGAATCCACCGATTCGATTGATATCGACGTACCCGAAGCAGACATACTAATCCATCAAGGTCGAATGACCCTTACCGTAGATCTCGCCAACTCCCTTGAAGAAGGGATTGGTATCGATCTCGCTCTGACAGATAGTGGTCGAACGCTACAAATTATCAAGACAAATCAATTGAGGCCTTTTCGACGAATTAGCCTCGATCCTGCTGCAGTAAAAATCGAAGCATGGGATCTCAACAATGGAATTCTAGATGTCGAATTAGATATCGAGAATGGTGATGGAACAATCCACATTGGATGAATGGAGGAATAAACATGAGTGGACCTGTAATTGGAATCGATCTAGGAACGACAAACAGTTGCGTAGCAACACTCGAAGGAGGGGACCCAGTCGTCATCGCGAACGCAGAGGGAGCGAGGACCACTCCTAGCGCAGTCGCATTTAGCAAAGATGGGGAGCGCCTCGTTGGCGTTACCGCAAAGAGGCAAGCGGTCACAAACTCAGAGCGTACAATCCTCTCCGTAAAACGTGAGATGGGTACTAATTGGTCGAAGAACGTCGATTCAGATGATTACACCCCACAGGAAATATCCGCATTCATCCTACAGAAGTTGAAGGCCGATGCAGAGGCCTACCTTGGTCGCGAAGTCAAGCAAGCCGTCATCACATGTCCAGCCTACTTCAGTGATGCACAAAGAAAGGCAACCCAAGATGCAGGACGTATCGCTGGACTTGATGTCTTGAGAATCATCAACGAACCAACAGCAGCTGCACTCGCCTACGGTGTTGACAAGGACGATGATCAAACAATTCTCGTCTACGACCTTGGCGGTGGAACATTTGACGTATCTGTCCTTGAAATCTACCAGGTAGACGACCAACCTCAGATTGAAGTGAAAGCTACTTCAGGAGACAATCGCCTCGGCGGAGATGACTTTGATGAAGCGATTGTGGATCACCTAGTAGCCGAATTCAAGAAGTCAACCGGGATTGATCTAGCCAAGGATTTGCAGGCAATAAGTCGGGTTCGTGAAGCTGCTGAAAAGGCGAAAATCGAACTTTCTCAGACACAACAGGCTAACGTCAACCTCCCCTTCATCACGATGAAGGATGGACAGCCCGAACACCTTGATCTCTCTATCACACGTGCGAAATTCGAGGATTTGGTCTCTGATCTCATCAAGAGAACTATGATGCCAACCAGGCAAGCTATGAAAGACGCTGGATTGAGTAAGGGAGAGGTTGACAAGGTCATCCTTGTCGGTGGTTCAACCCGTATTCCAGCCGTCCAGAGTGCAATCGAATCTGAAGTCGGTAAGGAGCCATTCAAGGGTATCAATCCTGACGAAGCTGTCGCAATGGGTGCCGCACTACAGGCAGGAATTATCGTAGGAGATGAAGGTGTAACTGATGTCCTGCTTCTCGATGTCACCCCACTTACACTTGGGATTGAGACCCTTGGAGGTGTGACTACGACGATGATTGAGAGGAATACAACCATCCCGACAAAGCGCTCCGAAGTATTCAGCACCGCGGCAGATAACCAACCAGCTGTAGAGATTCATGTCCTACAAGGTGAGCGCGAGTTTGCCAAGGATAACATCACACTAGGAATGTTTCATCTCACCGGGATCCCTCCCGCACGCAGAGGAGTTCCTCAAATCGAAGTGACCTTTGACATAGATGCAAACGGTATCGTGAATGTCAGTGCGAAGGATCTCGGTACAGGTACGGAACAGTCGATTAAGATCGAAAGTCAAACGAGCCTCTCCGAGGATGAGATTAAGCAAAAGATCTCAGAAGCAGAGGAATTTGCCGAGGATGATAAGCGACGCAAGGCTCGCGTTGAAGTCCGGAATCAGGCTGATAGCATCGTATACCAGACACGTCGAACCATTGAGGAGGCCGAAGACAAACTCGATGAGAGTGACTCTGCTCCGATTCTCGCCAAGGTAGACGAACTTGAGGCCCTTATTCGCACAGATGATGGTCCTATTGCAGACGACGATCTTGATGAAGCTGGAATTCAATCCAAAGTTAAGGAACTTGAAGAAGCAATGCATGGCATCTCTGCGAAGCTATACGAGGCTGCTGCGGCTGCAATGGAGACTGAAAACGCTAGTGAAGCACCTAGTGAAGATGGTGTCGTAGATGCAAACTTCGAAGTCGTAGACGATGATGAGGACTGAATAGAAGCAATTCAAGATCCTGTAATCAGGCGATGAAGCGTACGCACGTGTATGCCTGTTGCTCCGTGTCCAACCATCGAATTAGTGTCCGCACCCCAAGCTGTGCCTGCAATGTCAAGATGCGCCCACGGAATCTGATCATTGTCTTCGTCGAAATCTCGAGGAGGGACGAACTGCTTGAGGAAGGCGGCGGCTGTGCATGAACCGCCCCATCGACTCTTGCCAAGATTACGAACATCTGCAATCTTGGAGCCTGTCATCTCTTTCTCAAAGGCGGGAAGAAGAGGCATCTTCCAAGCGATTTCATCCTCTTCATTGCCAGCCTGATGGATACGTTCCTGTAAATCATCATTATTGGACCATAGTCCAGTCGCCTCGTGTCCAAGAGCAACAACAACAGCACCGGTCAATGTTGCAAGATCAATGACATATTCTGGATTCAATTCACCTGACTTCCAGAGACCGTCGGCTAGGACATTGCGCCCCTCTGCATCCGTATTTAGGACCTCAATCGTCTTACCCGAGTAAGTTGGGATGACATCTCCTGGCCGGTAAGCCTCTGCACTTGGCATATTCTCAGCCAGACATGCGATGCCGTGAACACGACCCTTGTATCCAGATGCGTGCAATGCGTGCATTAGGCCGAAAACAGTGGCTGCCCCATGCATATCATACTTCATTTCGTCCATTGATGCACCCGGTTTGAGCGATATGCCACCTGTATCAAATGTGATTCCTTTGCCAACAATACAGGGCACCTGAGCTTTTGGATCAACCTGAGGGTTGACTGTGAAAATCACCATACAGGGCTTCCGTGAACTACCCTTTCCGACATTGATTAATCCACCCATCTCTTCCTTTTGCAATCGATCCCAGTCGTAAACCTCGACCTTGACATTATTCTTGCCATTAGCCCAATCTTGGGCACGCTCTGCATATGCCATCGGGTAGAGGTGATTAGGAGGTTCATTACCGAGGTCTCGTGCGATGTGGACGCCATCTACACGAGCTGCAATGGTCTTGATATCCGTCTGTAAATCAGTTAGATAGCGTTCTGAAGCCTGAATCGTCAGGTTCCAATTACCCTCTTCTTGTGCTTTCTCTCGATCCTTTTTTCGGTACTTTAGGAAACTGTAGTCGCGGAGCATCATCCCCTCCACAAACCACTTCATTCCCTCAAGATTCCATCCTGTGGTGAAGCGTACCGTGAGGTTTGTTCCAAAACGACCACCAACAGGTGGCCCGGGGATAATATTCCTTTTAGTCAGACTCGCTATCGCATTAGCACCTGCATCTCGGACATCTTTATGTGTCAAAGAATCCTTGGGGCCCATTCCAATTAGTATGACCTGGCAATCATCGGACCAAACAGACAAAGTAGAGCCTGGTTTACCATAAAATTCAGAGTTATTCATTGCTCTTTTCACATTTCCAATCGCTGAACGAGACAGCCCATTCATCGAGTTATGTGGTGGTTTAGTTGTTATTGCAAAAAATGGGAGCAATAATACATCACCAATGGTATCGCGTTCCGTAACCTTCCAGTCCATGAAGATGCGGTTCTCTAAATCGGCTTACAAAACATCGCCTTCAAACTCGGAGGTACGGCGATGGGCAGCAAGGGCAAATCCAGTGATGACGATGAGTACTGAAGGACCTGGAAGAAAACCTCCTATTGAGGGCTCCATCACGGATACGACTGAAGAATTGACTGGTTCACTAACCCACGTTGAGGAATCTATGACCCTCTTCTGATAATGAAGGACGAAACCGCCATCCTCTGTTAAAGTGAGATTAGATGCATCGAAAGTCAATGTCGTTGAATTGGTGGCATTGACTGCGAATCTGCTATCAGAATGCCAAAGAACCTCTCCAGAGGGAGATTCGTAGTGCAACGAAGCATTCAGGGTTGTGGCTTGGCCCAAATTATCCACTGCCAGAGACACGGTCTCACCAATAGTCACATCAAGCATAGTCACAGAAAGACGAGCGCGCCAATACCATACATTCTCGATTAGATATTCCATTACGTCAAGCTCTTCACCAAGACGGGATGAGAGAGGTTCAACCGTGCCCAAAAGCCACTGTTCATCGTCGGTCTCGAAGGTGAATGTAGGATAACCCATCACTCCGTAACCATAATCTCGGCTAGTTCCACAATTGGGGTATAGGCCTTGATTCGCATTCTGAATGGGGATATCAGAAATATTGGCATGGACATCTTCTCTAATTTGATGATAAAGTTCCCAGTCCGAAGGTTGTTCAGGCCATTTGCCCCACGGATAGAGCATAATCCAGACTCCGGTGTGCATGGTGACATACAGGTCGGCATGAGGCACTACCTCATTCATGTAGTTCGAATTCGCAAGAGTTTCTGATTCACTAAATGCAGATGACCCTGGCTGAGTCGTCTCACATGTGTTCCAATAATGATCGTAGTTCCGATTCAAATCCACTTGGTTGATATTCCATCTAGTATCGATATCATTACCGTCTGCATTCAGCATGATGAGTATGTGTAGTTCAGTAGTAGCTAGGACGTCGAGGACCTCTTGATTGCCATCTACCCAACCCTCGATATAATGCTCAGCAACAAGGAAAGCGAGTTCCGTTCCCAAATGCTCGTTTCCATGATGCCCACCATCGATGTATACGACCTCTTTTGCAGTCCCATCTGACTTGTTCTCCTGACTCCAATCCGAGATTTGTAACATCCAAAGATTTCTTCCCAATTCAGTCTGACCCACAACGAGTAAGTTGACAATCTCAGGGTAATCATCCGCCCATGCATTCACATCCAAAGTCAATGTTGCATAGGAATGGTACCATTGCTCCTGCAAAATATCAGGTTGTTGGGCATCAACCGTAGGAGAAGAGTAAGCAGATAGGAAGAGAAGGACAAGAAACAGGCCCTTCTTCATGAGGGGGCGTGAGCGGCTCAATGTTTCAATCCATTCATTGAGTAGGAGTGAGACAAGTGAGGATCAAGGGCAGGACGATAGTGGCATCCGACTCAATAACGAAACGAGGCGTGTCTACTCCGATTTTACCCCAAGTGATTTTCTCGTTTGGCGGCGCCCCAGAATAACCACCATATGATGTGGATGATTCTGAGATTTGACCATACCATGACCAGAGTGGCACTTTTGCACCTAAATCCTGATTCAACATCGGAACGACGCATATCGGAAAATCTCCAGCAATCCCCCCTCCTACCTGTAAGAAGCCAATAGGTGAATCCTGGGAACGGTACCAATTTGCGAAGCCAACCATGTAATCGATACCTGTACGCATCATGTCTACAGTCAAATCCCCACGAATACAAGCTGCAGCGAACAAGTTACCCAAGGTAGAATCCTCCCAGCCAGGGACTAGAATAGGGATCCCCATCTCCTTCGCTGCAATAAGCCAAGAGGATTTAGCACGAGGTCCGGGATCTATGCGATCTAACAATGAATAGATATGCTCGTGTGGTAATCTTGGTTCTTCCTTCCAAACCTCAAGCATCATTGATTCCACACGGCGAATCGCCTCCTCCTCCGGAATACAGACATCAGTCACACGGTTCATCCCACGCTCGAAGAGTTGTTGATCCTCCTCCAAACTCTGACCTCGCCAATCCTCTACTGTCTCGTAATCATCGCCCGCGATAAGAAGGAAAAGGTCTTCCTCAAGATTAGCACCTGTACAGGAAATCGCATGGATTTTCCCTTCCCGTATAGAGGGTGCAAGAGAATGACCAATCTGAGCAGTAGACAATGCTCCAGCAAGAGCAAGCACAAGCTGGCCATCTGCATTCAAGAACTCGATTAGAGAATTAGTACAGCGTGTGAGTTCACCTGCGTTAAAGTGGTGGTAATGTGACTCCATGAATGAGTGGATATCCATGTATACGCCTCAGGGAGATTCGATGCCATTATCGTGAAGAAAACGTGCAGTGCGGTTACGATTCACAACCTGGAGGGTTGGAATCTCCTTGGTAATGGATTGCAGGAGATGATCGATGATTGCCTCCGGCTCCGTCATACCACAGGTGAAGGCATCAATTGCCAACAAACCACGATCTGAATAACAGTGGGCAGTGACATGGCTTTCATCGATTAGGACGACTGCGGCGAACCCTGGGGGACTGACAGAGCCATCAAACGGAACTACGTGAGCGTGAACTTCACGAGCATGACTATTTCGCACAGCTTCACGCATTAGTTCGAGAATCCAACTATGGTCATCTGTAGCAGGAGGCATGTAACCCACGCAATCGAGGTGAACATGGAAGCCACGAGGAATCAGACCCTTGCCATCCGATGCACTCGACATGGGTCTCATCGATTTCATTCTCGTATTTCATCGAATCCGTGTCGAAAGATGTCCCCCCACTAGTCGGGTCGCGATCAGAGCAGCCGTAAATGGGGTCAGAATACCGGTTGAATCGGGGACTATCTCAACTACATCGGCACCGATTACATCGGCATTATTCGCCTCGAAAATCGCGGCCATGGCCTCCTCTAGATGCCACCATGTTAATCCTCCAGGTACAGGAGTACCTGTAGAAGGAACAAGAGAGCCATCTAATGCATCGATATCAACTGTAATCCAAACTGGTCCGTGAATAGAGCGTAGGGATGCTAGAAGATTGGACCAGTGTGACTCATCTGAAGATACAGAAAGAAGGTTAGATGCTAGATGTGTCTCGATTCGAAAATCTGAATCAGATAGAGTCGCCTCCTCACGTGACCAAGCGCGAACCCCAATCTGGATAATTTTGCCTACGCCTTCATCTAAGGCTCTGCGCGCCGCACAGGCATGACTCCACACTTCACCATCGAGATTGTCTCTGAGATCTGCATGAGCATCAAACTGAACGATTGTCAAGTTGGAAATATCGCCTGCCAAGCCTGGATGTGAGTTAAGCGCCCTTATCTGTACCGGAAGTAGGCCATGCTCGCCTCCAAGAATCAATGGGAAAACGTCATCATTAGTCAACCATGGACGAAGATAATCCTCGATTTCTTTGATTTGTTCCGTAAGCGTACCGGCCTCCGATGACCAAGGTATCAATGTCTGGAAACGTGCACCTGCAGGAAGGTCTTGAGAGAGACGTGGATCAAAAACCTCGACCTGCGCTGAGGCCTCTATGGCTGCCATTGGCCCATCAGAAGTCCCTTGGCCGTAGGAAGTTGTAAGCTCATACGGGATGGGTATAATCACAACATCTGGATTGGTATGAACCTCATCGAGGCCGAGGAACGTCGGTTGTTCCACCATGGCCCGAGGGGCGAGCGCTCAGGGAAGAACATGGCGTTCAAGTCGGCCTATTTCAGATTCAAGGGGCTAAATCTAGTGATTCGTTAAATAGGGCGGCCTCTAATAATACAGTGCTGCGGAGGGATTGAAATCGGTGGAATGACATTGAAGATGCTTACAGATGCAATCCGAAGTCGCGTTGACGAAGGCATGGAAGAGAACGTTGCAGAGAGCATTGCTGAACACGCGCTTGGTTTCTTTGGATTCTCAAATCGCATCATCGACAATGCATTGGAACCGACCGATCGTAACTTGTTTTATCAGCTCCAGGACTACGAACTTCTCACTACTGAATCCGAAGAGACCACGCTTTGGGACGGTCGAGAATGGCGAATCCATTATTGGAAATTCAAGCCAAAGCGAGTGAGTGAGGTTGCTCATCGCACTGCAGTCGAGGAAGAGGTAGACCCATACGCTGGCCTCTATGATGAGGTGCCAACTGACATCTGGAGAGAGCAAGCTGGATTCGAACATGATGACAACGAGCCGCTCTTCTAATCGGGCCCCATACCCCAATGGTTTGAATACGGACCAGAGAGCAAACCAAACCATGCGCCGAAGCATTGCGCTTCTCATGGTCGGAATCCTAGCGATGGGGCTCTCACCACAAACACTACTCGCCGCTGAGGATGCGAGTACTGAAGATCCATGCACAGTATTTGTCGATTGGAGTAATGGCATATCCTTCCAACATGCCTACAGAGTTGTGTTCGATGATTCCGCCTCTCTCAATGTTCAATGGGCTGAAATTGAATGGTCCCACGAGAATTCAACAACTGTTCTGCATCATGATAACTCTACGATTGACCTGAACCTGAGTGAACATCGTATCGTGCTACCCACCGAAGTTAACCTATCCGAGACAATCGTAATTGAGGTGATTGGAGCCGAATCAAATCTGACTCCACTTGAGCAACGAACGACATTGTGCTCGAGGACTGTAGAATTCACCTACTGGAATCAGCCGACTGCAGATCACGAAATCACTCGAGCGACATCTTGGAGCCTTGATCAAAGTGGAGGAGCCGGCGAAGAATATTATCTTGATTTCATCGGACAAGGATGGCAACAACGTGACGGAAACTTGCTGACATCTAATGAACTCGGTTCAGGGAATGTCACAATCATCACCGATGATGGTGAAACACGAACCGAAACGGAACTCGAGCTCAGCCGCGTCTGGTTGAATGAAACAATGACTGGTACTTTGCTCGATGAGCAGACCTTTGAGATGTATGGTAACGGCTCAACGACATTCGTTATCGTTGATGATACAGGTGCAGATACCGTTGCACATATCGACGTGAGGGACTCATACATAGTACGAACAATTGCAAACGGAATACCATCAGAAACCGTTCGGATTGAGGGTAGTGGAGATTTAAGCTCAAATGGAACCAATGACGATGAATCAATCAATATCACTGGCGAGGTAGCGGTATTTCTCTTTGAACTTGAAACCGTAGATGGGCAAGTTGTCGACTCAACCTATCGACTCGAGGCCTTCGCAGAAATGCTCCTTATCGATGGCAACGATAGATTCCAAATCGATCTCGACGAATTTATCCTTGTCGAACGATGGGAGAATGGTGAACAAGTCGAACAACTGTCTAGAATCAAAGGAGACGGTAGTTTCGACTTCGCGGAATCCGAGGATGGTGCAACAATTGTCGTAAACGGAACGGTGCCGGTTTTCTGGCTTGAATCTCAAAACGGTTTGACGACTGTAAACACAATCCACATGGATGGAGATATCAGCGGAGATATCGATGGACGTATTGGATTAATCATCGAAATTGAAGAACAAGGTCCTCAACAAAACGCAACCGGTGAAACCTTCGATGTGAACGTGATTCGAAGTGAATCATGGTTGAACATAACCCAGGTGACAGGCATCGGGTCAAATCTAGATATCGAGGCAGAGCATAATCTCACCTTCGATTATCAAGTTCCTGAAGAACATTGGAAAAATCGTACTGTGCGATACCGATATGTCGAAGACGGTGGGCAAGTCAACGATGAATACCCTGAACGTAGTCCAATACCTCAAGATTTACCCAAACCTTCCAATGACTCCATTCTAGGAAGTGTAAACATTAGTCGGGAGCTTGGATACGCACCTACGACGCTAATACCTGGAGACATATTGACCCTTGATGCAGGTGACACCTTAGTACTGCATGTGGAAGCAATGTCGGTCTCGACTGTAAACCTCGATGGACATACGCTTCCGGTGACGATCTGGAACGGTACCTTCGAAGAAGGAGGTCATGCCACTGGAAGTATCATCAACGAAGGAATACTCGCTGGCCTCATCGCCGATGTTACAAGACAAGTTGATATTGAACTCGATGAGGGGAACCTTACATTCACTGAGACGCAGGCTCTCGAACGTATCCTTGCGCCATCCATAGTAACTGAAGCGGAAAACACTCCTCCCACTCTGGAAGAAATCCGCTTTCAAGAAGGTAGCCTGAGCAGTGAAGGGGGAGAGGCTCACATCGAGGTTGTTGTGTCTGATCCCGATTGGAACGTCAAATCCGTCCTAGTCGATTTATCCCCGATTGGTCTAGGAACCGTGGAGTTGAATGACGTCGGGTCAGACGGTGACGATATTGTTCATGACGATATCTGGACTGCACACATCCAACATCTTGGAATAGAACATGGCGAATTCGAATTGAATGTGACTATCTCAGATGGATGGTCGATAACCATCGACAAAGACACTGTCACGATTGACAATCTTGCTCCACGTCTGAAAAACGTCAACTATGAACCACAAGTGGTACGAAGAGGTGACACAATAGGAGTCATCATCGAGGCGGAGGATCTCCATGGCATTACATCTGCGTCAATTGATTTACAAAGCACAGGGGGAGGTGTGAACAATCTAGAACAAGGAACCGATGGGGGGTGGTCAGGTTCCATCGTAGTTCCACCCGGGATGTCCCCCGGACTCAACCGATTTACGTTTACTCTCGTTGATAATGAGGGTGCGATAAGAGTCACTGATTTCATCACGGGATCTACAGGTAGTATTGAGGCAGCACCTCAGTTCACTATTCTGAATGAAGGTCCGGTCCTCTCTGATCTTGTTATCCTTCGGGGTACCGAACCTGTGGAAGTATTACTTGTCCCCGATATCGGTGAAGACTCGATTGAACATACCATTTCCATCCACGTCACCGACCCCGATGGGATTTCAACCGTCCAAGCGCGCCTTGGCACATTAGCTGCAATCGGAGAAGGAGATGATTGGACTCGACTCGTCGATGACGGAACAAATGGGGATTCTGTGGCAGGTGATGGAAATTACAGTGTCACTGTGATGACTCGTTCCACAATGCCAACTGGAACAATGGATATCGAAATCAGAGGTATCGATAACTTTCTAGAACCCACACCAGGCGATCAACGGAGTTTCTCAATTACTCTCTCTGAAACTGATTCCGAAGATATCGGAGGATGGACTGTTCAAACTGGTATCCTTGTGATGATTGCAGTGATTGCTCTCCTTGCAATCGGAGGGGTCGGCATCTTCGTCAGCCTGCGAGGAGCTGAATTCAGTGATGATTCACTCTAAAAATTGCTTTTCACTACCAATTAGAGTGAGTGAGAATGCGAGTGCCGGGATTTGAACCCGGGTTCCGACGTTGGCAACGTCGGGTGATAACCACTACACTACACTCGCGGCATATTTTCGAAATGGATTGCATTCTTCTATCCATCGGTCAACTGAGTTTCGGAAGAAAACCGTCAAAACGTGAGGCGAAAGATTCGATCTCTTATGGCATCGCGGGTCTCTCTGAACACCTCAATACTCTGACCGTATGGGTCATCTAACTCCCAATCTTCATCGATTTTCATCGCCGGACAGGAGACACCGCATCCCATTGATATGACCGCATCCCAATCGTCAGCGGAAAAATTGTCCACATACTTCGGTTGTTGATTAGAGATATCGATACCTATCTCCGCGCATACTAACACCGCATTAGGGCTCACTACCGTTGCTGGATGAGTGCCTGCAGATGCTGCTTCGTGCCCGAAGCTTCGTGCGATGCCTTCAGCCATCTGACTCCTACAAGAGTTCCCAACACATACGAACAGTAGACGCATGACTGATGTTCTATGCGACCAGATATGAATCATTCAGTATACTCTATTGAGGTAGCACACGTATTCAAGTAATGCAATAACGTCGCTAAATCATGGTCGATGCGCCAGTATCTACGCACAACCCATCCAAAGATGGGGAGGCAAATGATGCACAGGTGAATCCTGAACAGAAAGCACAGATGGAACAAGCATACCAGCAAATGCGCAGGAAAATGAGGATGACACAGCTTGCCGAAGGTGTCCGTCACAAATTCATGGTGCTTTCTGGAAAGGGAGGTGTTGGCAAATCCACTGTTGCTACGGGTCTTGCTCTCGCACTCGCTCGTATGGGGCTCAAAGTAGGTCTTCTCGACATAGATATCACTGGCCCAAATGTTCCGAAAATGCTCGGTATCGAAGGTACACAACTCCATGTCGAAGATGGGCAGATATATCCCGCGGTTGGACCCCATGGCGTGAAGGTTATTTCGATGGCCTTCTTGCTTGAAGATCCAGATAAACCAGTGATTTGGAGAGGGCCAATCAAGCTCGGTGCAATTCAGCAATTTATTGGAGATGTTGCATGGGGCGAACTTGACCACCTCATCATCGATTTTCCCCCTGGAACCAGCGATGAGCCATTGACTGTGACCCAATCCTTGCCAGATATGGATGGTGTCGTGATTGTGACGACTCCCCAAGATGTCGCTCTACTCGATTCTAGGAAGAGCATTAACTTCGCGAAAACAATCAATCTCCCTGTACTAGGAGTCGTCGAAAATATGCGTGGTTATTCACTCTCCGGAACCGCAAGGGACAGCGATGGCAAACCACTCGGAAAAATCAGTATCGATGTATCCGGGCCATCAGGACAGGTAATCGAAGCAGTAACCAGTGATGATGGAGAATGGACCGTGAACCTTGATCTGTTCAAATCTGGCGGAGGTGAAGCAGCAGCCAAAGAAATGGATGTACCTTTCCTCGGATCGCTGCCATTCGACCCTGGATTCGTCCGAGGGGGCGATGATGGAGTACATCGAATTGTTTCAGAGCCAGATGGGGTTGCTGCAGCCGCGTTTGAGACTATTGTTGCACGACTAATTGATACGCTAGAATCTGACGACGATGAAGGCGTGACTATCATCTGAGCAAATGAGGATTGAATCGACCCATTCTCTTCAATAGGAGGGGGTGGTGCCCGGTACTCATGGCCAACATTGATCAAGACACAATCGCAACCGTGCATTACACTGGAACGCTCCCCGATGGCGAGGTATTTGATAGCAGTCGAGACGGAGAACCGATGACGTTTCTAGTTGGACATCGCAGAATGATTCCAGGGTTCGAAGAGGAACTAATGGGAGCTGAAGCTGGTGAAACACGTGAATTCACATTACCACCAGAGAGAGCCTATGGAGAGCGTGACGATGCTGCGATTATGAAGGTCCAACGCGACCAGTTTCCACCAGATGTTGATCTTAAACCAGGACTCATGATGATGACACAAACTGATCAAGGTCCAATGCCCTTGACAATCTCGGAAATCAACGGAGATGAAATTACAATTGATTTCAACCATCAAATGGCAGGCAAGACACTTACCTTCAATGTCGAAGTCATAGATGTACGGGATGCGGCTCCGGAAGAACTCCCGGATAATTGCGGACCAGGCTGCGGTTGCAACTGATTTTTGAAGAGTGCAGGGAGCAGGATTCGAACCTGCGAAGCATTCTGCAGCGGATCTTGAGCCCGCCCCCTTTGACCACTCGGGTACCCCTGCGCGTCCTGCGGTCCAACGGCATCACGCTTGAGGGTTGCGAAGTTATTCCTCGTCATCATCATCCGGGAATCTATCTGGAGGTGAAGGCCATGACTTCGGACGAGGTGGGGGGGTTTCAGGCAATGGTATGTCGTCCTCATCATCATCATCATCATCATCCCAATCCTCTGCAGCTGGATTCCGTTGCACAATGATGCCGATGAGGAAGCCAAAACCAGTGAATACTATCACAAGTAAGCCAATCGAATTCAAATCACCCTCTATAACGGAATTGAGGAAGCCACGTTGGGCATCAGGATCGATTACCTCGATCGCAGGAAGCATGGTTCCATTCTCTATATCACCGTCAAGGACAGCGAGTAGTAACATCTGACCGACAGACCATGTCTCCACCTCGAAAGACTCACGAATAGAACCTCCCGGCATCAGTTCAATCGTTGTTCTGTTCTGCTCAATCCATCGTTCGATCAATCCATCCTGCTTCCAAGCGAGAAGAGATACTTCGACACTACCCCCTTCATTTCCAGTATCACGTATCCAAAGATCGACATCCACAAGGCGGTTGAGATGTGCTGGCTGAGGATCAACAGAAATTGGTTCAATCCTAGGCTCAAACCAGACCACTCTGAGCACTGGTGCCCGTGGCTCGTACTGACTACCAATACCTTCTACAGGATTTCCAGCAAGGTCGGTAAACGTCAACCATACTACTAACTGATCTCCATCCTCAAGGTTCTGCGGTTCAATGGTTGAAATATCAACGGATTCTGATACTCCGTAAACGAGACCTTGCCGCTTGACTGGCCCTATGGATTCGTAGCCTACAGAACCAGGTAAATCAATTCCAAACCGCCTGAAAGTCCAATGGAGATCAATCTCCTCTTCAGCTACACCTCCTTCATCAAGAATCGAGAAGGAAACCTGTTGTGTTTCAAGTCCGTTGGTCTGAACTGCAGCTAGACTGGTCTGGAAGAACTCGATTCGAGGGGCAGTTCGATCAACGACCACATCGATATCACGACCTCCCCATGCAATCTCACCTGTGGAATCTAATCGAACACGGATTATACCGTCACTATCAATTTCCATCTGAGGGAGGACGACGACAAATTCGACTATTCCGCTCATGTCGACGGTACCATTTACAATAACGCCAGGGGTTGTCTCGAGGTTTTCATCAAAATGTGGATCAGCCTGTACTTTTCGGCCCACTGGAGGAGCCGAAAGTGGAGCACCATTACGCTCATGGATAATCTGAAGACGACATAGCAGAGCATCTCCATCCCATGCATGGATTACACCTGAATCAATACGCCCGAATGGAGCAGTCAAATCCTGAACTTCAAGCACCTGCCAAGACGTTCTATCGTCCAATATCCAAGTGAGATCAGCAAGTGTCAGAAGATCCAAATCTAGAGTTTGTTCATCCTCAATTACCGTAATGCTAGGCACATGACTGGATAGAGTCCAGTCAAACGGGGCGTTCTCACCAATAGCAAAACTGAGGCTCAGCAATCCACGATTCCCCGAAATATCACTCGGAATGAACTCACTACTCATCGGGATAAGGGCACTGTCGGCCGGTGCAAACAATTCACCAAGAAGAGGACGATACAGTAAATGTCCGGCTTCTTCACCTACTCCAGATAACCACAAATGAATCTCATCGATTGATATGAACCCATTATCATCAGCGACCACAAAACTCACCGTGTGTGTAGATGCATGCAAGAGATACCCCTCAATATGGTCCATTGAGACCTCGTTCCGCTCGATACTGGTCGGGCGCTCTTCGGCAAGTGCAAAGGTCGCAAGATCTGCATGAAGGCCGGGTCCGCCGCCACCGATGAATGTACGTCCAGATGCATCTACACCAGTCACATAGATGGATACCATTGCTCCATCCATACCCATGGAAATATCCAACAAACCTAGATCGATTTTCCCAATTTCATGAGCATTGAATGGAACCGCGATAGGGCGTGAATTGTATTCATCCGGCTGAGGTATTCCATCACCATCTAGATCATTAGTATTCTCAATCCACGAATGGATTTGGATTGTGCGAGAGAGGGATTCCACCTCGTCAACCTCGACACTCATTATCAAGGGGCGCGATAGCGACCAGATATCTTGGTCAAGAGGTCGCTGAATACCGCTGATATCAGCGAGTAGGCGGCCGATTAGGGGGGCGCCACGATCAATTTTAAACTGGCCAGGATGAGCAATTATTGTGTTATCCAAAGCTTGATTTCGATTCTCTTGAGCCGGACCTACTCTAATCATGCGAGCGCTGATATTCCAAACCGAGTCAGGTGATTCAACCTCAACATCTGGAATAGAGATGGTCGCTGTCCATGAACCATCAGTCCCTACAGGACCTGCAGGGAAAGACCAGTTGTGGTCTTCCATCTCGATTATGACGGCTACCGCAGCGGAAGAGGGGGGGATATCCCCAACTATTCCCTCAAATCTCACCTGTCCACTCACCTCTATTGGCGAAAGGGGGCTGAGATGGAGGGGATAACCGTATACACCAGAATCTAGTAAGCTTCGATCAAGTGAATCGACAGCAGTGAAGCCGACTATTTCCATGTCGTTTTCGATTCCATTTAATCCGCCGAGACCTATTGTTGCTACATCCGGCCCCCAAGTTCGGTTCAATGAATCGAAGGCTTTCGCATGGATCTTGACCCACTCCGCATCATTAAGCCCCCAATCCATCGTTAAAGGCCAAGTAACTCGGTAGCTGTAAGCCCGGCGTTCTACTATTGGGGTATCAATTGTGAATCCTGCAGAATCAATTGTTTGAATTGATCCGGTGACCATCGGATTGAGAACGAAGGACGGTCGAGATTCAATCCCGCTAATATCTAATTCAAGACGGATTCGATCAATCTCATCCACATCGAAAAGGTGGTGATGTTCAGTCACAATCTCGAATTCAGTATCTGGGACAATTGTAGTGGGGTGAAGTAAGATTTCATCTGTCATCAGAGGGCTCTGAATTACATGGCCATCAAGGATAAGGCCTCCATTTTCCTCTTGTATGATTTGAACTGGAATCGCCATCTTGGAAGAAAGATTCGACCCTGCAGCCGCTGCATCTTGGAGACGACTAAGGCGATAGTTCTCTATTGATGGACCAAGATTGGAAATGTTAGAGATGATGTGCTGATCCACACTAAGCAAGGTCACAGATCCAGTAAAATCCTGATCTGCAGTGATATGGAAAACGACATCTCGAAGAAGCATCTGATGAGCTGGACCAAGTAATAACTGACCGACTGAAGAGGATTGACCTTGCCGGAGTTCTGCACCACTCATGCTAATCATAGAAAAATCACCTGCCGACATAGTCCGCGTCCATGAACGCTGACCCATATCGACTGTTACCGTTACATTGGTACCTGTATGAGCACGCATCATCATAGTCGCATAACGCCAATCAGCATCATCGATCAAGCTAATCTGAATTGAGCCATTAATCGATGACGTGTTTGATTCTATACTCGATCCCTGCATCAAACCATATGGAAGAGGGTTGCCTTCACTGTCATCCGGCCAAGACCATTCAACTAGGCCATCGGAGAGAACATCAATCTCTGGACCAAAGGAAGGTGTTGCAAGATGAGGATGAATACTCAACTGTTCCAAATCCGATCCTGGTTGGAAATCCAATACAAATGCAAGAGTTGTGGCAGGTATGAAGAGAGAAACTGTGCCATTGATAATCATCGAAGAATGTACGGAATTTCCATCCGCAAATACCTCTATCATGACTCCAGAGGATATCGATTCTATGGAGAAAGATTCGATGCGCCGCTCAGAAATTATGGTTGGTCCATCGACTCGCTGTGTCATGAAAGTTGGATTCTCAATTCTTCCTTCAACCTCATGTACAATCAATGGGGAGTTCACGTTCCAACCTGTTGAAGATGCAGCTTGACCAGAAAGGAAGCGGCTACCGTTAATGGATACCTGTTGGATACGGGGGGTCCTATGTTCATCCATTGTCTCCATCTCGATTTGGACATGGATGCCTGAACTTGAATCAAAGGAGGTTAATCCGTAAAGATCTGCAAGATGCACAGGAAGAGTTCGATTTTCCATCCCAAAAATTGGTACCCCCTGTGAATCAAGTATAGATGCCTTGATTGCGGTTCTATTCGGCACACTTGCCTGAACATCAACGGACCCCCATCCCAAAGAATCCGGGGCTTGAATCAACGGTGATGTCCACGTGCCCTTATCGCGAAATACATCTACAGTAATACCGACGTTATCCACATACCAGCCACTGGATTCGAAGTAGGTGTCTGAGAAAAATGAGAACCTGAGCATTACACTTTGGCCGGCGAGATTGCTCAAATCCGCAGTCTTGGTAACGAAAGTGGTGTTAGTCCCACAACCACCACCCTTTACTCGAGAGCCGTCCCAAGCCATCTGTCCATAAAACGGACTGAGAGTGTTGTTGTAGTGCATCGAATCATACCAATCAACAATATGTGAACCAAAGTGAGACCAAGAGTGACCGTGGTCGGTCGAAATGTAGAGGGCTCCTCCATCCCAACCACTCTCTGCACAGATGAAATGGTCGAATTGTAGAGTTGCTCGACTCCCGTAAGGAATAGGAATCGATGGCGATTCCAAATGAGAATACGAATTCTGTCGGTAAGCTGCATTCAACACTGTTCCGGCACCATTTCCCCCACCAGGGAATGAGTTAGGATCAGGTCCAGTGTTGTTCAGTTCACCGAATGCCCAACCATATCCAGCCTCTGTTCTAATGTTCCAATCCATCGGCAACAGGCTTGCATCTTCGAAGGACTCCATTTCATCCCAAGGACCATTTATCCCTTGGTTTGAGATATGCTGCCACTGGTCTACCTTACCGAGAACAACAGAGGAATGATTGGCGTCTGAAGTGTCGTTAAACCTCCATACCGCATGTTCGATTTCAGTTTGACCGGATATCTCGATAATTCGAACATCATCCAGCATGAGGCCTTCGGGAGGATCAATTGTCAAACCACCAAAACCAGTACCTCCTGTCGGATCAGATTGGAATCGGAAACGTAACGAAATCGTCGTGTTGTATCCATTAGGAATCGCATGCTGAAGTGACACCCAGCCGTTTGAATCATCGATTATAGTAGTCCCATTCACATAGACACCGTGTCCAGGAAGGCCAATCATTGGAGTGATGCCTGTCCAATTGTTTCCATCCGTGCTCATCTCGACATGCCAATTATCGTAGACATCCCCCTCCATATCGAAATCCGCAGCGTACTGTAGGACCATGGGTCCATTGACGGAGGAAAGATCCGCTTCCATGACCAAAGCAGCATTTGCATCCGGTGAGTATTCCCCGTTCAAGTTACCATGGAACCACGCACCGGGAGCATAGCCATCATTACTCATCTGGAGACGATCTACGAACCATCCTGGTCGATCTGTGGATTGTGTAATCGGTGTCCAAACTACGAGACGGAAACGGAACGTGCTCGCGTTAACAAGACCTAGATTATCATCTAAAACGAAGGATGAACGAACCCATCCGCTCGCATTAATGGATGCCCATGCTGAGAATCCTGAACCGTTCGCTCCATTTGGAACTGGAGCAGAGGAGGATATTGTATTCCCGTAACCCTGCTCAGGTTCAATCCATGACCAGTTAGATCCCCCATCAAAAGAAACCTCTACCCAAGCTCCAGCTCCGTTGCCAGACACATCCGAATCTGTCCAAAGATGAAACCAATGATCCATTGTGAAGGTCAGATTCTCTACGTGTGCTGGAATTGGCCAGTCTGGACTTGTTAACCATGAATGTGTACCTGGAGCGATACTAATATCTGGTTGAGTCATTGCAACAAAATCTCCATCTGAGGCGAATCTAGGTGCATGACCACCTCCATTAGTCCGAGCCGTCATCGACTGGCCTGCAGGGTTGTTGATGTTGACTACAGTCCCATTTAGGCTAGATACATCAGCAATCTCCCAAACACTGGTTGTACCCCCTGGAAGCCATCCCTCAAAGCGACGATGAAGATTCTCGAAGTCGTGAATTCTACCATGATTGTCGGCATTTGACAAACTAAGATCCCCGTTGAACAATGTGGAGGAAGCATTGTGATGTGTACCATGGGAAAAATTTCGTCCAGGAGTATCACTCGACCAACCGGGGATAACGAAGGTGTCGCTACCATCCGAAT
>DAFJ01000037.1 GCA_002497905.1 Euryarchaeota archaeon UBA251
TGGGAGGATGATCGAGGCATCGGAGTCGCACCAACCTTCCCGCCTAATGCCTTGATGTCGCTTTGCCCTCGTATGAGATTACGAACGAGAGACTCGCTACCTGAGAGGAACTGTGCCGGAGGATTGTACCATGGTCCGATGTTCAGTCGCTCCGATTCGATGAGTGCAGCAATTCGGTTGTGGTTCTCAGGTCTAGAACGGAGGTAATCTTCGATGAGTAGCGTTTGTCCATCAAGATCGAAACTTGGGAAGGTATCTTCGTTATTTTCCAAGAGAGTGAGGAGATCATCCATCATATCAAGCAAAAGGTGGTGATTTGATGCAGATGATCTGACTGCAGTTCGTGGCCATAGAGCAAATGGGATGATGTGCCCACTTCGGTCAGTCTTTGGTAGGTCATCATAAACAGAACCAGCGGGGGCCAGAACTTCACGAGGTTGAGCAACTACTGGAGGAGGTGCTTCGTCTGGATCTGCTTCAGAAAGTGGGACTCGATTTGGGAGTGCACCGAGTGCCTCGACTGTAATCTCCATCGGTTTCCGATCATCGGTTCCGAAACGATCGATAATCATTGGACTACCTTGGGCCGCATCTTCTTCGTCATTCACTTCAGAATCCGCCGCAGGGGCTTCCTCATCTTCAGAATCCTCTTCGGAAGGCTCCTCCCCCTCTTCAGTATCGGATTCAACTTCATCTTCTTGCAAATCGTCGGATTCCTCTTCTTCAGTTTCGGATTCAACTTCATCCTCCTCTTCGAAGGCGTTTGACGGTGGCGCTGTTACCGGAGGCCCACTGGAGGGTGGACCCCGTGTTGGGGGTTTACTGGGTGGACCCGAAGGAGGGCCGCCACTCGCAGGAGGTCCACTGGGTGGGCCTTTTGTTGGGGGTCCTTGGGGTGGCGGTGTCATAGGTGGAGTAGTGGGTGGACTGCGTGGCGGGCCCTTTGGAGGCCCGGATGGACTGCTTTTTGGAGAGCTGGATGCCTCTCCGTCGTTAGAATCGGGCTCCTCAATCTCGGGTTTTTTCTGAGATGTAGGTGGACCCTTTGGAGGCTTCTTCGGGGGTCCACGTGGAGGCCCGGGGGGTACCATGGCGGCCAATGATGGCTGAAGATAATGAAACTGCCCCGTGAGGGCCGAGTTACAATTGCCCTTAATTCACCTGTTTTTTCAACCATTTGCGGGACAATCTCAAGTCGAGGTCCCGCTTGGTCGAGGTATGGCGGAGGAAACGGTTGAGGCTGAACTTGTTGATATTGCCTCAACGGAAGCGCCCCGTTCTCTTGCAATTCGTATAGCGTCGTTCTATCCACTTGGGAAATCTCCTGATCAGGATCCGTCAAAGATGATTCGTGCTGTCTGGCTCTCAACGATCGTCTTCACAATCCCATTTCTCGCTGCCCTGCCACTGCTCAATCCTGAACCGGAACAAGAGGTTGAGGATTGGTATGCGGATTGGTCAACACAGTCGTGGTCCACCGAAGTCGGTCAAACCGTCTCCAGCGGTTCCCGTGTTGAAGCCATGGTAACGATTGACCAAGGTGGCCTCTTAGTTGCGAATTATTCTGTTGAAAATCAAGGAGGCACCTTTGCGGGAGTAGACTGCCAGCCTCAATGGCTCGCTGAACTGCGTGCTCCTGACCCTGTAAACTACTCCGATGGCTCGAACGGTACCTCTTGGTCTGCGGAGAACTGGGAGGGTACAGATTCTATCGAGATTAACACCCCATTACCTGAGATAGAGGCATCATCTAGCGACGATCTTCAAGAGGCGATTTTCAACCTGAAGAGCGACACACAAGTTTGGATGTATGGCCGGGGTGAATGGATTCTATCTGTCACGAATCAGGGTAGCGAAGGTGTTGCTTGTTTAGGAAGTAGCCAACAGGTGACTTTCGTTGTTAATCTCACGATATCGCAATGGATGGAGCCACGTTTCGCTGATGGTGACTTCAATTTCACAACGTCGACAGTAGGTGGCGGTACTCCAGTTGGTACTTTCGTTGCACTTGGCGGTTCAGTACCCCTATTATTGATTGCAGCAGCAGTTACAATTGGTCTGAGAAAATCAGATACTGTGTCTCCTAAGGAACGGGCGGATGGAGACGAAAACGTCGTTGAAGATTGATCTGACTCAGGATATACTTGCAGAATCCAATGCTTCCTGGGCTGCACCTTTGACATGACCTGATTGAATTAATCCGTCCATCACTAATCCTAGCCATGTTCCGGTAGCAGATTCTCCTGATGATGCTTCAGCTACTCCGTAAGTATGAGCATTTGCAGCCCATCCTTGCTTGATATCTCGGCCGATTACGTGGGGTACAAGTGTCTGACGATGGATGCGTTCAAGCGTCGCAATTCTCCCCTCCTTACTGGAGTCGATTGGCCAATTCTCAAGTCGGGCAATTTCATCGATTTGCTCACCATCGAGCAAGAGGATATGCAATTGACGGATGCGAGGTACGACGACACCCCATACATCATTGAAACGATTAGAAGGGCTGTCGAGGATGAACGCATTGAGTGTGCCTTCAAGTTCGGCGAAGGTAAGCGCAGCCGACCAAGATGCGAACTCTTCTTCATCGCCGAGAATACTTCTGCCACTAGTAAGTAGCCATCGAGCACCATTGAGTAGATCATGCCAGTCAAAGGCTGCACGGTGTATTTCTTTCGATTCATCTGTAGGAGGGTATGGACAATCTGTCCCATCACGTTGAATCCACCACACGTCTCGATCTAGTCCATGGAGGCTAGAAGCGACGGCATGGACTACGCCAGTTCCCTCTGAGTCCTCAGAAGCGAATCCGAGGATTCTCCCCATTGGCCGTGCCATGAGGTGTTCCAATCAAACCCCATCAATGAGTTTGTTCATTCAATTTTCCAACGAAGGAGGGCAACAGCGCCTCCTATGCCTGCGAGTTGGAGTCCAGCATCATGGTCTTCGGAAGTCTGTTCTATCTCTCCTCCACTGTCAAGGACCAATGCTGCTACATTCGGCCATGAGCGATTGACACACCGTTCCAATGGGTCGCGGAGAAGTCGTGCAAGTAATAGCAGTGTTTCGATAGCTCCCTGTTCAGCAGCTTCGAGGATTTCTAACCCCCCATACGCAACAAGTCCTTCAGTTGACATCTGGGCAAACGCCTGTTCGATGAGTTTGGTCTGACGAGTCAGTGTGTGCTCGCCTAAGATATCGTCAGCTAACCCTTCTCGGAAGATTTCGTTTGCAGCTGCCCTGCCTCCGATACTGGTGGCTACTGATCGTATGTCTCCTGTATGTCCCTTTTTCCGGATTGCGTCAGCGAAAGCCTCCCTTGCACTCCCGGGTCCGCAGAGCAGCAGAGGCATGTCGGAGCGGAGAACTAGGAGGCTTTCCTTAGCGGATTCCTCGAAGAAGGCAGTCCTTGCCTTACTTGAATCTCCATGTCGTTTACCCCCTCCTCTCATCGTGAATGTCGTGCTTTCTCGTAGACCATTAGCCGTCACTTCGAAGAGCATAATCTCGTCAGATTCGACTACAGCCATCAGTACTCGAGCCTTCGCACCGTCTGTTGCCGCACGTTGCAGTAGTTCAGCGTCTTCTAATGGCATCATCTCCTCCCATAGTAACTCAACTTCGGACCGTTCCTCTATCGAATGGGTATGATGGCTACCTTGGTCGAAGTCTGCTTCAATGATTATTCCCGTGACTCTGAGGGCATCGGAAAAAGCTGCATATTCAGTCGATTCCGTGAGAATCGTAAGCCACATGGCTTTCCTTTCGGCTTCCTTCGCTCGACCTCCCTCCCGGCTGCCAGTTGTTTGATCTCTCCTGTGGCCGAACATTTTGACAATCACACCTGGGCGGATGACTTGCGCCAGTGTCCAGAGATCATCTTCGTCCTCGACACGGACCTTACAGCCTTGGTCGGAGCGATGGGTAATCTTCATCCTACGTCCCTCAACTAAACACGCCAGTTAGGTTTCCGTCTTCATCCATATCCATGTCTGCAGCGGCAGGTCTACGAGGCAATCCTGGCATGGTCATCATGGAACCACAGACGGCGACAATGAATCCAGCACCTGCATTGAGTCTGAATTCTCGAATAGGGAGGGTGAATCCATCTGGTGCACCGTGGAGATTAGGATCGTGGCTGAACGAGTATTGTGTCTTCGCCATACAAACTGGCAGTTCACCGTAACCCCATTCAATAATCTGCTTGAGTTGTTTTTGTGCACGTGTTTCAATTTCTATTCCACTTGCCCCGTAGATTTCCATAGCAATAGTTTGCACCTTCTCTTCAATCGGAGCATCTGCATCGAACAACGGGTTGAATGGTCGACCGGCTGCCATGTGACGTTGCACTGCTCGATTTACTGCATGTGCCAGAGGTTCGGCCCCTTCACCTCCTTTGGCATGTCCTTCGTAGAGGACGGTTTCAGCACTACCTGCATCGGTAGCGATTTGCATCAGAGTTTCAATTTCTCCATCTGTGTCAGTAGGGAATCGGTTAATCGAGACCACAACATCAGGGCCAAAACGCGCCATATTCCGGATATGTCGGCCAAGATTCGCAGTTGCTCCAAGCCTCAACATGTCTAGGTTCTCTTCCTTGAGCCTATCACCAGTCATTGTAATCCCACTCATACCATAGCCGTGCATCTTCATGCTGCGAACAGTGACGTTGACTACGATGCAGTCCGGGGAAATTCCAGATGCCTGTGCCTTGATGTGCAAAGCCTTCTCAGCGCCGAGATCAGCGCCAAATCCAGCCTCTGTGACAACCATATCGTTGAGTGCAAGAGATAGACGATCGGCTATGATGCTTGAATTACCATGTGCGATATTTGCAAAAGGTCCTGCGTGGATGAATGCAGGAGTTCCTTCAGTGGTCTGGACAAGATTAGGGAGGAAGGCGGTTCGCATCAGCAGTGCCATCGCGCCGGCTGCTTCGATGTCGTTGGCCTTTATTGGGCGCCCATCGCGAGAAGGTCCGATGACAATTTCTCCTAAGCGAAATCGTAGGTCTTCATAATCTCGTGCTAGAGCGAGAATCGCCATCACTTCACTAGCGGCTGTGATGTCAAAACGCTCTTCACGTGCCATCCCGTTAGCTGGGCCTCCAAGTCCGATTGCTGCGGATCTTAGAGTCCTGTCGTTCATGTCGAGTACACGGGGCCAGAGGATGCGAGAAGGGTCGATATTCAGTTCGTTACCTTGGTGAAGGTGGTTATCAAGCACAGCACTACAGAGGTTATGTGCTGATGTGACGGCATGGATGTCGCCGGTGAAATGGAGATTGATATCTTCCATTGGGAGGACTTGGACATGGCCTCCTCCTGCGGCTCCACCTTTGATGCCGAATACAGGCCCCATTGACGGTTCTCGAATAACGCATGCGGCCTTTTTCCCGATTCGATTTAGGCCTATGCTCAATCCGATAGTCGTAACAGTCTTACCTTCGCCGTAGCGAGTGGGGTTTACGCTAGTAACAAGAATCAGTGATCCACGTGGCTTCTGGATCCTCGATCGGATGGCGGGCCAAGTCACCTTTGCCATGTGGCGGCCGAATGGAACCAGTTCCTCTACTCCTATTCCACGGGTCCACGCGATCTCTTCAATAGGTGCTAGTTCGACCGAACGCGCAATTTCAAGATCAGTTGGCATCTCCATACACCGAACCTTTTCGGTTTTCAATCTTGAGCGTCATCACCATAGGTTCCGACCGGTTCCAATGCGTATGGCCGACCGCCGCCGTTTCCATTCTTCGGTCGCTGGGGCCCCCATTGAGCACTCGTTAACTCCGATTCTCTCAAGGTTAGTAGATGCCCACCTCCAACAGGTGACTGGTCTGAGTTTCATCTCCCGCACAAGTCGTCTTGAGACGGCGCTAATCCACGATTTACTTGGTAGGGTGTTACTGGATAGGATGGATAATCAGAGTGAAGTTTGTACTTCGGATGTAATCGCATTAATCCATGAAGTCACCTCGGATATTGAGGAGGGTCTCGATTTTCCAGGGTTGGAGGTGGTAGAACCGAACTGGCCTGAGCCAGCAGAATCATGTTTCGGAGATGAAGGCGTCCTATGGGTTTCGATTACTAGTCCTCTAAAGCACGGTTTGAGTTCAAGATCGGGGGTAATTCCAGTGGATGCATCATTGGATATCGCTTCAACAAATCAGTTGAGATGGGATGGACATCAGTTAGTTACCGGGAGCACTGATGGTGCAGGAGTAATACTTGTTGCAAGGACATGGGGGATATTCAGTCGTTCTCAATCACCGATTATGATTCTACATGGAGGTGGTGCTGCTGCTCGTTCAACGGCTGCAGCTTGGGCGGAGAATGGGGGGCGAATTGTCTCTATGACCAGAGAAGGAAAACGCCCTCTCGATCCACGTGGCCCTTGGGGTGATGCACTCATTGACAGGGTACCTGAAGCATCACTTGAGTCAATCTTCCAAGTAGATTTTGATTCTTCAAAAGAGTCCTCAATAAGACCTGATGTGCCAGACCCCAACGTGTGTCTTGTTGCATCATATGGTATCGGCGGTTCGGTCGAGCCAACTCAGAGTGCTTCTGGAGCTTTGATTCTTGATGGAAGGTGGATGCTCGCCGCTCAACACTTGATTGCTTGGGCTCAGTTCATTGCTCCCGATTATCGTGATTCACTCCCTTCCTTGCCTCTGCTCCTTAATCGTTTGAGTGAGGTTGAAGCGAGGATTGAGGGCTAATTAGAGCGGGATATTTCCGTGTTTTCTCGGGGGCTGCCATACTCGCTTCGAGATTAGGGGTTTCAGTGCTCGTATGAGTCGCATCCGGGTCTCAGACGGTTCGATGACATCATCTAGCCAACCATTTCGCGCAGCGACATAGGGGTCACCGAACTTCCTACGATATTCGTCCACAAGTTCTGTGTGCTTTGTACTGGGATCATCGGCATCTTTGAGTTCACGGCGATGGATGATGTTCACTGCGCCCTCAGCACCCATTACCGCGAGTTCACCTGATGGCCAAGCCACATTGTAATCTGATTCAAGATGCTTGCATGACATTGCGAGATAAGCGCCTCCGTAAGCCTTCCTTGTTACAACGGTCAATTGGGGTACAGTAGATTCTGCATAGGCGTAGAGAAGTTTTGCACCATGTCGAATTATCCCTCCCCATTCCTGTACTGTCCCTGGTAGGAATCCCGGTACATCCACAAAGGAGACAAGTGGAATGTTGAAGCAGTCGCACGTACGGATAAATCGTGCTGCCTTCACGGAGGCATCGATATCGAGGCACCCTGCGAGGACCTTTGGTTGGTTTGCGATGATGCCGATAGGATGGCCTCCAAGACGCCCAAATCCAATCACGATATTTTCAGCATAGGCTGGCTGAAGTTCTATGAAGGCACCATCATCTAAGATAGTCTCAACAATTTTCTTCATGTCGTAGGGTCTATTGCTGTCATCTGGAACTGTATCTATCAGTTCGTCACAGGTTCTGTCATCTGGATCGATAGTGTTTCGGACGGGTGGGAGTGCATCGCAATGGTCTGGGAAGTGGCTGAGAATCTCTGCTACGATGTCCATCGCGTCCTCTTCATCTGTAGCGACTAGGCTAGCAATTCCTGATCGACTAGCGTGCATTTCTGCACCTCCAAGATCCTTCGAATCCATCCCTTCATCGGCAACTTCAGGCGTCTCAAGAGGACTTGACATGAAGAACTCGCCATGCTCTTCACCGATAATTACGAAGTCAGCAAGAGCTGCTGCGAGTGCTGATGCTCCTACCACTGGCCCCATTACGAGTGAGATTACGGGGATGCGCCCCGAGCAAGCAATGAGCCGATCCATCATTTCGCCCGTCATACCTAGGGAGGTCACACCTTCGTGTGCTCTCTGTCCTCCTCCATCCCAGATCGCGACGAGGGGTAGTCGAGCACGCAGAGCCATGTCTACTATCTTGACAATTTTCTGAGCATGCATTTCGCCAACAGAACCTCCGAAGACAGAGAAATCCTGTGAGAAACAGAGAATTCGTCGCCCATCTAGAGTAGCGCTGCCGGCTATGACACCATCTCCTAGGATGGCATTCCGATCAATACCGTGTTCGGTTTCTCGGCTTAGGACGAAGGCATCGATTTCCATAAACGATCCTGAATCGACTAAGGCATCAATTCGTTCTCTTGCAGTTTTGCGCCCTGATGCTCTGAGGGCTTCGACTTTGGCTTGCCCTCCGCCTCGCCTTGCCTCTCTTCGGAGGTAATCGAGTTCCTCCTTGGGGCCTATGCGGGTGTTCATCCTTCCGTGAATTACATCGATGGTTCATCATCAACACGATATGTCTAATATTGCAATTTTCCAATTGAAAAATCGTTTTTCCAATTGCTAATTTTTGAGTTCATCTCGCTCGCCAATTAGGTTTGATGCCCAAGCCTGAAGGAACCTTTCACGATCACTATTGTCTCTGCTAAGCAGGTAGTGGAGCTTGACCAATGAGGTCTCTGGTGGCCCGTTCATCCCATGGCCAAGGACGCCAATCTCTCGAAGATCCCGTCCCTTGGAATATACGTCCATGTGTACTGGGCCTCGAATTGTTTGAGTCGTGGCTACAGCAATACCTCCACCTGCGACATAATCGCGGATAGTGGAATAGATTTCGATGTTCTCGGGGCTATCTCCGTTAGGGTCTGACGTGGGGAGGTGCCCCAGCCCAGTTCCATGAAGGTGTATTGCATCCGGCTTTGTTGCGATGATTGCTTGGAGGTGTTCTGGTTGCATGTGTGCACCTGCAATCAATTCAGCAATCTTGGTGTTCTCGTTATAGGTTAACGGAGGGAGAGTAGTTCTTGATTCACCATTCTGAATCATTGTAACAATCGGCCCCTCTGAGGTAAGTTCGATTGAGCCAAGAGGCTGTCGATCGATGGATTCGAAGGCATCTCTCCTAGAACTATGGGTCTTTCGAACCGAATGTCCAGCGTGAATTGCCATTATGCCATCAGATGAACCAGCATGCATTACCACTACTGCAGCATCTGCACCGCTGTTTGGTGTCGGGCCATGAGCTGCGAGATGAACCGCTGCAATCAGATTCTCTCTTGCATCACTAGAACCTCGATCTGATGATCTCTGAGACCCTGTGAATACAATCGGGCCAGGAGGGATTCCACCATCGCCTGACCAAGCGAAAGACATTGCCGCAGCCGACGTTCCCATAGTATCGGTGCCGTGTGTAATCACAACACCTCTTGACCCACGGTCGAAGGCGGCCTGTGTCTCTGTGATCATCTGATTCCAATGCCTCGGTCGAATATCATCTGAGAACATGTTTCCAAGCAGCGTCGTCTCGATTCGGGCAATTTCTCTTAATTCAGGTACCGAGTCGATTAGTTCTTCAGGTTCAAATCGAGCAATGACTGCTCCAGTTGCATAGTCGACCTTACTTGCGATAGTGCCGCCAGTATGGATGAGGGTCACCAATGGAAGATCGCCATCCATCGGTTGTTTCGATACCAATGCTTTGGAGTCCGATGCGAGTTCACTATCGAGGAGGGTCATCTCTTTGATAGCAGAAGTAGGGTGTGACAGATTGTATCCATTCTCAAGTTTGATGGTTACCAAGCCAGAATCTGCAGGGGCGAGGAGAATCCCTTCGTGGTTCTGTTCTCCTAATCGTGTGACGATTCTGAGACGGACATATGAGCCGGCTTCTAGGTTGTCCATACCCTTGTGCGACCGAATGGGGCCATGAAGTGAACGGATAGGTTGGATGGCTACCGCTTAGTTTGGTTGGATGGTGCCGGGAGCGGGACTTGAACCCGCGACCTTCGGATTTCCCAGATGCGTCAAAGATTAATGCGCGAATTCTTCAATTCGCCTACCCTATGAGTCCGACGCTCTACCA
>DAFJ01000032.1:0-32732 GCA_002497905.1 Euryarchaeota archaeon UBA251
AAATCGAAAATTTGGACCCATCCGACATGGTGGGTTGGACCCGCCGATTCCCTGAAGCATTGAAAACCGCAATAACTCGAGATATCGGAATCGATACGGATCAGGACTGGTCAGGTGTTCTCTTCCTTGGAGTAGGTGGATCAGGGGCAGGTGGAATGATGCTCTGCAACATGGTGGATCAAGCAGGGGGCCTACCATTCGTCAGCTGGAAGGACTACGGCCTCCCCTCTTGGTGGGGGCCGGAATGGCTAGTCATCGCGACTTCCTACTCAGGGAATACCGAAGAGACACTAACAGGTGTACAGGAGGCTCTGGAAGAAGGTGGAACCGTAATTGGGATATCATCAGGGGGAGCTCTACAGGACATACTCGAGAATCATGATGGGGCGATGTGGATTGATGTGCCTGCTGGCCAGCCACCACGTAGCGCAGTTGGCCATATCTTCGGAACGCAAGTGAATCTGTGTTGGTCTCTCGGCCTACTCTCTCAGATGGAAGAGGAAGACCTCGCCGCCATGCTGGCACGAATGGAGGCACTACGTGATCGTCTAGACCTCATCGGAGGTGATGGATCAATGATGGGTATCGCTCGAGAACTACAGGGTCAGCGTCTACAGATTATGTCAGCACCATCTCTTGGGGCGATTGGGTACCGATGTAGAACCCAACTTAACGAGAACTCTGGTCTTCTAGCAACCGCATCTATCCTTCCTGAACTACACCACAATGAAATCGTTGCATGGGGCGACGAAGAAATGCAAAAAGATGTTCAGATTCTTCTTTTCGTTTGGAACGGAATGCATGACCGAGTGGGGCTCAGGGTAGAATGGACCCTTGATACTCTACAAGACGTCCCAATACACGTTCTGGACTGCTCGGGAGAATCACTTCTCGAAGCTATACTATTCGGCGCGCATTTGAGTGATTGGCTGAGTATCGCATGCGCGCTTCTTCGAGGTAAGGACCCAACGGGAATTGGCCCTATTAACAATCTAAAATCCCATCTCACAAATATCCCAATGGATTAGTAGAGGTGCCCTAGAACGTGTCTCGGATCAGGGAACACCGATAGTGCCCAATCCCTTTCATCAGGGTGAACAACGCCAGGTAAGTCATGATTTTCAGGCTCAATCAAGCTCAATTGAACATGGACATGTGGTGGCCATCCACCGTTTTCAGATTCATCTCCAAAACGACCGATTACCTCGCCTGCACGAATCTGTGTTCCCTTCTCGACACCAATCGTAGAGGCTTCATCAAGATGACCAAATAGAGCCCAAACATCAGTGCCATCGATCTTATGGTACATGATGACAGTATGACCATAATCGCCTTCCTCAGCATTGTATCCTACTGCATGGATTATACCATCCATGAATGCATGTACAGGAGTTCCAACAGGTCCGCCGAGGTCAATCCCGACATGGAGCGTTCGACCATCTGAAAAAAGATCAGTGGTGTATATCCCTCGAATCTCATCGTACCTACCAACTGTCCAGATTGAATCAGGTGAACCATAGGGAGTAGAAGTTGACAGGTCCAACACTACTGGAGCCTCGGGGAAGTTAACCACAGGGCTGTAGGACTCGGATTCCCAATTGACCATGAACACCTGAGATAGGGAATCCGCTATGAGGGTCCTCCTCAGAACAGGGGCAGGGTGGGCGCATCGAATCCCTCGCGATTCTTCTCTTAATTGCGCCCTGCCTCTCAATGGCAGACCGTTTACATTCTATCCTCGATGGGGGACGGGATGCTAAATCCCGGATTCTAACGGTGCCCGCAATCTCTATGCTCCTAATGTTGACGATTGTTGGCTTAAACATCCTATTGATCGGTCGACTTAGTATCTCTGCCATCCTGATTCTCTGTATTGCCTGTGAATTAGGTCTACGGTGGCTCATGATGAAAGCCGGTTGCTCGATTCAAAAACCTGAATGGGAGTTCTCAAATGACGATTTTTGGATATTGGTCATCGCTGTAATTGGGGCGTTAGCATTGATGGCCCCTCACTTCCTCTTCCGAGAACCATTAGGCATAGATTGGATTGGGTTCGCATCTATTGCTGAAGCATACGCATCCACTGGAACTGCGACCATGGTTGGACCTACTGATGGTAGTTGGTTGTATCCTCCGGCAGTCCCCGGAACTGCTGCTGCTCTAATGATCATCACAGGCATAGAATCACATCGCGCCATTTCCCTGTTAGGGCATCTCGGTATCGCCCTACTATGTGCCGGCCTCGCTGGAACTATGGGTAGAAACAGAGCTAGTGGAGCGATGCTCGTTGCCATCGTCCTAGGTGCCGGAATCTTCGCCAAGAGTATCGATTCAGGATACCCGACAATCCTCTCTCTACTACCCCTTATTCCTCTCCTTCTGTTAATCCTAAGCCCACGGGAAAATCGCAACAAAATTTGGCCATTGATTTCATTCGTATGCATTGCTTCCGCCTTTACTATTCATCCTACAGGAGGAATTTATGCGGCCCTCCTTCTACTTGCGGGGCAGGTCCACGAGAGTGTCTTCAAGACCAAGGATATGCGAGCGTTTCTTGGTTGGACGATTGCCATTGGATTTGGCTGGATTAGCGTAAATGGGTATCTCAATGGTTTGGTAACCGGCCCACTTACTGCTGAATACGGTTGGCAAGGCGGAGGCCACTTGCTACGATGGAACATGCCTCTTCTGCTGGTGGCCTTATGGGGATTCAAGCGAGGTCACCAGTCAATGGAAACCCGAATCCTCATTGTATGGTTCATTCTTCTCTGGTTATCAAGCCTCATCCATCTTTTCATCGGTCTCGAAGGACCCACTTTCCTTACTGTGACTGCTCTTGTTCTCTACAGTATGGCCATGCACGGATTCCATATTCCGCTTGCTTGCCTTGCTGCATTCGCTCTCTCCCCAAACCCCGATGGTTGGTTCCAACGGCGAGACACAATGGAGAAAGCCCCACTTCCAAATCCGATCTCCCCTCAAATCCTCCACACATGTTTCGCAATAGGAGGAGTCCTCCTCCTATTCACTCTCGCTTGGTTTGGCTCCCTGACAAACCATCCTGAACTATGGGCTCGCACCGAAGGAGATGCAGAGTTACAATCTTCATTGGACCTCCCGGAAGGAAGTCTCGTCTATGTCGAGAATCGCCCTTGGGGCCATGTGATTGGGATGGATGCTGATATCCAACGGACTGCTCATCCTCGCGTAGGCATTACAATTGTGGAAGAAAGCATACATGACATGGTACACAATTCCATCGTGTGGGACGATACCGACCGAATCTCCGAACTCGGCGTGACTCACGCAATCTCAAGTCCAAGAGGAGAGATTGGTTTCCATCTCGCCAAATCAGACCATTGGTCAATCGACAAAGAAATTGATGGAAGCCGACTCTGGACATTTCATTCAGAACCAACGATAGAATCAGCTCTCTCCCATACAATACATCCTATCAACTCGGTTGGTTGCAATGATGGCTGTGAATGGCGTTCTTCCCCTTGGACAAACCTGTATCCATGGAGGATTACAACAGTCGTAGAAGAGCGAGCCTTCCTAACGAATGGAGGCGTAGATGAGACAATCGAAATCGCTGAATCATTCAATTCAGATTCAGCTAGGATTACAGTAATTCTCGAAGCAAACCCTGGAGCGATTATTACACTAGAAGTCGATGCTGGAGGTAACACTTCAACAGTGAGACAGACGATGGAGGGGCGGCTTACCACAGTTACAACAACCGTGGAAATAAATCACAACGAAACACTCTCAGTACGTATCCGGGCGGACACGCCAGAAGGGGCATGGTTGAACCCACAAGGCATCTCAGGTAGAGGTGATCGAATCATTGACATGAATGGAGCATGGATTCATTGGATTGAAGTCCAGGAGAATCTCACATGAGAGGACTGACACTACTCCTCCCAACATTGGATGAAGCAGAGGCTCTCGCCAGTGTAATTGGACGGATCCCACGAGATAATCTCGAGAGCACAGGATATCGACTCAGAGTCGTTGTTGTCGATGGAGGTTCGACTGATGGAACCAAGCAAATCGCTCAATCATTAGATTGTGAGACTATTCAGCAAGCTGGCGGCCGAGGAAAAGGAAATGGCTTACGAGAAGCGTTCCAACACTTCATGCAAACAGAGGATGAACTTCTAGTGCTCATGGATGCAGACGGAACTTACCGCCCAGAGGAGATTGTAGATTTCTTGGAACATCTCGAGCCTCCTGATGTTGAAATTGTAATCGGGTCGCGAATGAAGGGTGTAATTGGACCTGGTGCAATGACTAGACGGAACTACGTAGGGAATCAAATCCTAACATGGCTCGCTGTCGTTCTCTACAGCCGCTACGTTTCCGATTTATGCACTGGATACTGGGCATTCAAACGCTCTGCGATTGAAAAAATGCGACTGAACTCGACCGGATTCGAGATTGAAGCGGAAATGTACACTTCTGCAGTTCACGAAAAAATCAACATGACTGAAATTCCGATTCATTATGACCCACGAATTGGCCAATCGAAACTTGGTTCAATCCGTGACGGCATCCGCATAGCGATGAAACTACTCAAGCGTCGATTAATCCGTCAACCAAGATCATGAAACTAGTGAACGGAGGCCATCCGTGAAATTCATCTGCGCAGACCAGCCCAATGCATTCATCAGAGCCTCTGAAGTTCCACTACTGTGTAGGATATCACCCTCGCGCGGAGGGTTGAACTTGACTACTGGTTCAACACCAATTGCATCTCCAAAGGCTTCAATCGTCTCGAGTAAGGTTCTGGTCTGACCAGAACAGACATTGAGGGCTTGGGCATGTACTGGTGATTTTGTACCCTCCTGCTCTAATGACTCAAGAACCATGGAGAATGCCTGAACTACATCTGAGACATGGACGAAATCGCGAGTTTGCATCCCGTCACCGAAAACTGTCAATGGCTGCTGGTTACGTAAGCGCTCACTGAAGATAGTGAGTACTCCGCTGTAGGGGGAACCGCTAGGCTGTCCTATACCATAGACATTGAACAAGCGTAATGCACAGGCGCCAACATCATCTCTACTAGTTATGGCTAACTCTGCAGCCTGCTTATCGAGACCGTAGACTCCTATTGGGGCAATTGGATGAAATTCAGAAATGGGTAGAAACTCTGGCACCCCGTAAAGAGCTGAAGTAGATGCATGAACCATCGCAT
The DNA here is from genome assembly GCA_002497905.1 of Euryarchaeota archaeon UBA251. Classification (GTDB taxonomy): domain Archaea; phylum Thermoplasmatota; class Poseidoniia; order Poseidoniales; family Thalassarchaeaceae; genus MGIIb-N2. The sequence goes on from DAFJ01000032.1 coordinate 5,201, forward strand.
GGACTCCAGCCTTAGCAGCTTCATCGAAGAGATTGATGGCTGCACGTTGGTTAACCCGCTCACTGAGAGATGGATCCCCCTCGCAGCGAGGCACAGAAGCAATCGCAGCGAGATGTACCAGGGCACAGCAATCCTCCAATGCTTCAGAACGAAATGCCGGATCGGCAATATCGCCTACGATGAAACGGACATTTGATTCCCCTTCGATCATCCTACCAGTGGAGAGATCGTCGAGGACTGTCACTAGCCGACCCTTGCGCAAAAGGAGATTCACAAGATGTCTACCGATGAATCCACCACCACCGGTCACGAGAATTCGTTCCCCTCCCATGTTTCATGAATCACTTATGTCTGCTCATGAAAATTTGGTTGGATTCCTGATGGTATGAGGGCTAAGGCGACGATTCAATAATCGCAGTATGGCACGCGGAAGATAGGGGAAGGTTCGTGGGAGGGAATGTCGGAGTTATTCTTCTCGGAGCGGGAGGCCTTGTTGCTCAACGTATCCAAGAACGTCTTGCTTCTCATCCATTGTTCCGAATAGAGGTAGTTGCCGGCTCTCCTAACACCGCTGGTCGTCGACTTACAGACCTGAAGTGGGACTTAGATTCACCCCGGCCAATCAATCTCGATCATATCGTCCTATCAATGAAGGAACTACTGGATTCCTATGACCCAAATAAGACCCCCATCGCTTTCAGCACGCTTCCAGCGGATATTGCTGCTGAGGTTGAGCCTAATCTCGTAAAGAGAGGCTGTCGGGTCTATTCGAATGCATCTACCCACCGAATGATGTCTAATATCCCACTCATTATTCCAGAAGTCAACGGAACTTTACTTGAGCGGAGGAAGACCGGAAATCCAGGTATTGTCTGCTCAACCAACTGTACAGTCATGCCGGTTGCGATGACATTAGCTCCAATCCATCGTGTACACCATATCCAAAACGTACGAATCAGAACGGAGCAGTCCTTGTCCGGCGGAGGTGCCGCTCTTCTTCGAAGCGGGAAATTAGGAGAGGCATTCGACCAAAAAATACCTGGAGAAGCAGAGAAGATGGAAGAAGAATTACGCCGATTACTTGCGGACATTGATGATGATGGCATCGAGGAGTATGCAACGTTTGACGTAGATATCGAATGCTCCAGAGTAGGTCGGCCTTTTGGTCACGAGGTACACATCGAAGCCCGAACTGAGAGTATTATCGATGAAGAAGAGATTCTCCGCCTATGGGCGACTCAACCCTCTGTTCTCCATCTTACTCTGCCCTCCTCTCCAACATTCCCACTAATGGTCCGAGAGACAATTCAACCCGAGAGAGATTTACGTGCAGGAGAGGAGGAAATCGGAAGTTCCGTCACATTTGATCTCAAACAAGGGATGGCTATCGTTGTGACTCCTCCTAGAATCGAAAACGGATGGATTCGATGGAGGGCATTTTCCGCGAATACAATTCGTGGTGCAGCAGGTGGTTGTGTATTACTCGCTGAGTTCGATACACAACTGAGAACGCGTTCATGAAATATCACGGATTCGCGTGATTGCTATAACCGCCTTCATGTTGGAAACGACATGGCCCGCACGGAGATGAAGCGAGGAACTCTCAAGGGTATCACAGTTGGTTCCAACGATGGAAGAACACATGTCCTTCTTCTGATGCCGCGTGCACATCGCCCTGACTATGAAGCAAAGATCGATATGATTGCTCATACCGAGACGGTATACTCCACCTATCTCCGCCCCCGTGAAGGCAAGGAAGCCATTCGTGATTCAGGCATGGAACCTGATGACCATTCTTTCCATCTGATTAACATCGCAACGAAAGACCTTGGAGTGTGGATGCAGAATCTCATTCAGCAGGGTTGGAATCGATGCGAGATGGAAGTCATCCCGAATAATGACACGGCGATGGATATCATGTGCTTTGGACATCCATCAAGTACCGTTGTCGAACGTCTGCCTCTACCTTGGAACCCTTTTGATGTCGAAGGGAGATGTTACAATCACATCCCAGATGGAACCACTATCATCGAGGACGCGCCTGACGATCTAGATTCAGATAAGGTCTCCGAGGACATATCATCCACTGATTCAGAGATTGTTGAAGCAGAACCTGTGGAGGCGCCCGCCGAGACCACAAAAGTCGTTGTCGCAGAGGTCCCTGCATCAGAACTTCTGGAGGAGGAAGTCCGTAGGACGATTGACCTACTACGGGCGGATGGCATGGACATGATGCAAGTGATGGAGCATCCCAAGTTTGCGGAGGTCTCGGAACGTGCAGGTGCAGCCAATGTGGATGTATGGACCATGGTAGTCAGCACTTTCCAATGACGAACTGTTCATACCCCTGCATCAATTGGTAGAGTCATGGTCCACTGCACTGAATGCGGACGCGAGCAGTCGGATGAGACCAAGTTCTGCAGATATTGCGGAGAACGCACGCCAGGACCAGATCTAACTGCACAACTCCGTAGGGAAGCAGCAGCAATCCAACAATCAAAGCCAAGCGGAGCCGCTCCTACATCGAGTACACCTCAGTCCTCAGTCCGCACTGGGCATCGTCTCGGTGGGGTATAACCCCGCCATTTGGAGGGATACATTCCATGCGTATGCGTAAACTCGCCATGACGCTCTCACAACTTCCACGTCATCCTCTGAAGGAGCCTACTCTAGAACAGTACAGCACCGACGGTGAAGTAGCAGCGAAATGGCTAGCATCAATCGATATGAAAGCACCCTTTGAAGAGGTCGATGGAGTCATTGATTTAGGCGCTGGAAATGGAATCCTTGGGATTGCAGCTCTACTCCTAGGTGCACCCCATGCTGTCTTCGTTGAGATTGACATCGAAGTATGTGAAGTTCTTCAGCAATCCATTGGATTGTTGGGATTGAATGATCGATGTCGCATAATCAATGGAGATGTTACGGATATAGGTGACAATCTTGTCCATGATGTTGTAATCATGAATCCCCCTTGGGGCCGTCAGACTCCGAAGGCGGACCGACCGTTTCTCCTTGCTGCCGACCGCTGTGCACGTTCGACCATTCACCTACTCCACGGCCGTGGAGCTGCACACATCGATCCATGGGCAGAAAAGACCGGATGGGACTCCAAACGCTGGATGGAGGTCGACCTCCCCCTTCCTGCGAGCTATCCCCACCACACTCGGAAACGAGGGTCCACCGAGGCTGCAATGTGGTGGTTGGAACGGCCGACGCGTTGAAAGGGAACTGTCCAGTCCCTATGTTCGATGTCCACCTCAGATGGCGCCTTCGTCACCCCTGGAATGGTCCTCGATCTCGACGAGGAAGTCGAAACAGGGTCAGGTATTGGAACAACGGAACGTGGCTGGATTGCACTTCGTCCGGGCCGAGTTGTCATCTCTGAAGGCATGGCTGATGTCATTAGTTCAGGCTCCACACCAAGAATCCCTCAAATCGATGAAATCATCATCGGTAGAGTTACTCGACTCCATAACAAGACCGCAGAGATTGAGATTCTCCATATCGAAGGCCGAGATGATGCAGACAGAACCTTGGACACATTCCATCGCTCTGCAGACATCTTTGTCTCGGAAATCGTGGATCGTTTCATGCCATCTCCAGGAGATGGGATGAGAACCCGCGATGTAGTTCGAGCACGCGTCATCCAATCTGAGCCGATGGTTAAAGCAAGTTGTAAGGGCAATCCTGCACTTGGTGTTCTACACGCAATTTGTCCTGTTTGTGGCAAGTTCCTGTCTGTTTCCGATAAGGTTGCAGATCAGAACGTTACCTGTAGCCGATGTGATTACACTGGTTATCGGGCGCTATCCAATGGATACGGACATGGACACATCCTCCCAGAAGGTGTCGATCTAAGCGAATTGAATCGCGGAGGTGAACGCTGGACTCCGGAGATGGATGGACGTCTCGGACACAACGGGGCACGCCCCTATCTTTCTCCTATGGCTGATCATCGCCGTGGCGAGGATCACGAGATGCCTGCCAATCAAGCAAATCGACCAGTCGGCCGAGATGGGCGCCCTCGCAGGGAAATGCACGCAACTAAATGTACGCTCTGTGGAACTGATACCAAAGTTCCCTTCGAACCAACACCAGGCAAGCCAATTAGGTGCCGAGACTGTATGGACAAGGTGAAGCAAGGAAACGCAAGTAAGGAGGAACTCTCCAAGGAGCGGGAGGTCATCAATGAGATGCGAAAGAAAGCCGAAAAGGAGGCAGGTGTCAAGCTGTTCGTAGGAGGCATACCCCATGGAGCAAGTGAGGAGGAGTTACGATCCATTGTCGAGGCCCATGGAGAGGTCCGAAAGGTGGACATCGCTAAGGACAAGGAAGGTAATTCTCGCGGATTCGGCTTTGTTGTATTCGCAGATCCAGATGAAGGGCGAGCAGCCATCAAGGCACTCAATGGTACTGAACTCGGTGGTCGAAAGCTTCGCTTTGAAGAATCAAACTCTGATAGTAGACGCGGCCGGGGAGGAAGAGGCGGTCGTGACCGTGGAAATCGCGGTGGAAGAGAACGTCGTAACCGCAACTAAGCGGGCGATGGATGAAAGGCCGTAGTATCCATCCTCATGAAGGAGGAAGGACATGTCTTGGCTCGTGATTGACGGGTATGAGGATGAGCCCGCTGCCTTCGGTGTCCCACCCTACATTGGCTTCCACGTACGCTACGTCTGCGGTGTTCTATCCTCAAGGAGTATCGATTACGAGTACATCACAATAGACCAGTGGAGATTGGGAATCCGCCCCGACGGCCTCGCAAACGGGCGAATTGAAGGCATTGTTCTAATCGCTGGAGCAGTGGTACCTGGAAAATATCTCCGTGGTACGCCTATCTCTCTCAAGGAAGCGGATCACTTGATTCGATCACTTCCTCGTAAGACTCCTTTCCTCGCCGGAGGGTGGGCAATCCGCGGATGGAAGCAGCAAGGTTGGGGCCCATTACGAAGGAACCTCTTCCTCGCTGTCCAAGATGTTGATGCAACTTTGGAAAATTTCCTTCAAAGTGGTGAATGGGCACATCGACGCCGTACAGCTGACCAATGGACCCAATGGGCACAAGAAGGCGCGAAGAGTCGGGCTGTAACGGATCACCCTGATATCGGTAATGAAGAACAGCCTGGTCCATTGACCTACGAGGTAGAGGTGTACCAAGGTTGTGTTCGATACAAACGGGGTTGTCGATTCTGTATCGAACCAAAGAAGGGAGTACCTATCTGGCGGACGCCGGAAGATGTCATCGAAGAAGTAAGTATTGCTGTCGACCAAGGCGTCCGCCATGTTCGCCTTGGTGGCATGACTGACGTGTACACATACATGGCTGAAGGTGTCGTTGATCTTGAATATCCAATTCCAGACCCCGAACCAATCGCTCGGCTACTCTACGGCCTAAGAGAAGATGATCGAATAGAGACCCTTCACGTTGACAACGGAAACCCAAGTATCATCGCCGAAAATTTGGAACCATCAACGGAGATTACGAAAACATTAGTGGAAACAATGTCGGATGGGGCTGTGCTCTCCTTTGGTCTCGAATCCGCAGACCCCACAGTTCATGAGGCAAACTGGTTAAACTGCGATTCTCAACAACTCAAGACTGCGATTGAACTCATCAATCGATATGGGCGAGAACGTGGACCTCGCGGTCTTCCAAAACTTCTCCCGGGTCTGAACTTTATCGCAGGCCTGAAAGGAGAGACCGATACAACATATGACCTAAATCGAAATCTCCTCGATGATATTAGAAAATCTGGCCTGTGGGTGCGTAGAATCAATATCCGGCAGGTTGAGGGTAGGGGATTCCAAACCGTTCAGGAAAAACCGTTCAAACAATTCAAAGAATGGGTGAGAAACGAAATTGATGCACCACTCCTCGAAGAAATGTTTCCGCTAGGCCAACGTCTGAACGATGTGTATTGGGAGGCCCACGATGGGCGAACAAGACTGCCCAGGCATGTGCAAGACCCAAGCCACCGTGATTCTGCGATTATCGGGAGACCTGGGCTTACAATGGGTAGACAGATTGGCGCTTACCCGATTCTAATCGGCGTGAATTATCACATCCCACTTGAATCAATGAGCGACATTATCATCACAGGCCACGGAGCACGAAGCATCACTGGCATAGAGACAAATCTCGACCCGAATCTAATGACTGAACGGCAATTTAGCTGCATCCCAGGTATCGGTGATCGAGGAGCAGCACGAATAGTAGCAAACAGAGCGGAACGAAAAAGAAACTCACCAGAGATGTCTCCATTCGATTCGCTGAATGATGTATTCGATAGCATCGATATGGAAGAACCAGAACTCGCAGTGAAAATCATGAAGGTGGACGTATGAGTGTTCAGCATGCCTTATTGGATGCAGCAAAACATCTGCGTGACCTAACAGAACAAATTACACCTAAACTGTTAGAGGATTGCGATAATATCGATTGGATCTACAATCCTCTGGTTTACGCATGGGCACCACACAGTGAATACATCCGCCGCCATGGCACTCAAGGAGCGCATACTATGCTCGTAGGAATGAATCCGGGGCACGGTATGGGCAACACTGGAGTCCCATTTGGATGCCCAAAAATGGTAAGGGAAGTTCTTGGAATCGTAGACCTGCCTGTCGAACAACCTCCCTTAATTCATCCAAAGCGACCAATATACGGCCTCGAACATCCCAAACCCGAGGTTTCAGGAACTCGCATCTGGAGTGCCCTCTCAGATGTATTTGGCACAGGAAATGCGCCAGGAAAGCATGTGTATATTGTCAATCACTGCCCACTTTGGATGTTTAATGAGAAAGGAACCAACATCACGCCAGACAAATTGCGAGGCTCTACTGCAGACAAACTTCGTAGCATCTGTGACGAACATCTCAGAGAGGTTGCGAACATACTCAATTCTAATGCGATCATAGGCGTTGGACGCTATGCACAGAAACGAGTCGAAACTATCTTCGAAGGTTCTGAAATCGAGGTTCGAAATGTGCCACATCCGAGCCCTGCAAACCCATTTGCAAATCGAAACGGGGGGGCTGACTGGAGAATTGCCTTCCATGCCGCGCTAGGAATCTAACGACGATGACGCTTGAAGGCATTAATCCCCATCGTTAGTAGAATGAGTCCAAGTAGAATTGAACTCCAATCTAGTGTACTTGTAAGCATCACTGTATCAGTGGACTGAGTGCCTTGACCACCGCCACCGCCGCAACCTGCCGGAGGAGGGCCGATACCTGGACCCCATGTCTCTCCATAGCCGGCACATGGATCACCTCCTCCACCTCCGCCGCCACTACCTGAATCCGGAACTTCTCCATGGTAACAAATCAGGAAATATGGGAACCCCATCTCCCCTAATCCATTCTCAATTGTTGAATGATAATGGTAAATGCCCTGAGGGAAATCTGGAGTCGGGCCGAAATGACCATTGCATACATCGAGATCACCTAAACCCTCAACGTACTCATAGTCATCAATCCCATTGTAACCCGTTTCTCCAGGCTTCAACTGGTATGATGATTTCATATCCGTTATCTGACCATTGCCATCATCGCCGTAAATTCCGTAAATTGGATAGCCATCAAAAGCAACGCCAATTACCGGAGATTCAACTTGAGAGTCCAGAGAAGAAGGGAATGAATAATCCAACCATCCCTCATTAGCGGATTCATCAGGATGCCAATGCATGAGATTTGCATCTGCATGATAATGATAGGTGCCTCCTGCGGAGTGGCCATATCCTATCCCCAACCAAATCTGTTGTCTATCTTCTTCGTACTCGCCATGGTGATAGGCAACTGCATCACCACCTGGGCCATCTTCTGGACCAAAGAATGGCACGCCATTCATACCATAAGCAATTGACCCACGATCAGCTGCACATTGGTAGGCTCCACCTGCTGAAGGACAATTAGTAGACGAATGGCCTCCAGTAGTATCGTTTACTGGTTCACGGGGAATAGTGAGTGTGTATGATTGCGGTGCTGCACAACAACCAGGTCCTGATTCAAGGTCATGATTGGGGATTCCATTCATTGTAACTGTGACATTGTTCTCATCCGTTGTAACAGTCACCTCACAGACATGATTGTCATCACCAGTCGTGTTGTAATCGTCAATCCCTGTTCCAGACCCATTCTGACAAAGAAATTTGTCCATCCAAAATTCGGCGAGATCAGACGCGTCATACCCACTGTCGTCAGTTGAATCGCAATCATCGGGGATGCCATCTGAATCTGAATCCATAGTATCATCATAACCAGGACAAAGATCAGCGTCGTCACTCACTCCGTCACCATCATCATCATCATCACAGCCGTCAGGTATTCCATCCTCGTCGGTATCGATATTATCATCGTGATTGGGACAAATGTCCAGTTCATCGTTGACACCATCGCCATCAGTATCGGGGATTGCATCGTCAAATTCGATGAGAACTTGATCTCCATCAAGCAATGCGATAAGATGCCACTCTACGTTCTGAGTTACTCCGTTCACGGAGACAGTTACATTGGATGGATCAACAAAAAGAGGAAACAACTCATTGCTGAAGATTTGTGAGATGTTCCATATCTCAAAGAACAAAGTTAGGTTGACTGTCATCTCCTCATAGGTCTCAATGTGAAGTTTACCAGTGTCGTCATGAGTGTGAATAAGATGCATTTTTTCGGAGCATGCCGATGTATCGATACCCATCCCTGATGGGATTAGGACTTGGCTTCCTCGAATACTGATGTTGAGAAACGGGTGGATATGCATTGCAAGATTCTGATGGCTGTCAAGACATTGTTCTGCGAGAGGAAGTGGTGCTGTTTCCTGCTCTGTATCATTTGTCGCCTCCTGCGTCTCATTTGTAGTGGTAGTCTCATTCCCCTCAGGCTCGGTCGTAGAATTATCACTGGAATCAACCTCATCGTTGCCTGAATCAATGACGATTAGAACGCAATCCGTATCTGAATTGGGTGCTAGTTCAGTTCCTTCCGGACATTCGGTCACACTATCTTCCAAGATTATTTCCTCAGGTGAATCGTTAGTAAAGATACATCCGGATAGTGGCGCAGCAAATATGAGAGCCGAAAGTAGAATCGGAAGAATTCCTAACTTCATAGTTGAGACATCCTAAACAATCCCATATCAATGAATTGTGGTAAAGTCCCGAATAATGACCCAAAAATACCGCCGGTGTGTATATGTGGCACACCCATCTTGGTGGGTTGAGGAATAGCCATGTGGAACCCCCCTCCTGAAGCCTTGAAAGCACTACCTGAAGACCGTGACTGGAGTGGACCATCTGACCAGTATGGCGACCCAAAGACCCTCTACGATATGGTACGCAAATCCGTTGACATGTGGGGATCTGATACCGTACAATGCACTTACATCCCAGGAGAAGGGCTTGAACGGGTCCCGATTACTCGTGGCCAATTTCACGACAATATTCAGGCCCTCGCAGCAGGCATGCGAGCTGCTGGTGTCAAGGAGGACGATCGTGTCCTACAGATCGTAGACACAAGCCCCCAGTTTGCTATGATTTTCTATGCTGCAAATATGCTAGGTGCAGCTGCATCGGCGGTTTACACGAACATGAAGATGAAGGAGACAATCCACTGCTACAACCTTGCAACCCCTAGCATCCTGTTCGTTGCATCGGGAGATATTCTCGCTAACTTCAGTGCTGCAAAAGGTGACGCTGCGTGGCCAACTGCAGGGGCAGTCCTACTAGACAACGAAATGCCAGATGAAATCCCAGAAGGACTCAAGGTCCAGACATGGATGGATTTCATTCAGTCCGGCCGAGCAGCGGAACCAGTTAACGATCCCTGTATGGACCCTCACAAACTTGCAAGCCTGATTTTTACTTCAGGAACTAGCGGTTTTCCAAAGGCAGTAATGCTATCCAACTGGAATGTTCTACATAACGTCCTAGCAATCCAAGGTCGAGCCCCTCTCTGGCCGGGTCGACGGACAGCATGCTTCCTACCGTTCGCTCACTCTCTCGCTCAAGCCGGCGATATGAGTGCAATGATTTACTTCGGCGTTGAAGTCCACTATGTATCCGATTTGCTAAACCTAGTGAATGAGGTTGGAGAGATTCGTCCCCATATCATGCTCTGTGTACCCCGTGTCCTAAACCGATTCCATAGCCGAATTTTGGCAGGAATCGAAGAAGGCTCTGGAATCAAGAAGAAGCTCGCTAAGTCTGCTCTTGCTACCGCAAAGAAGCGTACCCTAGCCGCGCCAACAGAAATGGTTGCAGTTCCTCCCAAGGGATTGAAAGACAAAATTCTGACCAAACTGGCGATTACAAAAATCCGTGAACGACTTGGTGGCGAACTAGATCTAATGATTAGTGGTGGCGCACCACTCGATCCAGAGATTGCACTCTTCATTAATTGCCTCGGCATCACAGTACTCGAAGGCTACGGGTTGTCAGAGACCGCTCCACTTGTGTCCTTGAATGGATGGCAAGACGACTATGCATCGATGTCCGGAACTGTTGGTCGAGTAATCCCTGGTGTTGAAGTCCTTATTGACCAGGATGCTTGGGACGACCCCGATTCTGAGGACGGAGAGATTCTCGTCCGCGGACCTAATGTCATGCTTGGTTACTGGAATAATATTGAGGCAACTAATGAGGTCATCATGGATGACGGGCATCGAACCTTCCGAACTGGAGACCTTGGACGTCTTATCGATGGATTCGTCAAGATTACTGGCCGGGTAAAAGAGCAGTTCAAACTTCAGAACGGTAAGTACGTCGCACCGTCTCCACTAGAAGAGCAACTCAAACTATCCCCTCTCATCGAACAAGCCTCCGTCGACGGACGAGGCAAAGTCGGCACTTATGTCATTATCCAACCGAATGAAAATGCGATGATGGCCGCACTCACATCAGAGGGAGTGCAGACATCTGCTAACTTCGAAGACACCTGTGCCATGGAAAATGTCAATTCGTGGATGCTGCAAAAGCTCTCCGATGAGGTTATGACACCTCAGAACTGGAAAGGTTACGAGAAGCCAAAGACGATTATTATCGATCATCGTGAATGGACGACTGAAGACGTCCTCACACCGAAGATGTCGGTCAAGCGTCGTGTTCTTGAAGAGCGCTTTGCGGACCGCATCGCACAAATCCCTTGATGGCGGCGCACCTTCATGACGCCTGAGCAGTGGCTCGGTCTGGCTACAGTCTGCACATTGGGTGCGATGTCGCCGGGACCTTCGCTCGCGTTCGTGATGAGGAACACCATGGCCGGAGGGCGGCGTGTCGGTCTCATCACAGCCATTGGACATGGAATGGGAATTGGACTCTACGCATTTGCATTTGTAGCACTACTTGCGGGACTCCTTGCAGCCATGCCTTCTCTCGAGTCTGGACTACGATGGATTGGTATCGCTCTGCTGATTGCCTTTGGTAGCCTTCTAATGCGATCATCTTTCAGTACCAAAACCGAGTCAATTGTGTCCGAACCGGATGTGATGGAACGGAATCCATTTACTGCTGGATTTGCAATCGCCTTCTTCAATCCAAAAATCGCTGCATGGATGGTTGCAGTCTACAGTCAGTTCGTAGAAGTGGACTCATCGCTTCTCACTATGGCAGGGATGGGCGGTCTTGCATTCGCAATCGATGCTACATGGTACGCTGTCGTCGCTGTTCTGCTCAGTGGTACATTAGCAACATCGTTACAAAATCATGCCCAAACGGTCGATCGGATTGTAGGGGCCCTGTTAATCCTGAGTGGCATACTTCTAATCATACTCTAAGATTCAGATATCGTAAAGCAGATCCGACTTGGCATTCTCCCTCGTGGTCCAATAAATCTGGAAATAACAGCCTACTGCCATTACCGTGAAGAGGATGATGCGGTTCGTTAAATCAACAAAATCCAGTGTAAGAGGAGTGCTCGCTCCGAATATAAGCACGCTTGAACCCATCACAATCGCGACACCCCCTATCCCGGAGGATGCAAGGAAACCAATCGAACCTGATTGCTTCTTGAGCATAACCACACCTGCAAAGAAGCCAACATAGGAAATCGCCGTCTTCATCAGAAGTTCTGTAGGATAATATGGCTCAATCACAGTCATAATCATCATCGTAGTGAAAAAGCCAATCCATCCGCTGACTAGGATATGGATACGTTTGACGAATCTGAATACTAATGCCCCTGCAATTAGGCCTACTACTCCAGCAAGCAGAAGCATCTCATCACCGGCAACAGGGGCCGATTCCATGGCACCTGCTGCCCCATAGACGGTGAGGCTGACTGCTCCACCGATTCCAAGACCGATTAGCCATGCAAGGATGCGGAAACCGAAGAATGCGCAAATTAACCCACCAACCAACAAGATAAGAGAAACCTCCTGAGCGAAGGCCTCGACCTGATCGAGAACACCGTCCAAACCCAACATAGACCCGACCATGCACAGAATTAGCACTAGAAAGGTCATAGCCGCTTCGGCGAATTTTCATCACTGCAAAGTATCTCTGAGATGATCCCATTCTGTGAGTATGAGAGTCGTAATGTAAGCGATGATACTAGCCCTCTCATCCATGGGTTCATCTTCATCTAGATTCTCGTCGCTAATGTCTGGCCAATCATTCCTCATTTCATCAATAGCATAATCCACTGCTTCATCGAAATCTAACCACTCTTCATCGATTTCGAAGGTCTCCTCTGGAGGAGAGTTGGCAACTTCGTCCATCACGATGATTCTAATCTGGCCAATCTTCGATTCTGGATCTAACCTGTCAGTCATACCAACCCAATCCAGTAATCTAGAAGCTAAGCATGGCGAGATTACCATGTCAATTTCTATCCTACCATCCTCCATCTGAGCACCTCAATTCGTAATAATGTCCTGCTGCCATTTGCAAAAACTGCACATAAAATCGACGAGTGGGGTTGAAATTTCCGTAGACCTAACTCCATCATATATGTTGGAATCACCACAACATCCACACCTTCTCCAATGATATCTTGTGGCATCATCCCAAATCCAATATTCATCTTTCAGCATCAAGATAGTAGAGAATACTGACCTAGACAGTGAACTACCATCATTCCAACCAAGACACCTCTCTTGTCTCTGAGGAGGTATCCATGAACACTCCACCAATTCCTCACCACATTCCTTCCATAGCCTTTCGACAATAGGTGAAGGCACTGTATCGGGAAGAATTACCGTAAACCACTCATGACCCATAGACAGAATCTCAAACGAAAATTGTGAATCATATCTTCCGAGCACTGTAATGGTATTACCAGCCACTGAGACATTTTCATCGAAATGAATCGCCTTCAATGTCGATAGCCAATCCTCATGACTCTCCTCTGGAACATCTCCAATCATGTCCGCTGGCCAATCTGGCCAGAACCTCCACATCTCTGAATTGGGCAGATGTTGGTTGTGTACAAAGGCTAGATGAAGGAACCACTCAAATGACCCAAAATCAAGATCCCAATCGACCATCTCCCACAATTCAATTGTTGGCTCACCTGCGTTATCAGAACCCATCAGATAGACCTCCCATATCCAGCAGGAACTACTCTAAACACTCTCTTGATTGGATTCTCCAATCTTGAATACTCAGTCGCAGAAACTACACCAGAAAGCCTCGATTTCGCAGTATCGATGATGGTGCCTCTATGCAATGTGACAATATGTGCTGTGCATAATTTCCCATTCCTATTTGGAGGATCGAAGGGAGGTTCTCCTGAGTAGAAACTCACGAGAAACAAATCATCCAGTTCGACTAGCTCTTTGATAACATGAGATAATCTCCTCACATCGGTATTACAGTATGCCAATTGCATCCCATAGTCCTGGAGGAACTTAGACCAAGTATGAGGTGCTTGAGAATTGATTCTCGGCATTACCTCATCCGGATGGATTGGGACACCTCTAGTACTGGCGAGCATCGCAAGAGTAGTGGGTACGCAAGAAGGGCCTCTCTGTTGGAGGTGATTAATGTCTATATTCTGATGGAACGGTCCCGTTTCAGAATCGTCATCAACCCACCAAATCGGTGCATTAGGATCGGGTCTCCAGCCATTTTCTGTCATCATTTTAATCCCTCATTCATATTTTTCATACCTCCAATTATCAGAATTGGTGGGGGTACCAGGATTCGAACCCGGACCGACAACTTCGCAGTCTGTTATGCTCTCCGTTACACCATACCCCCAAAGGATGGAGGCACCCGGAATCGAACCGGGATCCAGGGGTTCGAAACCCCCAATGCTCTCCGTTACACCATGCCTCCTTAGTTGACCCGTCTGAAACGGGTATAGAAACAAAATCGGGTGAGAATCAACGAAGCCGTTGGCGAACCCAATCCCCCCAAATCCTCCAATGGGCTGGGTAGGGTCCGCTCATCTCCTTCATCTCCATCCGGTTGTTCCGTGACGAATTAGTCCAAATGGGTTCTTTCTTTTAAATATTTCCTTTTTTTAGTTGAAAATAACAATTAAAATCAAAAAAATGTCTCTCATTCAAGACATATATTCGATTAAATTGTAACTAGATAATCAAAACCAACTGAGTTAAACGCCGGTGACCTCATTGCAGAGCGCATTATCGGAAAGAGCATGGTCAGCACCGATGAGGGTGCCTCTGGCAAAGATGCCATTCGCGCATCTGATGGCAAGATGCCGCTGCGGATAGTCACTGCTGCAGCAATTTTCGACGGGCATGATGCTGCTATTGGGATCTTTCGCCGAATATTTCAATCGCGTGGATGCGAGGTCATCCATCTTGGACACGACAGAGGAGCGGATGAGGTCGCACGAGCTGCGATCCAAGAGGACGCCCACGCTGTCGCAATCACATCGTACCAAGGCGGCGCCGTAGAGATGTTCACCCATACGAAGCAAATCCTCGATGCTGCTGGATTCGAGCATGTGTTCCTTTGTGGCGGCGGCGGAGGCACCATCCTCCCACAAGAAATTCGCCACCTGCGCGACGAGGGAATCGCTCGAATCTACTCGCCTGACGACGGCCGAAGCATGGGTCTCACCGGTATGGTCGAAAACGCCATGCGAACTGCAGCAGAAATTGACCTCCTCGATGATTCACGTTATGCTGAACTGAGTGAACCCATAGACGCATCAGACCATGGCGCAGTCGCGAAACTACTGACCCTAGCTGAGAACGGAGAAAGTGAACTCTACTACTCTGTGTTAGAATCCGCGAGAAGTCGACCCAAAGGAGAGGAGTGCCCAGTCATTGGCCTAACTGGGACTGGAGGTGCGGGAAAATCCAGCCTAACTGACGAACTCATGCTCCGCATCCAGCGAGATAACCCTGGCCTGCGCATCGCGCTGCTTGCTACCGATCCAACTCGGAAACGAACAGGGGGGGCTTTACTCGGTGACCGTATTCGCATGAATTCACTCGCAAACGATCACCTATTCATGCGATCCTTTGCAAGTCGCGATAGTGGACGTGAACTCGCGGATTGTATTGGCCGTGCAATCGAGACCTGCCAAGCAGTTGGATTCGACCTCATCGTTTGTGAGACGAGTGGGATCGGGCAAGGTGATGATGCAATTACTGAAGTCGCAGATGTTTCGATTTATGTCACTACACGTGAATATGGTGCACCATCGCAACTTGAGAAACTCGCCGCCTTGGACTTTGCCGACCTCGTCGTCCTAAACAAGTTCGACAGAGCCGGAGCAGAGGATGCATTTGCTGAAATTCGCAAGCAAGTCAAACGGAATCACGAGGTTTGGGATGCGACTGACGAAAGCCTACCCGTAATCCCTACTATTGCATCTCAATTTGCTGATGCTGGAGTGGACCTTCTCTGGAAGAGACTGGCCACCCTACTCAATGCCCGTATGGAGACCAAACTCACCGCATCCGAACCACTTCTCGGCGAGGATGGGCTTCCCTCTCGGAGCGCGCCAATACCTCCTGAGCGCCAAAGCTACCTAGCTGAAGTCGCGGCTTCAGTTCGTAACTACCACCAAGATGCAGAAAAAATAGCAGACAATGTCCGTCTCGTGCAACAGCTAGAAGCGGCTGCTGAGAGGATGAAAGAGGGAGGGAAAACCGCAGCGTCGAACGACCTCGAGAATGAGGCTAATGATCTTCGGAAGGAAGTTCCTGACGAGGCATGGAATGCACTTGATGAATTTGATTCCTATGCATCTGCATACCGCTCGGGGGAAGCAACCTACACTGTCAGGGGGCGCGAGATTCCAGTTGATACCACGACACGTACGCTTTCAGGACTTGATTTACCGAAAGTTGCTCTACCCGATACCAAAGATCGAGGGGACCTCTACCGATGGATTGCAAAGGAGAATAGACCTGGAGCATTCCCATTCACTGCTGGCGTCTTCCCATTCAAACGACGTGATGAACTCCCTGTACGAATGTTCGCAGGAGAAGGTAGCGCTGAAAGAACGAACAAGCGCTTCCATTTCCTCTGCACAGACCAACCATTCAATCGGCTGTCCACTGCCTTCGACTCTCCATCGCTCTATGGACGTGATCCTGATGAACGACTGGACATTTTCGGCAAGGTCTGTGAATCTGGAGTGAGTATCAGCACAGTAGATGAGATGGAGCGACTCTTCGAAGGATTCGATCTATGTGACCCAAACACTAGCGTCTCAATGACAATCAACGGCAACTATTGGTGGCATCTTGCCGCCTTCTTCACAGTCGCAATTCGTCAGCAGATGCGTGCATTCACCTCGGAACATAAGCGAGAGCCGACAAAAGATGAAGCCAAAGAAATCCGGGCAAGAACACTCTCTACTGTCCGAGGTACGGTCCAAGCAGACCAACTCAAGGAATCAATGGGGCAGAACACGCTTGTCCTGAATCTTGACACAGCGCTGAAGTTGATGGGAGATGTAGCCGAGTTCTATGTAGACAACGAGGTAAGGAATCACTACTTCGTATCCATCTCAGGATACCACATTGCTGAAGCCGGTGCTAATCCAATCACTCAGGCGGCTCTGACACTCTCAAATGGCCTGACCTATGTCGAGTTATTTCGCGCTCGTGGACTTGATGCTAACAAGTTCCTACGCAACTTCTCTTGGTTCTTCTCCAACGGGATGGACCCGGAATACAGCGTCATCGGCCGTGTTAGTCGGCGCATCTGGTCCATCGCAATGCGCGAGATGTATGATGTAGGAGAACGTGGCCAGAAGTTGAAGTACCATATCCAATCATCAGGTCGCTCCCTTCACGCCCAAGAATACACATGGAACGATTACAGAACAACCATGCAAGCCCTATATGCGCTCGCAGACAATGCCAACTCACTCCACACTAACAGCCGGGACGAAGCCTTCGGAACCCCTACTGAGGATACTGTGCGTGATGCTGTAGCAATACAACTAATCCTGAGTCGCGAATATGGTTGGTTGCAAAACGAAAATCCACTACAGGGTTCCTTTGTCGCAGAATGGCTCACCGATCATGTGGAAGAGGAAATTCTAGGAATCTTTGAGGAAATGCACCGTAGAGGCGGAGTCCTCGGTTCACTCGAGGTTAACTATCAACGGAATCGAATTCAAGATGAATCAATGCTCTACGAACACAAGAAGCACGACGGCACTCTACCAATCATTGGTGTAAACACCTTCACCGACCCTGAAGCAGAGGCACTGAACGCAGACAATGCTGACTCATTCGACATGGATGTAACTCGTTCAGACGAGAGCGAGAAGCTAATGGTCATCAAGCGAAATCGCAAGTTCCAGGAAGAACACACAGAGGCATCCGAAGTGGGTATCGCTCGACTCAAGCAGGTCGCTAGAGAAGGCGGCAACCTCTTCGAAGCCATGATGGATATTGTCGAGGACTGTACTGTTGGCCAAGTAACTCAGGCCCTGTTTGAGACAGGTGGCAAGTTCCGCCGTAACATGTGAGAAGGTCAAGCCTCAGAAGTAGCCATCGTAGCACTATGTGCATACACTGCAACTACAGCTCCGATCAATTGAGGGACAAGGTGAATCCAACAAGCAAGAATATGCATCTTACCAGTGACAATTAGCATTCCAGTCACGGCTGGATTGAATGAACCAAGAGAAATTGAACCGACTGTGAAAGCACCAGCCATTACTGTGAAACCAATTGCTGCACCGTAGAATTGATTCCCGTCCTGTTCTGTTGCAACGTTAAGAATCACATACATCAAAGCAAACGTGAATAGAAGTTCAGCAGCAAGAGATGAAAACATAATGGAATCATTGCCGAAATCATGAGCAGTAATCGCAGGTTCACCTAGGATGTAAACGCCAAGTAAACCAGCTACAACACCCGCAACAACTTGTACACCGATATATACTGGGGCATCATCTTTGGAACAATCTCCTTTGATGAAAAGAGCAATCGTCACAGCTGGATTAAAATGAGCACCGGAGATATGACCAACTGCATAGACCATTACCATCAACATCATACCAATCGCAACAGGTGCAAAATCGCCTGCACTTCCAGCGATTGCTGCAATGAATATAGTAAGAGTCAGAAAAAATGTACCAATGAATTCAGCAAGACCTTTGGCAGTAGTAGTTGAGGACATGATACATGCCTGTTATGACCTCATCTTAATCATGCATGGTCATCAAATTCGAGAAATACTGATTCCTTACCTCTGACAGGATGGGCAGAAGAAAGTAGAACGGTTCGATTGGACGATTCTCCGTATAGTATCGGAGCACTGCTCACTCTTGCAGAGTTCACCCTCACGCCCGTATACTCTGAAATTTACTGGAAACCACCCCACCTCACTATCACCAGAAACTCCTCGGAAATCCTGCAATGTGGAGCCGCCTGCCTCGATTGCCTGTTTTAGGACAACTCTCGTCTCCGATACAATGCGTTCTAAGCGTGCAGTCGGTGAACCATCCTTACGGACAAGTGTCATCGCAGTTCTTCGAGGAGAAACACCTGCTCTGTGTAGGATTTCACTGACGTAGATGTTCCCAAGACCTGCAACAATACTCTGGTTTAGTAGAGCCGATTTCATTGGTGTTTTCCTCCCACGTAAACTATCTGCGAGTACCTTTGCATCAAACATAGAGTCGAGTGGATCGGGGCCGAGGACACGTAGAAAAGGATCATCATCCATGCAACCGGGTTCAATCAGATGCACATATCCGAAGCGCCGAGCATCCGTGTAAGTCGCCCGAATTCCACCTTCAAACTCCATCACAAGATGGTCGTGAGGGCCGTCCCCCGTACCAATAGACGCTCCATGAGCGAAGGTTCCTGGAGTGAACGCGATATCCGGGCCCGACAACGTCCAACGCCCAGACATACCAAGCGAATTGAGGAGCATACTGCCATCCTGAATCTGGAAAACGAGATACTTGCCTCGTCTTTCTATTCGTTGCACTTGCTTCCCTTCGATTCGGCCAGCAAGCCCATCGGGGAAAGGGAAGCGTAAATCGGGTCGTCGTAAAATTACCCTTTTGATTATGCGCTGTTCAAGATAGGGGGCAAGACCCCTGCGCACAGTCTCCACCTCTGGCAGTTCGGGCATGAACAGGCCAAACGTTACCCCCCCATGAGGATGTGGCTACAGCATTAGTCAGCACGGATTACAAACATGACATGTTGATCCTCAAATCCACGGAGGTCAATTCGCTCATTGAGTTGAAAATTAGAGGATATCAAACGCTCCTCTGCTTGCGTGAATTTGGCTTCGTCGCCCCCATCAGCCCAACGTTCAGAAGCAGCCTTCAGCGAGAGGAGAGCAACACCACTAGGAGCAAGGAAACGTTCACAGATACGAATCATGAGATCGACCTGCCCAGCTTGAGACACGTCTTGGAGAATCCAAGGGACACGTTCAGGGACAAATGGTGCAAATTCGTCAAGATGACGTGCATCTGCAAGGATAGGGGATATACCCGAACGGGCCCCTGACAACCGGATTAGATCCCGAATACAGCGCGGCGAGAGATCAACAGCAACGATGCGTCCTCCATGGTGATTATCAGATCCACATAGATGGTCATGGAGATGAGAAATCGTCGTACCATGTCCAGCACCAACATAGAGTGCAGTTGAACCCGGCTCAGGAATCAAGAGAGTTGGATCCCTCTTAGTTCGGATTAATGCCGCTGCGAGTTTAGAGGCCCGAGGATTCCATGATCTCCATTCAATCCGACCTTCTCGCCGAAGATTCTCGTCACGAAGGCGGACACCTTTCACCGCATTCCTAGTCCAAAGACCGCGCCCACGACGCTGAACGCCCCAACCAATCTTCCCAGAATCGTCCGTCAAAACATCACCTCCGCCGCTTTGAAGGCGGCTTAGGATGGCGAGAACGAACTGCTTGAACCGCCCGTTCAATTGCGGCAATCTCCTCATCGCCCCATACCTTGCCGCCATACTCATCGACACGTACGGCAATCGAAGCCTTTCCAGCTACGAGGCGAGATATCTTCCCTCGAACCCAACGAGGAGATCTCGAAATCCACGGGTGTTGAAAGATCATACCATGCTTTGGGGGAGGTGAACCTGTGCGAAGATGTGCGAAAAACGCCTTCTCTGCCCCAAGAACTTGGACTGTACTACTCGGGAGTCGGGAGAGTCGGGCTCGTCCGTGTGCAGCCACCGTCATACGTGCAGCCAACAGAGGCCCGAGAAGAGCGCTAAGAGAGGGGACATGGGATTCCGCATGGGCGCGAATGGCTAACTCTGCGTCCTTAATTCGTCCCGACATCTCAACTGCTGAGGAGGAGACACCTTGGATGGAAACCCATTCTTCACCCGTAGGAGAATGCTTAGGTGAATCGGTTTCAAGCCTCTGAATAAAGTCCTCGAAAGAGGATGAAGAAGCGGCTTCATTTACAATATTACGGCGTTGTTCATCAAGATCAATTCCAGTTAGGAATAACCCCACCCACTCCACAACACGGGACTCCATCGTAGTCCAACTGATACGCATCTCTTCGACGGCATGGACTAGGTGTTCCATTCTCCGATCGACATCACCCGCAGATTCCTCCAATCCGCGCCGTGCGAGAATAATGGAGGCTTGGTCGAGAAGTGTCATCTCCTCGGAGGTAAACGGAGGCAAAATCTCTGGATTAATGGAAGAAAAATCGACTTCAGGGAATCTCTCAAAGAGATCTCGCGCCTCAGGAGTCATACGTTTTCTTCGAACCATTTCGATACGATTAGCCACTAATCCTGAGGAACGTACACCATCCCAAACTGATTCATCTATGATGAGACCTTCAGCATCAACGACGCGCGCTAGACGCCAGTCCCAGTGCAGATGCATGCCCCTTGGAGGAGGCTCAGATGCATGAAGGGAACGGAACCCAAATCCCTCACGAAGGGCTTTGGACCCAGTGAGGAAATTACGGCCATGGACATACGCCCCCTACTCCTTGTCGCCGCAGGCGGTGCTATCGGAGCCATTCTGAGATACCAGATTACAGTCACCCTCCCAATGGAAAGTCATTGGGCTACAATGGGAATCAATCTACTTGGTGCACTCCTCTTAGGCATCCTTGCTGGAGGCCTTCACGGTGGAGGAGTCATCTCAGATGATTTGCTTCTCTTCCTTGGGACTGGACTCCTTGGCGCCTTTACTACGATGAGTACATTCAGTCTAGACCTTGCTACCCTGTTCGATGCTGATCGCTTCGGTACAATCGGCATACATCTCGTTGCAACAGGTGTTCTTGGCCCAATCCTCGCACTGGCGGGATGGAAATTGACTGCAATAGTGCTCTAGAAACGGTCACGAACAAAGGGAGAATTGAAAACAGGATACTTCTCCCTGAACCTATTGCGTAGTAAACGCACAACGAAGGTGAGCAAGCATGTTCTGTCCGAAATGTGGTGAATTATCCTTCCCTGATCCATCAGGGATTATCAAATGCCCAAATCACGCCTGCGGTTACAATGGGCCGATTAATCAGAATCTAGAAATTGACGGGAAAGAAATTGACCTTGTCAACGCCAGTTCCACATCTAAGGCATCTGATCTCAAACATCTCAAGGAAGTCATCGCTGAGTCAGAGGGGCAAGGTGTACTGCAGGAAGGGTCCCTCATGTGCCCGAAATGTGACTGCCAGAGAATCTACGTCGAACTCCGACAAACTCGAAGTTCGGATGAGCCGGAAACGAAGATTGGCACCTGTGCAGATTGCGGTCACAAGTTCCGCGAATATGCATGAAGTGGCTCCAACAAGTAGTGTCGATTCCCACGAACCCTTTTGGACCTCGTTTAAGCACCCTCGATACCGACCAATAGGTGATTCAGATGCTACAGTTCACTTCACGCCCTGAAACCATGCGCACTATTGTCGACGTCCTGAGCGTCATTGTTGAAGAAGCGAGGATGAAGTTCTCCGCTGATGGACTAGACATTAGTGTAGTAGACGCAAGCCATGTTGCCCTGATCAAGATGCATGTTGATGCAGCAGCATTTGAGACATGGGAAGCTAGCGACACAGTACTAGCTATCGAACTCACAAAGTTACGTGATTTGCTCAAGCTCGCAGGTCCCGACGACCTCGTCGATGTCAGTTACGACCCGAATGTTGGACAGGTAGACATCAAAGTCGGCGAGGTTGATCGCTCAATTCGTCCTATCGATCATACCCTCATGAACGAGCCAAAAGTACCAGAACTTGACCTGAAGAGCAAGGTCAAGATTAGTGCAACAAAACTGAACAAGGCACTCCAAGCCGCTCGCTTAGTTGGTGAACTCGTAACCCTATCCCTAGACCCGAAACAATTCAATCTCCATGTTCAAGGCGATCAGGATTCGGTTTCTGTAACTCATGAGGCTGGACAACTCGAAGACCTCGTCGCTGAGGCGCCGGTGAAATCCACCTACAGCACAACCTATCTACAACCCATTGTCAAAGCAATAGACGGATCTGTCCAGTCAATAGAGGTCTGCTTCGATGACAAATATCCTCTGAACCTCAATTTTGAAATTGCAGATGGAGCAGGTAGTGTCACCTATTTCCTTGCTCCACGTATTGAAGATACGGTCTAATTCTCACCCTACGACCCGTGAGGGTCTTGAACAAGGGCGGGGTCCGAGGAGCATGGATATGGGCAGTGTATGTGTCCTGATTCCGAGTGTCGGTAATGCAAACGAGTTGAAGGTCGTCCTTGAAGGCTTGAAACAACAGGATTACAGTGGCCCAATTGAGGTAGTCGTAGTCGGCCCTGGAAATGATCCGGGGCGCGATATTGCCGAACAAAATGGTGCCCATTTCATCGATGATGGAGGAGTTCGTACGAGGGCCGATGCTTGCAACGTCGGCATAAAGAATACAGAATCTGAATTTGTATTCTTCACTGACGATGACGTCATTGTCCCATCTAATTGGATATCATCACTCATCCGCTGGTTCGATCGAACGGAAGTCGCGGGCGTAGGTGGGCCAAACTTCGCTCCTCCACAGGAATCCACATTCTGGCAGCGAGTCATCGATGTGACATTCTGCAGCCGTTGGGTTACGGCAGGAACCAACTACGGAAATCGAGCTAAAGGTGATCTCGAAGAGGTGGAACAACTCCCAGGAGTCAATGCGGCCTACCGCCGAACTGTTCTCGAAGAAGTGGGAGGATTTGATCAAGGTGCAATCGGTTGTGAGGACGCGATGCTCGATCACCGTATCCGTTCTGCAGGCCATCGTTTATGGCAGGACGGATCTGCAATTATGTGGCACCGACGTCGAGGACCTGGACGAGTGCGTAAACAGATTGGGAACTACGGTCTAGTTAGAATCCTCGCCAGCCATCGACATCCAGAAATGCGATCTTGGTCCCATATACTCGTTGGCCTATTCCCTATCCTCGCAGCCTTAGGTATTCTCGCATTTTTTTACGGTGCGGCCATGGGAGGAGGAGCTTGGGATCTCTGGTTCAGTATTGAGGGGCCTTGGTCGATTGAACGCCTCTCCTTCCACGGGTCTCTCGGTCTAATGGGTCTCTATGTCGCGATATGCTGGGTGGGGGCACTCCTAGGCACTTCACCTTCTCGCGGACCACTGACTATCTTCGCAGCCCCATTGATGACTTTCCTAATGCACTGGTCGTATGGACGTGGTGTCCTCGAGGGGTGGAAACGAATTCGATCAGGACGATTAGGATTCCAGATTGATGACCGAACCCGATCGTAATCATCGGAGGCCATGATTCCCTACGAGTAATGGGAGGGCAAATACGACCCCACAGAAACCCCCTTGGCACACAGCTCCACCTACTGAGCTCAACTTCCCAATCATGATGATTGTCTCGTTAGACATACCAAATTCACTGAGATCTTGACCACCTGTGAAGATCTCTTCGGGCATAAGAAAGGCCATCGATACCTGTAATATGGTTACAACAGCAAGCGTCCCTAGAGTTATCCATTGCCCAATCATTTCGAACTTCTGCATTCGATAACCCCCATAGAGGAAACCGATCCCGCCGACAATCCCTATTACACCAGATACCGAGTAAAACCATGTAGGGACGAGTGCAACATCCATCCTACTCATTTCATTAGAGAAGAAACTCATTACTTGGCCAGTACCGATATTCATAAGACCACCAACAATTGAAAGTGCACCCATTACCATGGCAATGATGCCAATGATTCTGGCAATCTGAGTAGGTGGCTCCTCGAAGGGTACGAAGTATGTCGTCTCAGATGTTGGAGACACCTCACCAGACAACAATGGCTGCGTAGAGTCCTCGTTTCCACTTTGCATATGTATTGCTCCCCCCCAAATGTGGATTAGTGTATCGTTGAAATCAAGGAATCATTCAGGTTCTGAATCGAGTTTGAATAAATGGAAACGTGGACGCCAGAGAATTCCAGTCAATAGGCTAAGCATCAAGCCACCAAGAATCAATCCGGGCCAACCTTCTGCAATATATCCGGGACGAGCATTGACTGCTGCCCACGCAAAGGAAGGGATGATACCAACGACGATTGCGATAATTGATTCCTCAAAGAACCGTCGTGTTGAATCAGGGCCAGGAGGCAAGGGGTTGCCGTCACCCTCCCAACCCTGGGGCGGACGGACAGGACGAACAAAACGAACGAAGCCCTCTGAAATTTCGGATGGAGCGAGATGAGCAATATAATCGCCAGAGTCGCTCCTTCTACGAATGAGTCGTTGACCATTAGGTCCCTTCGGACGGCCATCCGTGGGCTGACCCCAATATCCTCGAGGCTCAATCCGATCTATCAGAAGTTCATCGCCTGCTACTGGTTCCAAAACCTCTGAATTATGGGCACAGATCCACTCGCCTTCGGTAGGTGGACGGATTCCTGCAGCAGTCATCGCCATCTCCCATCCTCCTTTTGCACCGAAGCGTTCCTCGACTTCGCTAATGGTGTAGCCTCTACGACTAATCTCAAACGCTCGAACTCGGGACTCATGAGGAGGGCCGATATCACCAAACAAAATCCCGCGTCTTGAACCTCCGAGAACCACGACCCCTCCGTCGAATGAAACCCATTCAATATCCTCGCCACTGGACGAGGTCATATCTCATTCCTCCAAGAGGTCCCCGGTCTGAATACTCCATTGTGAAGCATAGACGCCGTTTGAAGAGAGGAGAGCTTCATGAGGTCCACGTTCTACAATGACTCCATCAACCATACAGATAATTTCCCCCGCATTCCGGATTGTCGCGAGACGATGAGCCACTGCGATAGTCAATCGATGACCTCCTTCGCTGCCGAATAAGGACTGCTGAATCTTCTTCTCCGTCTCGGCATCGAGCGCTGCTGAGGCTTCGTCTAGGATGAGAACATCTGGGTTTGTGAGAAGAGCACGTGCAAGGCTGACTCTCGCTCGTTGACCACCAGAAAGTCGAACACCTCGGTCACCGACCATTGTTTGCATACCGTCTTCGAAATCCTTGACGAACTCCCAAGCACCTGCTGTTCTAAGCGCCTCTTCGACCTCTTCATCCGTGGATTCACGAGCATAAGCAACGTTATCTCGCAATGAGCCAAAGAATAGGAAAGGCTCCTGTGAGACAAACCCAATCCGCGAACGAACGGATTCCAAAGTGTATTCATTAATGTCCACGCCATTGATGAGAACCTGCCCCACTTGTGGCTCATAGAATCGTTCGATGAGTTTCAGTATGGTACTCTTTCCTGCACCTGTATGACCCATGATTCCAGTGAATCCCCCGTTGTCAACACTAAATGACACATCGTTCAGAACGCGAGTCTCGGTCCCAGGGTACGCGAAGGTGACATCAGAGAACTCGATGCTCTCAATCTTATCATCGAGGGGAATTGCCAACTCATTATCACTGATTGAAGGAGTCAGTTCCACTAGAGCAAATACGCGACGTGCAGCAGCCTCGCCACGCTGGAGCTGATTGAGCAATAGCCCCATTATGAACAGAGGCATAGTCATCCTCGTGGAGATGAGTAGGAAAGTCACGAACTGCCCCACAGTGATTTCATCTCCGGCCATCAGAAATCCGCCCACGGTGACGAGGAGGCCGAATGCCACACCAGCTACCACATAGAGTCCAGGAACAAACCGGTTACGGATCGCTGAAGCACTGATAGCTTGATCACGATATTCTGCACTCTCACCATGAACGCGCTCTCGCTCGTGATCTGTTGCATTGTATGCCTGAACCACTGTGATTCCAGCAAGGACATTCTCAAGGATTGCAACGATGCCACCCGTACTCTCCCGCTGACGCCGATAACGACGCTGCACGCGGGTCGAGAACCAGTATACCATAGGAGCGATTAGAAGGAGTGGAAGGAACAAAGTCAATGCTAGTTTGTATGACATCCAGATGAGAATAAGAAAAGCAGTACTGAACGTTACGATTAGACGGATTATGCTAGTACTAGAATCAGAGACGATATCTTCCAACTGTGCAACGTCTGCGGATAAAACTGACATCAGGTTACCCGATTGTCGAACCTCAAAATAAGACGCTTCCATCGCCATCAGGCTAGAAGTAGCGTCCATGCGGATATCGTGTTGAACCTTGTATGCTGTCGACTGCCAAAGATAATCACTGAGCCCTTGGGCTACTGCAAGACCAGTGAACCCGGCGAAGATCAACAAACCAAAACGGACCTCTGGAGATGGAGATACAATCGACTCAATCAAGTCAGATGTGTATACGCCAGAACTGTAGTAATCAGCAGCCATACCGATGGCAACAAAAGGTATGAGGTCGAAGGCGCGAGCGACTGCATTACTGATGATCCCCCCCAGAGCTCGCCTCCAGTATACGAGGATGTAGGGGACGACCATCCAAATCCGACGCCCAACGATTTGTTGCTGATCCTCGAGATCCGAGGAATCTTGCGCAACACCGGGAACTGCCATAGATAACAGCCTCACGGGGTGAAAGCCGCTTTTCAACCCGTGTGACTATTCGTGATATCTACGATGATACTGAAGGATACCAACCGAATCGAATAAGGCAGAGTGATGATTCGGAGGGGTGACGCGCTTGTAGTGAAGGGGTTATCACCAGAGGTTTCCAACCTCTTGTCCCGGGTTCAAATCCCGGCGGGCGCAC